>CAZWFC010000152.1:0-6961 GCA_964632965.1 uncultured Rhodocyclaceae bacterium
GTGCTCACGGCGGGCACCTTCCTCAACGGCCTGGTGCATGTCGGCCTCGAAAGCTATCGTGCGGGCCGCTTCGGCGATCCGCCGGCGATATCCCTGGCGGCGCGCCTGCGCGAACTCCAGCTTCCCGCCGGTCGGCTCAAGACCGGTACGCCGCCGCGGCTCGACGGCAAGACCATCGATTATTCGGTCATGGAGCGACAGCCCGGCGACGATCCGGTGCCGGTGTTTTCCTTCCTCGGCAATGCGGCGCAGCATCCGCGCCAAGTGCCGTGCTGGATCACGTATACCAACGCGCGGACTCACGACATCATCCGCGCCGGCCTCGACCGGTCGCCGATGTTTACCGGCGTCATCGAAGGGGTGGGGCCGCGCTACTGTCCTTCCATCGAGGACAAGATCCACAAGTTCGCCGGCCGCGACAGCCATCAGGTGTTCATGGAGCCGGAGGGTCTGGACACGCACGAAATCTATCCGCAGGGCGTCTCGACCAGCTTGCCCTTCGATGTGCAGCTCGATCTGGTGCGCTCGATCCGCGGCCTGGAGAATGTCCATATCCTGCGCCCCGGCTATGCCATCGAGTACGACTACTTCGATCCGCGTAACCTCAAGGCGTCGCTGGAGACCAAGTCCATCGGCGGCCTGTTCTTCGCCGGCCAGATCAACGGCACCACCGGCTACGAGGAGGCCGCCGCCCAGGGTTTGCTGGCCGGCATCAATGCCGCCCGCCGCGCCAGGGAGTTGGCGCCGTGGTGTCCGCGCCGCGACCAGGCCTACCTCGGCGTGCTGGTGGACGACCTGATCACCCGCGGCGTCTCCGAACCCTATCGCATGTTCACCAGCCGCGCCGAGTATCGCCTCAGCCTGCGCGAGGACAATGCCGACTTGCGGCTGACCGAGGTCGGACGCGAGCTCGGTCTGGTCGACGACGTCCGCTGGGAGGCGTTCAACCGCAAGCGTGCCGCCATCGCCGATGAAACCGGGCGGCTCAACGCCGTGTGGGTCAATCCGCGCCAGGTCGGCGAACGCGACGCGGTGCGCGTGCTCGGCCAGGGGATGGAGCGCGAGTACCGGCTGTTCGATTTGTTGCGGCGTCCTGAGGTCACCTATTCTTCGCTGATGACCCTGCCGGGGGCGGGCGAGGCCGTCGTCGATCCGCAGGTGGTCGAGCAGGTGGAAATCCAGGCGAAATACGCCGGCTACATCGAGCGCCAGAAGGACGAGGTGGCGAAGGCCCTCGATGCCGAGTCGCTGCATCTGCCGGGCGACCTCGATTACGCCGAGGTGCGCGGTCTTTCCATCGAGGTGCGGCAGAAGTTGGCGCAGCACCGGCCGGAGACGCTCGGGCAGGCGTCCCGCATCCAGGGTGTCACGCCGGCGGCGATGTCCCTCCTGCTGGTGCATCTCAAGAAGTTGCCCAAGGAAAAGAAGCGCGCATGATGCTGGCGGAGAAGCTATCGGCAGGGATCGCGGCACTCGGGCTGGCATTGCCGGCGGGAGCCGAGGAAAAGCTCCTCGTCTATCTGGCCCTGCTGGCGAAATGGAACCGTACTTACAACCTGACTGCGGTGCGGGACGAGGCGGAGATGGTGACCCATCACCTGCTCGATTCCCTCGCCGTGCTGCCGCATCTGGGTGCCGTGGCGAGCCTTGCCGACGTCGGCAGCGGCGCCGGCCTGCCGGGCTTGCCGCTGGCCATGGCGCGGTCCGATTTGCGGCTGACGTCGGTCGAAGCCAACCAGAAAAAGGCGGCCTTCCAGCAGCAGGCCAAGATCGAGCTGGGGCTCGCCAACGTCGCCGTCCATTGCGGCCGAGTCGAGGCGGTGATGCCGGAAAAGTCCTTCGACGCGGTGATTTCCCGTGCCTTTTCCGACCTCGCCGAGTTTGCGCGTCTGGCCGGCCGGCTGGTGCGGGAAGGTGGGCGCCTGCTCGCCATGAAGGGCGTTTACCCGCAACAAGAACTGGCCGCCTTGCCTGCGGAATGGCGGCTGGTGGCGGCACCCGCTTTGACCGTACCGGGGCTGGAAGCACAGCGCCATCTGATCATCCTGGAAAGAGCCTGATATGCACATATTCGCCATCGCCAACCAGAAGGGCGGGGTCGGCAAGACCACGACTTCGGTCAACCTCGCCGCCGCGCTGGCGCTCCAGGGACAGCGCACCTTGCTGATCGATCTCGATCCGCAGGGCAATTCGACGATGGGCAGCGGCATCGAGAAGGGCAGCCTGAAGTCCTCCGTGTACCAGGTGCTGCTGGGGCTCGCCAGTCTCGCCGAGGCGCGTACGCCGTCGCCGCCCGGCAGCTACGATGTGCTGCCGGCCAACCGCGATCTGGCCGGCGCCGAGGTCGAGATGGTCGGGCTCGACCGGCGCGAAATGCGCCTCAAGGAGGCGCTCGCCGCACATACCGCCGATTATGACTTTGTCCTGATCGATTGCCCGCCGTCGCTGTCGCTGCTGACGCTGAACGGGCTGTGCGCGGCGCATGGCGTCATCATACCGATGCAGTGCGAGTACTACGCGCTGGAAGGCCTGTCCGACCTGGTCAACACCATCAAGAAGGTGCATGCCAACCTCAACCGCGACCTCAAGATCATCGGCCTGCTGCGCGTCATGTTCGATCCGCGCTCGACGCTGTCGAACCAGGTGTCCCAGCAGCTGATGCAGCACTTCGGCGACAAGGTCTTCGACACGCTGGTGCCGCGCAACGTACGGCTGGCCGAGGCGCCGAGCTACGGTCTGCCCGGCGTCCTCTTCGACAAGGCGTCGAAGGGTGCGCAGGCCTACCTGGCTTTCGCCGCCGAAATGATCGAACGCGTCAAGGCGTGGCCGGGCGACGCTTCAGGGCAGGCAGCCCGTTAATTCCGAAATCAAAACAATGCAGGGAGTGAGCAGGACATGAATCCACCGAAGAAGAAAGGCCTCGGCCGCGGGCTCGACGCGCTGCTGGCCGCCAACAATGCGCCGGAAAGCCAGCGCCAGGACACCCTGCCGGTGGGCGCCCTGCAGCCGGGCAAGTACCAGCCGCGCACGCGCATGGATCCGGGTTCGCTCGAAGAACTGGCGGCCTCGATCAAGGCGCAGGGCCTGATCCAGCCGATTTCGGTGCGCCCGGTCGGCCGTGCGGGCAACGAGGAGCGCTACGAAATCATCGCCGGCGAACGCCGCTGGCGCGCTTCGCAGATCGCCGGTCTGGCCGAGGTGCCGGTGCTGATCCGCGAGATTCCGGACGACGCGGCCCTGGCCATGTCGCTGATCGAGAACATCCAGCGCGAAGACCTGAATCCGCTGGAGGAGGCGGCCGGCCTGCAGCGCCTGATCGATGAATTCGGCATGACCCACCAGCAGGCGGCCGATGCCGTCGGCCGGTCACGGCCGGGTGCGTCCAACCTGCTGCGCTTGTTACAGTTGGCCAAGCCGGCCCAGGACATGCTGATGGCCGGCGATATCGAAATGGGCCATGCCCGCGCGTTGCTGCCCTTGCCGAAGTCCGAGCAGGGTCGTGTCGCCGCGCTGGTCGTCGAAAAGGGCTATTCGGTGCGCGAGACCGAGAAGCTGGCGGCGCGCGAACTCAATCCGCCGGTCAAGAAGGGCCGGGCGGCCCAGGGTGTCGATCGCGATTTGCTGCGCCTCGAAGAAGACCTGTCGGACAGCCTCGGGGCAACGGTCAAGATCGCGGCGAACCGCAAGGGAGCGGGCAATCTGACCATCCGTTTCGGCAGCCTCGACCAGTTGGATGGTCTGCTCGAAAAGCTGCGCGGATGAAACTCGGCAATGCAGCGTTTCAGGAAAGGCAGATGCTCACGTGAGCGAGCGTTATGCCGAAATCAAAATATTGTGCACTGGCAGCATTCGACTCTTGTATGAGACTGACCTTAGTGTTATCATTGAAAAGTTTGATGGGTCTGCCATGCACTCCGACGTGATCTGGGTGTTGCGCTACCAAGGCATCGCGACTTTGTGCGCTGCCGCGGCGGCGGGAATTTTTGGCGGGACCAATGCGGCCGTTTCGGCCCTCATGGGTGGTGGCATCGGAATGCTCGGTGCTCTCGCTTATGTGTGGCGCGCCATGCGTGGCAACGAAGCGGACCCGGGTAAGCTGTACCGGGCGCAGATGCTGGGGGAGACCTACAAGTTTGCGGTCATCCTCGGCGGCTTCGCCCTCGTGTTTCTGGGCTATAGGGATTTGGTGGCTTTGCCGCTGTTCCTTGGCTTCGCGTTAACCGTCGTCGTCTATTGGATGGCGCTGCTAAAAACTCGGAACTGAACATGTCTGCTGCTGCTCACGGCGAACCGCTGACCGCTACTGCGTATATTTCCCACCATCTGACCAACCTCCAGGTTGGCTCCGGATTCTGGACCTTCAACATCGACACGCTGCTTGTCTCCGGCGTCATCGGGCTGGTGGTGTTCGGCTCGCTCGCCATGATCGCCAGCAAGGCGACGTCCGGTGTGCCGACGGGTTGGCAGAACTTCTTCGAGATGGTGCTCTCCTTCGTCAATCAGCAGGTCAAGGACACCTATCACGGCAATAACCCGCTGATTGCGCCCCTGGCCATCACGATCTTCGTCTGGGTCTTCGCCATGAACGCGATGGACTTGATTCCGGTGGACTTCCTGCCGCTGGCGTCCCAGAAGCTCACGGGCAACGAGCACCTGCCGTTCAAGTTCGTGCCGACGACCGATCCCAACCTCACCTTCGCCATGTCGATCACGGTGTTCCTCATCATGATCTACCTGAACTTCAAGGTGAAGGGTTTCGGCGGCTTCATGCACGAGGTTTTCACCGTGCCGTTCGGGCCGAAGCTCGCGCCGGTGAACTTCCTGTTCCGCGTCATCGAAGACATCGCCAAGCCGATCTCCCTCTCGCTGCGTCTGTTCGGCAACATGTACGCCGGCGAGATGGTGTTCATCCTGATCGGTCTGCTCGGTATCTGGCAGCTGCCGCTGGCGCTGCCGTGGGAGTTGTTCCACATCCTGATCATCACGCTGCAGGCTTTCGTCTTCATGATGCTGACCATCGTCTATATGTCGATGGCCTCCGAATCGCACTAACCCTTTCGATAACCAACCCTCGATCTCATAGGAGTAAATCAAATGGAACTTTCCGTGCTGCTGGGTAACACCGCCATCGCCGTCGCGATCCTGATCGGCGCCGGTGCTCTGGGCACCGCCATCGGCTTCGGTATTCTTGGTGGCCGCTTCCTCGAAGGCGCCGCTCGTCAGCCCGAAATGATCCCCACGCTGCAGGTCAAGATGTTCATCGTCGCCGGTCTGCTCGACGCGGTGACCATGATCGGCGTCGGTATCGCCCTGTTCATGCTGTTCGCCAACCCGTTCATCGCTCTCGTCAAGCCGCACTAAGCCGGCCTGCCCCTGAAACTTTACACAGGAGGTCAGCGTGAGCATTAACGCAACCCTCATCGGTCAGATGATATGGTTCGCCCTGTTCATCTGGATCACGATGAAGTTCGTCTGGCCGCCGCTGCAAAAGGCGATGGCCGACCGGCAGCAGCAAATCGCCGACGGCCTTGCGGCCGCCGAGCGCGGCAAGCACGACCTCGAACTCGCGTCCAAGCGTTCCGCCGACGCGTTGCGCGAGGCCAAGGATCGCGCCAACGGCATCACCGCCGAAGCCGAGAAGCGTGCCCGCCAGATCGTCGAAGAAGCCAAGGATGCCGCCAAGGTCGAGGCCGAGAAGGTTTACGCCGGCAAGATGGGTGAACTCGATCAGGACATCGAGCGCGCCCGTTCCGTCCTGCGCGAACGTGTCGCCGAGCTGGCGGTCGCCGGTGCCGAGAAGATCCTGCGTCGCGAAGTCAATGCCGGCTCCCACGCCGACATGCTGGCGGCCTTGAAACAGGAACTCTGACCGTCATGGCCGAACTCGTCACCATTGCCCGTCCTTACGCCGAGGCGGTTTTCCGCCTGGCGCAGGAGAAGGGGCGGCTTGCGGCCTGGTCCGAACAGCTGAGTCTGCTGTCGGCCTATGCCCAGAACGCCGACATGGCCGCTTGTCTCGCCAACCCGGGCCTGACGGCCGGCCAGAAGGCCGATCTCGTCAAATCCCTGCTCGGAGGCGGTGTGGATGGCGACCTGGCCAGTTTCATCCAGGTTCTCGCCGGCAACGACCGTCTTTCGGTATTGCCGGAAATCGCCGCGTTTTTCGAAACGCTCAAGGCGGTGGAAGAAGGAGTCAAGGATGCTGTGATCTACAGCGCCTTTCCTCTGGATGACGCCCAGCGCAACAGCCTGCTTCCGACCCTCGAAGCCCACTTCAAGGCCAAGTTGCGGCCCGAAGTGCAATTGGACCCGGAACTCATCGGCGGCATCAAGGTAGTCGTGGGCGATCAGGTGCTGGACACCTCCGTCCGCGCCAGCCTCGATGCCATGGCCACGGCCCTCAGGACTTAGTTTCCAGAATTGGAGCTTTACATGCAGCTCAATCCATCTGAAATCAGCGAACTGATCAAATCCAAGATCCAGAACCTGCAGGTCGGTACCGACCTGCGCACCCAGGGCACCGTGGTGTCCGTGACGGACGGCATCTGCCGCGTTCACGGCCTCACCGACGTCATGCAGGGTGAAATGCTGGAATTCCCCGGCAATACCTTCGGCATGGCCCTGAACCTCGAACGCGACTCCGTCGGCGCCGTGGTGCTGGGCGAGTACGAGCACATCTCCGAAGGCGATACGGTGAAGACTACCGGCCGCATTCTCGAAGTGCCGGTCGGCCCCGAACTGCTCGGTCGCGTCGTCAACTCGCTGGGCCAGCCCATCGACGGCAAGGGCCCGATCAACGCCAAGATGACCGACAAGATCGAAAAGGTCGCGCCGGGCGTGATCTGGCGCAAGTCGGTGTCCCAGCCGGTGCAATCCGGTATCAAGGCCATCGACGCCATGGTTCCCGTCGGCCGCGGCCAGCGCGAACTGATCATCGGCGACCGCCAGACCGGCAAGACCG
>CAZWFC010000153.1:0-6900 GCA_964632965.1 uncultured Rhodocyclaceae bacterium
ACGATCATCATCAGATTGGTCGGGCGGTCCATCCGTAGCCAGGCCGTATCGACGGCCGACATTTTTTCACGTCGGAGCATTGCGCGTGTCCTCCAGATTGACGGTCTATGGCTGGGATACCGTTACTGCATCCTGCGGCGACATATAATAGTCGAAGCCAATTCGTGGCGACCATTCCTTGCCGAGAAAGATGACATGAGCGAACTCAAGAACAACTTCGAAGCAGCGGTGGCCGATTCCAAGAAACTGCCGGAGCGGCCCTCAAACGACGTGTTGCTGCAACTCTACGCGCTGTACAAGCAGGCCACGGACGGCGATGTCGAGGGCAAACGCCCCGGCTTCACCGACATGGTGGGGCGTGCCAAGTACGACGCCTGGGCCGCCATCAAGGGCACCGCGAGCGACGCCGCGATGACCCGCTATATCGAGCTGATCGCTTCCCTGAAAGGCTGAGCCGCGCTAGACGCGGAACTGCTGCGCTGCACCCTTGAGGTCCAGCGCCAGTTGATCGAGGCGTTGGGCGGCGTGGGCCGACTCGCGCATGGTGCCGCTGCTCTGGTCCGCCATGCGCGCCATGACTTCGACATTGCGCGCGATCTCTTCGCTGGCCTTGCCTTGTTCCTGCGTCGCGATCGCCACGTCGCGGATCTTCTCCAGCGTGTCGCGGGTGCTGCGGTTGATCTGGCGCAGCGATGCGGCGGCACGATCGGCGAACTGGAGGCCGTTATGCACCAACGATGAACTGGTGCGCATGCCGGATACCGCGGCCTTGGTTTCCTCCTGCATGGCGGTGATCATCGAAGTGATTTGCGTGGTCGCCTGGGTCGTGCGTTCCGCCAGCTTGCGCACTTCATCGGCGACGACGGCGAAGCCGCGCCCCTGTTCGCCCGCGCGCGCCGCCTCGATGGCCGCATTGAGGGCCAGCAGATTGGTCTGGTCGGCGATCTCCTTGATCACCTTGACGATGCCGCCCACCTCGTCGGAACGCGCCACCAGCGCCTCGACCTGGCGCGAGGACGAGGTGACCGTCTCCGCAATCCGGCCCATTTCGTCGGAGGCGGTGTGCGCCAGTTGTTCGCCCTGCATCGACAGTTCGCTGGCCTGCTGCGAATTGCCCTCGGTATTGCGCGCGTTGTCCGCCACCTGGTTGATGCTGACGGTTAGCTCCTCGATCGCCGCGGCGGTCGCGGCGGCGAGCTCGTTCTGTTTCACCGATACCGAGGCGACCTGAGTCGATGCAGCCACCAGTCCGGCGGAAGCGGACGCCACCTTTTCCGCACCATCGTTCACCCGGCCGACGATCGCGCGCAGCCTTTCCTGCATCACCGCCATCGCGTGCAGCAGGCTTGCGCTATCCCCCGGACGCGTCAGGACGCTGACTTGCAAGTCGCCGCCGGCAACGCGGTTGACGACCTCCTTGGCGTAGTCGGGTTCGGCTCCCAACTGCCGCATCAGGCTGCGCAGGGTGATCACGCCGATGCCGATGCCCAGCACGACACCCAGCAGGCCGACGACAAAAAAGGCGATGCGCGCCACGCGGACTTCGGTCGCCGCGCTGCTCGATGCTTCGCCGAACAGAGAACCCTGAAACACGATGAACTCGCCGAGCGCTTCCAGATAGGTGTTGTAGCTGCTCTTGGCGACCTGCAACTGCGACTTGACTAGTTCGATGTTGGCGTTGGCCTTGACCTGGTCGATGAAGTACTTGCGGTCGCTGATGAACGTGTCGCGCGCCTTCTTGATCGCGTCAAGCTGCTGGCGGCTCTCGGCGTCGGTGACCAGTTGGTCGAGGCTGGCCAGGTTGTTGGCGGCGCGCTGTTCGGTGCTCTCGATGCGCGCGATGTCCTGCTGCAATTGCTCGGCGTCGGAAACGACGAGCAGGCCCTGCATGGTCACCGCATTGTCCGTGGTGGCGCCGCGAATCGAGTTCAGCGCAGCCGTCACCGGATACTTGTCATTGACCAGGGAGCCGATCTGCGTATTCAGGCGCGACGCCACCACCAGGCCTACGGTGGCGGTAGCCAGGATCAGCAGCACCATGACTGCAAAACCCAGCGCCAAGCGTGTCGAAAATTTCATGGTGCCTCCTCGCCAGCGTGAAAATTGTTGTTCCGCCCTCTGCGTGGCGGTTGCGGACGCCTGCTATCAATGACCTCCACCGAGGTACGCGGCGCGCACCGCCGGATCGTTCTTCAGCGCTTCGGCCGGGCCATGCACCGAGATGCTGCCGTTTTCCAGCACATAGCCATAATCGCTGACGTTCAGCGCGGCGGCCGCAAACTGTTCGACCAGCAGCATGGTCACGCCACGTTGCCGGAGATTGCCGATGATGCGGAAGACTTCGTCGACCAGGATCGGCGCCAGACCCATCGAGGGCTCGTCGAGCAGGATCACGTCGGGGTTGAGCATGGCGGCGCGCGCCATCGCCAGCATCTGCTGTTCGCCGCCGGAAAGCGTGCCGGCGAGCTGGCCGCGACGTTCCATCAGGCGCGGGAAGAGTTCCAGCGCCCGTTCCAGGTCGAGCTGCACGTCGCCTCGCGGACGGCTGCCGGTAAAGCGCGGGAAGGCGCCCAGCAACAGGTTGTCGGTCACCGAGAGAGTGGGGAAGACGCGCCGCCCCTCCGGCGAATGGGCGAGGCCGCGGCGCGCGATGCGGTGCGAGTCGAGCCCGGTGACGTCCTGTTCGTTGAGCATCACGGCGCCGCGCTTGGGTTTGATCATGCCGGAAATGGCACGCATGGTCGTCGTCTTGCCGGCACCGTTGGAACCGATCAGGCTGACCACCTTGCCCTTCGGCACTGCAAAGGAGATGCCGTGCAGCACATCGACGCTGCCGTAGCCGGCGTGGAGATTATCTATCGCAAGCATGTCGTATCCTTTTGTCCTTAAGCCGCCAGGGGTTGGGGTTCGGCGATGCCTTCGGCCTCGCCGCCAAGATAGGCCTCGATTACCTTGGGGTTGCGCTGGACCTCGGCGGGCGCGCCCTCGGCGATCTTCTGGCCGAAATCGAGCACCGAGACGCGGTCGCAGACGCCCATCACGACATCCATGTGGTGTTCGATCAGGATCACCGTGATGCCATGTTGGCGAACCTTGCGGATCATCGCCGTGAGTTCGGGGAGGTCGGCCGGCGGCACGCCGGCGGCCGGCTCGTCGAGCAGCAGCAGGCTCGGGTTCAGCGCCAGGGCGCGGGCGATTTCGAGCATGCGCTGCTTGCCGTAGGGCAGGTTGCGCGCTTCCTCGTTGTGCAGCTTGCCCAGGCCGACGAAGTCGAGCAGGCTGGCGGCGCGCACGCGCGCCTCGTGTTCCTGGCGGCGATGGCGGCCGCTGTGGAAGACGACGTCGAGCAGCGTCGCCGTGTAGGTGTGGTTCAGGCCGACGAGCACGTTCTCGATGGCCGTCATTTCGCCGAACAGCTGCACGTTCTGGAAGGTGCGCGCGATGCCCTGCAAGGCGATGGCCGAAGAGGTGCGCCCGGTGATGGCGCGGCCGTCGAACTCGACGCTGCCGGCGGTCGGCTGGTAGATGCCGGTGAGCACGTTCATCATCGTGCTCTTGCCCGAGCCGTTGGGGCCGATCAAGCCATGCACCGTGCCGCGTGCCACCGTCAGATCGACCTGGTTCAGAGCCTTGAGGCCGCCGAACTGCATCAGGATGCCGGAGGCCGACAGCAGCGTGGCGTCTGCACCGGCGGCCTGGGCGGCGGGCGCCCAGACATGCGCGGCGTCGCCGCGGTCGAGGATCAGCTCGTGCGCCGGCACCCATTGGGGGCGGAAGCGCTTCACCAACTGGCGCAGGTAGCCCATGATGCCGTCGGGCAGGTAATAGACGACGCCGAGGATCATCAGGCCGAAGATCGTCAGGCGGTGCTCGGCGATGTCCTCCAGCGTGAAGGCGAAGACGACGAAGCCGCCGAGGGCCAGCAGCGGCACGGCGAGGCTCTTCAGCGTGGTGCTCGTCTTGAGCACGGCGTAGGCTGCGCCCGCCGTCACCGCGAGGGCGATGGCCACCGTCAGCGTGCGGAACAGCTCGATGTCGGACAGCAGGTTCGGCAGCAGCACGACGATGGTCGCGCCGATCACCGCGCCGCTGCGCGTCTTGCGCCCGCCCAGCGTTACCGCCAGCAGGAACAGGATGGTCAGCTCGAAGTTGAAGGTGTTGGGGGCGATGTATTCCTCGGAGAAGGCGTAGAGCCCGCCCGCCAGGCCGGCGAAGGCGGCGCTGATGACGAAGGCCAGCACCTTGTTGCGGTACACCGAGACGCCCATGCAGTCGCAGGCCACCGGGCTGCCGCGCAGCGCCTCGAAGGTCCGTCCGACATGGGACTTGAGCAGGCGGTGCACCACCAGCAGGGCGAGCAGGGTCATGCCCATCGTGAAATAGTAGAAGTCGACCGCCGTCACCTGATGGCCGAAGACCATCGGCTTGAGGACCTTCAGGCCTTGCGGGCCGTTGGTGACGAAATCCATCTCGTTGATGAGGATCTGCGCGATGGTGCCGAAGGCCAGTGTCACCATGGCGAGGTAGGGCCCGGTGACGCGCAGCGCTGGCACCGCGAGCACGGCGCCGAAGGCGGCGGTGATGGCGATGGCCGCCGGCAGCGCCACCCAGAACGGCGCGCCGACCGTGGCGAAGAGCACGCCGGCGGCGTAGGCGCCGATGCCGAAGAGGCCGGCGTGGCCGAGCGACACCTCGCCGGTGTAGCCGACGACGATGTCGAGGCCGTAGAGCAGGATGGTGTAGATGCCGATCACCACCAGCAGATGGATGTAATAGGGATTGGGCACGGCCAGCGGGAACAGCGCGATGGCGGCCAGGGCGAGGACGGAGAAGACGATTTTGGTCATGGTCAAACCTTCTTGATCGCGGTCTTGCCGAAAAGGCCCGCCGGTTTCACCGCGAGTACGGCGAGCAGCAGGATGAGTCCGGGCACGTCCTTGTAGCCGGTCGAGACGTAGAAGCCGGTCAGCGTCTCGGTGAGGCCGAGGATCAGTCCGCCGACGACGACGCCCAGCCCCGAGGTCAGGCCGCCGATGATGGCCACGGCGAAGGCCTTGAGGCCCAGCGAGGCGCCCATGCTGGCTCCCGTCAGCGTCAGCGGCGCGATCAGCACGCCGGCGAAGGCGGCGGTGGCGCAGGACAGCGCGTAGGAAAAAGTAATGACCTGGCTGGTGTTGATGCCCATCAGGCCGGCGGCGTCGCGGTCGGCGGCGGTGGCGACCACGGCCTTGCCGTAGATCGACTTGCGGTTGAAGGCTTCCACCGCCAGCATCAGCGCGATGGCGCCGACGACGACGATGATCTCCATCGGCAGCACGTTGGCGCCGAACACGTGCAGCGGCGCCTCGGACACCGGCGAGGGGAACTTCAGGTCGTCGCGGCCCCAGATGTTCTCGGCGACGTTCTTCATGATGATGCCGAAGGCGATGGTGGCCATGATCCAGCCTTCCGACTTGATCTTCAGCGCCGGGCGCACGGCCAGGCGTTCGACGGCGATGCCGTAGAGCGCGCCGGCCAGCAGCACGAGCGGGATCATGAGCCAGAAATTGACATGGCCGACGATGGTCAGGCCGATCAGCGCGCCCACCGCGAGGGCTTCGCCCTGGCCGAAATTGAGCGTGCCCGAGGTGGCGAAGGTGAGCTGGTAACCGAAGGCGATCACCGCGTAGATCATGCCGAGCGCGATGCCGCTGAACAGGATTTGCAATAGCACATCCATGGGGAGACTCCATTAGGGGAAAGACAGCCGGGGAGGAGCCGGGAGCGCACCGCCCCGGCGCAGCGTTCACACGGAGCGGGCGCAGCCCGCGAACACCCGTCGCCCCCTTCCGGGGGAAGGGGGCCGGGGGGATGGCGCTGTTACTTGCTGGCCTTCTTCTTGTCCGCGTCGTAGGCGTAGACGACGTGGCCGCCCTTGACCTCGCCCATCACCGGCACGCTGATGTCGTCGATGGCCTCGTGGTCGAGCCGGGTGTAGGGCTTGTCGTAGGTCTGGATGACGCCGACGACCTTGGCCGACAGGTTTTCCAGCGCCTCGCGGATCTTGACGCCGTCGGTGCCGCCGGCCTGCTTGATGGCGGCGGCGAGGACGTACATCGAGTCGTAGCCCTGGGCGGCGGACACCGGCGAGGGGATGCGGTCGACCTTGTAGGCCTTCTGGTAGGCCTCGATGAAGGCCTTGCGCTTCGGCGTCGTCGGCTCCTGGATGAAGGTCTGCGGCATGCGCGCACCCTCGCCGTTGGGGCCGGCGTTGTCGATGAAGTTCGACATCGACAGCGTCCAGCTGCCGACCATGGGAACCTTCCAGCCCAGCTTGACCATGCCGTTGGCGATCTGCGCCAGTTCCGGGCCGATGGCGTAAGTCAGGATCGCCTCGGCGCCGGCCGCCTTGGCCTTGAGCAGTTGCGGCGTCATGTCAACGTCCTTGATGTTGAACTTCTCGACGGCGACCGGCTTGAGGCCCTTCTTCTCCAGCGCGCGCTCCAGGTCCTCGCGGCCGAGCTGGCCGTAGTTGGTGGAGTCGGCGAGGATCGCCACCTTCTTCAGCTTGCGGCGGTCGGTGGCTTCGTCGACGATCATCGCCGCCTGGACGGTGTCGCTGGCGGAGATGCGGAAGACGTAGTTGTCGGGGTACTGCGGCGGCAGGAACTGCTTGGTCACCAGCGAACCGGTGGCGACCGAGGTGAGCATCGGGATTTTCGCTTCCTGGTAGAAACGCTGGCTGGCCAGGGCGACGCCGGTGTTGACGATGCCCAGCGCGGCGACGACCTTCTCCTTGTTGATGAGCTCCTGTACCACCTGGGCGCCGCGCTCGTTCTTGGCTTCGTCGTCGCGTTCGACCAGCTGGATCTGGCTGCCGAGCACGCCGCCGGCGGCGTTGATCTCCTGCGCCGCGAGGCG
>CAZWFC010000154.1:0-6898 GCA_964632965.1 uncultured Rhodocyclaceae bacterium
TTCCGGTGGCCGGGGCTTCGTCGGTCGTCACCGTGCCGAACTCGGCGGTGATCGATAGCGGGAGCAAGCAGGTGGTCATCGTGCAGTTGGCCGAAGGGCGATTTGAGCCGCGGGCTGTGAAGCTTGGGGCGCGGGGCAGCGAATTCGTGCAGGTGCTGGAGGGGGTCAAGGAAGGGGAGATGGTGGTTTCGTCGGCCAATTTCCTGATTGATGCCGAGAGTAATTTGAAGGCGGCGTTGGGCGGGATGCAGGCAGCCAAGCCGGCGGTGGTTGGGCATAAGGCGGTTGGGGTTTTGAATGCCGTTGATGCTGCTTCTGGAAGCGTGACGATTTCGCATGAGCCGGTGGCCAGTTTGAAATGGCCTTCGATGAAGATGGATTTTGTTTTGGCGAATCCTTCGCTGGTTTCAGGCTTTAAGCCGGGGACGGCGGTGGAGTTTGAGTTTGTTGAGCGGGGGCCTGGGGAATGGGTGGTTACCTCGGTGGTGGCGAAATGACGCTTTCCTTTGGCGGGCAGGGGTTTCCGCCTTGCTGGCGGGCGTACTTTTTCTTGCTTCGCCAAGAAAAAGTAGCCAAAAAGAAGGCGACCCCGGGGGCGGCGCCCTGCGGGTTCCTTGCGCTACTCGGCAGGCCGGGCGGCTTGCTAAACTCGCCTGCGGCTCAAACAACGCAAGCCGAAGGCCCCCGGCCTTCCTGCGTTGCTCAGCGCCTTCCACGGGGACCCCAAAAACGTCCACGTTCAACAGTCGTTCCCCAAAAAACTGGTTTCCACGGTCAACCGGAAAAAACGGCCAAAAATGAAATCTGTTATTCAGGCACCCAAGCTCAACTACGGGTCGTTTCACCGGGCCCCTTGAGAGGTGCCGAGCAACGCAGGAAGGCCGGGGGCAGTCGGCGAGGACTGTTTGAGGGGCGAAGCCCCGAGTTCCGCAGCCGCCCGGCATTCCGAGTAGCACAGGAAACCGGCGCAGCCGGCACCGACCCAGGGGTGGCCTTTTCTTTGGCTACTTTCTTTTGGCCACACAAAAGAAAGTACGCCCGCCAGCAAGGCGGAACCCCATGCCAATTACCCGCCCGCACGCCGATCCAGGGCAAACCCCACAGAAAAGCGCCTCATGCTTAATGCCATCATCAACTGGTCAGCCAGAAACCGCTTCCTCGTCCTGCTTGCAACGCTATTCATCATCCTCGCCGGCATCTGGTCGGTGCTCAAAACCCCGCTCGACGCCATCCCCGATCTCTCCGACGTCCAGGTCATCCTGTACACCGAATTCCCCGGCCAGGCGCCGCAGGTGGTCGAGGACCAAGTCACCTACCCGCTGACCACCGCCCTGCTCTCGGTGCCGAAATCCAAGGTCGTCCGCGGTTTCTCCTTCTTCGGCGCCTCTTTCGTCTACGTCATTTTTGAAGACGGAACCGACATCTACTGGGCGCGCTCGCGCGTGCTGGAATACGTCAATTCGGTCTCCGGCAAGCTGCCCAAAGGCGTCAATCCGACCCTCGGCCCGGACGCCACCGGGGTGGGCTGGGTCTATCAGTACGCCGTGCTGGCCAAGGACAAGACGCTGGCCGAACTGCGCACGCTGCAGGACTGGTATCTGCGCTACCAGTTGGCCAAGGCACCCGGTGTCGCCGAAGTCGCCAGCATCGGCGGCTTCGTCCAGCAATATCAGGTCACCGTCGATCCGATCAAGCTGAAAACCTATGGCATCCCGCTGATGCGCGTCGCCGAGGTGATCCGCAATTCCAACCGCGACGTCGGCGGGCGCACGCTGGAAATGGCCGAGACCGAGTACATGGTGCGCGGCCGCGGCTACCTGCGCGGCAAGGGCGACATCGAGAATCTGGTTTTGAAGGCGCAGAACGGCACGCCGGTGCGCGTTGCCGATATCGGCCGGGTCGAGCTGGTAGCCGACGAGCGGCGCGGCATTACCGAGCTGAACGGCGAAGGTGAGGTCGTTTCCGGCATCGTCATGTCACGCTTCGGCCAGAACGCGCTGGATGTCATCCACAACGTCAAGACCAAGATCGCCGAAGTCAGCGCCGGCCTGCCGGAAGGCGTCAGCATCGAGACCGTCTATGACCGCTCCGAACTGATCGAACGCGCTATCGCCACGCTCAAGCGCACGCTGGCCGAGGAAAGCCTGATCGTCGCGCTGGTCTGCATCGTCTTCCTGCTCCACCTGCGTTCGGCGCTGGTCGCCATCATCATGCTGCCGGTCGGCATCCTGGCCGCCTTTATCGGCATGCGGGCGCTCGGCATCAATTCGAACATCATGAGTTTGGGCGGCATTGCGATTGCCGTCGGGGCGATGATCGATGCGGCCATCGTGATGATCGAGAACGCCCACAAGCATCTCGAACGGCTCAAACCCGGCGAGTCGCGCAGCGAGGCCATCATCGCTGCCTGCAAGGAAGTCGGCCCCGCCCTCTTCTTCAGCCTGCTCATCATCACCGTCTCCTTCCTCCCCGTGTTCACGCTCGAAGCCCAGGAAGGCCGGCTGTTCGCACCGCTGGCCTGGACCAAGACCTTCGCCATGGCGGCGGCCGCCTTCCTGTCGGTGACGCTGGTGCCGGTGCTCATGCTGCTGTTCATCCGCGGCCATATCAAGCCGGAAGCCGAGAACCCGGTCAATCGTTTCCTGATCCGGATTTACCGCCCGATCATCGCCGCCGTCATGAACTGGAAGAAAACGACCATCGCCCTCGCCCTGATCGCCATGGCCGTCAGCATCATCCCGGCCAGCCGACTCGGCAGCGAATTCATGCCGACGCTCAACGAAGGCACGCTGTTCTACATGCCGACCACGCTGCCCGGCCTGTCGGTGACCAAAGCAGCCGAACTGCTGCAGACGCAGAACAAGATCATCAAGAGCTTCCCGGAAGTCGCCTCGGTGTTCGGCAAGGCCGGTCGCGCCCAGACCGCTACCGACCCGGCGCCGATGGAAATGTTCGAAACGGTGATCAACCTCAAGCCGGAAAGCGAATGGCGGCCGGGGTTGACCACCGACAAGCTGATCGCCGAACTCGACAAGGCGTTGCAATTCCCCGGCGTCGCCAACTCCTGGACGATGCCGATCAAGGCGCGCATCGACATGCTGTCCACCGGCATCCGCACGCCGATCGGCATCAAGGTGTTCGGCAAGGACCTCGCCGAAATGGAGCGCCTGGCCAAGGAAATCGAAAGCGTCGTCAAGACCGTGCCGGGCACCAGCAGCGCCTTCGCCGAACGCATCACCGGCGGCTTCTACCTCGACATCGTGCCCGACCGCATCGCCCTGGCCCGCTATGGCCTGACGGTTGGCGAGGTGATGGATGTCGTCGCCGCCGCCCTCGGCGGCGAAATGGTCACCACCACCGTCGAAGGCCGCGAGCGCTTCGGCGTCACGGTGCGCTATCCGCGCGAGTTGCGCGGCGACCCGCAGCAGATCGCGCGCGAGGTGCTGGTGCCCATCGGCGGCGAAATGGGCGGCCCGCCGGCCATGGTGCCGCTCGGTCAGGTGGCGAAGATCGGCATCGTCAAAGGGGCGCCGGCGATCCGTACCGAGAACGCGCTGCTGTCGGCCTACATCTACGTCGACATCCGCGAACGCGACATCGGCTCCTACGTCGCCGAGGCGCGCCGGGCGGTGAATGCGCAAGTGAAGTTCGCCCCCGGCTACTACATCGCCTGGAGCGGCCAGTTCGAATACATGGAGCGCGCCATTGAGAAGCTCAAGGTGGTGGTACCGGTGACGCTGCTGCTCATCTTCCTGCTGCTCTACCTCAACTTCCGCCGCCTGACGGAAACGCTGATCGTCATGCTCTCGGTGCCCTTCGCGCTGGTCGGTGGCGTCTGGCTGATGTGGGCGCTCGGCTACAACCTGTCTGTCGCCGTCGCAGTCGGCTTCATCGCCCTGGCCGGCGTGGCGGCGGAGACCGGCGTGGTGATGCTGATCTACCTCGACCATGCCTGGGAGGCGATCCGGCGCGAGCGCGCTGCGGCAGGGCGGCAGCCGGACGTCGCCGACCTCTACGCCGCGGTGATGGAGGGCGCCGTCGAACGCGTGCGGCCGAAGATGATGACCGTGGTCGCCATCATGGCCGGTCTCTTGCCCATCATGTGGAGCCGCGGCGCCGGCTCCGAGGTGATGAGCCGCATTGCGGCGCCGATGATAGGCGGCATGATTTCCTCGACCGTGCTGACGCTGGCGGTGATTCCGGCGATCTACGCGCTGGTCAAGGAGTGGCAGCTGCGGCGGGCGGGGGCGTGAGCATGCGCGCGTGGCTCAGGTCCCTTTGGGCTGGCTGGCGCGCCTGGCGCAACGGCAACCGTGCGGCGCACCGGCAGGCGCCCGCGGGCACCTGCTGCGCGTCGCCCGCCAGAATCTACGGCCGCCGGCGCCGCTAGATTCAACTTTTCGCCACGGTATCCGTTATCCCTTTCGTGACGGCCAGATTGCGGCCGCCGAAGGAACGGACATGCGCCACCTCTGTACCTGCCAGACCGACCTCGACGAACTGATCGGCATCGAAGCCTCCCCCGCCCACGCGCCGGGCTTCCATTACGGCCCCATTCCCCTGGCCATGCGCGCCGACGAGGAGCTCGTCCTCGAAAACAGCGCCACCCTTCCCGCCATCATGGTCGCCAAGGTGCAGCTCCTGGTGCGCGACCTTTTCATCGCCGAAACGGAGGAGCACATCCGCCCCGGCGCCGGGTTCCGCCTGGTTCTCGGTTGACTTTCCCTTATTGCCTGACGCGCTTGCGGTATTCGCGCGGCCCTTCGCCCGTCCACGCCGCGAAGGCGCGATAGAAGGCCGACGGTTCGGCGAAGCCGAGATCGGCGCCGATGCGGTTCAGCGGCCGCTGCGTCTTGGCCAACCATTCGCAGGCGAGGTCGCGGCGCAGGGTTTCCTTGATGGTGCCGAAGCTTGTGCCCTCGTCTTCGAGCCGCCGGTGCAGGGTGCGCGGCGACAGGGCCAGCATGGCGGCGATGTCGGGCAGCGGTCGCTGTTGCGGCAGCGCGGCGCGCAAGGCGTCGCGCACGCGCTGGGCGAGTGCGCGGTCGCGGCGGTAGAGCGTGGTGATGCTCGCCGGCGCGTCGGCGAGAAACTCGCGCAACGCCGCCTCGTCGCGCCGCACCGGCAGGGCCAGGCTGGCGGCGGGAAAGCGCGCCACCAGCCGCTGCGCGTCGAAGGTGCAGCGCGGCGCGAACACCAGTTCGTATTCGGCGGCATGGGGCGGCGGCGGATAGGGGAAGGCGACCTCATCGAGCGCCAGCGGCCGTCCGACCAGCCAGGCGGCGAGGCCGTGGATCATGCGCAGCAGCCATTCGAAGGCGAAGACGCGGCCGGGTTCGCCGACCGGCAGCGGCTGCTCCTGGGTGATGACCAGGAGCGCGGTGCTGCCGGAACGCTGCAACTCGACTTCGAGGTCGTCGAGCGCGATGCGCAGGAAGCGGGCAATGCGGTCTAGTGCTTCCTCCAGCGTCGCTGCGCTCAGGGCGCCGCGGCAGAGGAACTCGAAGCTGCCGCGCCGCAAGGGCCGCGAGAACAGACCGAAGCCTTCGTCGTCCAGCCTTTCGTTGATCAGCCGGTAGAGGGCGGCGTAGCGCGCCACGGGGATGCGCGCCCCGCTGTCGCCGAGCAATACGGTGGCAATTCCTGCATGGTCGAGAATTGCCTGGGGGCTCGCGCCGGACAGAGACAGGCCAGACATAATGCCGCGCACGAAGCCTATGGCGACCGTGGCATGAGGATTGTGGCGGCGCTGGGTTGCCTGATTCATGCAGCAATTATGGCAAAGTTTGCATAGTTTGCGTCATGTTGTGCCATGGCGGACGGCGGCTTCTTTCCTAAGATGGGAAGCTGGAGCCATTTGCAGGAGTTGTCGCCATGACCGATCTCGCCGTCGCCACCAAGCTGGGTCCCTACAAGCCCAAGCACAAGGTCCGTTTCGTCACCGCCGCCTCGCTGTTCGACGGCCACGACGCTTCGATCAACATCATGCGCCGCATCCTGCAGGGCACGGGCGCCGAGGTCATTCACCTCGGCCACAACCGCTCGGTGGAAGAAATCGTCAACGCCGCCTTGCAGGAGGACGTGCAGGGCATCGCCGTCTCCTCCTATCAGGGCGGGCATGTCGAATTCTTCAAATACATGATCGACCTCCTCAAGCAGCGCGGCGGCGAGAACATCCAGGTCTTCGGCGGCGGCGGCGGCGTCATCGTGCCGCACGAAGTCCGCGAACTGCACGACTACGGCGTCGCCCATCTCTACTCGGTCGAGGACGGCCAGAAGATGGGCCTGCAGGGCATGATCAACGACATGGTGGCGCGCGCCGACAAGGACTTGTCGCCGCTGGCGCCGCAGGATCTGAAGGGGCTGGAGAAGGGCGACCGCCGGGCTCTGGCGCGCATCGTCACCGCGCTGGAAAACGGCACCTGGCCGGAAAAGCTCGCCAAGCAACTGCATGAAAAGGCGGCCAAGAGCACGGCGCCGACGCTGGGCATCACCGGCACCGGCGGTGCCGGCAAGAGTTCGCTCACCGACGAACTGATCCGCCGCTTCCGACTCGATCAGGACAACGGCCTCAATATCGCCATCATCTCCATCGACCCGTCGCGCAAGCGCACCGGCGGCGCGCTGCTCGGCGACCGCATCCGCATGAACGCCATCGAGCATCCGCGCATCTTCATGCGTTCGCTGGCGACGCGCGACACCGGCAGCGAGATTTCCGCCGCGCTGCCCGAGGTCATCGCCGCCTGCAAGGTGGCGGGCTTCGACCTGATCGTGGTCGAGACCTCGGGCATCGGCCAGGGCGACGCCGCCATCGTGCCGCATGTCGACGTCTCGATGTACGTCATGACGCCGGAGTTCGGCGCTGCCAGCCAGTTGGAGAAGATCGACATGCTCGACT
>CAZWFC010000155.1:0-6873 GCA_964632965.1 uncultured Rhodocyclaceae bacterium
CGCCGCCGATATCGACGAGGCAGACGCCGACGTCCTTCTCGTCCTCGGTCAGCACGGCATAGCCCGACGCCAAGGGCTGCAGCACCAGGTCGACGACCTCCAGTCCGCAGCGATGCACGCATTTGACGATGTTCTGCACGGCGGTGACGGCGCCGGTGACGAGGTGCACCTTGACCTCGATCCGCTTCGCGTCCATGCCGATGGGCTCCTTGACGCCGTCCTGGCCGTCGACGATGAACTCCTGCACCAGCGTATGCAGGATCTGGTCGTCGGCGGAGATCGGCGTCGCGTTGGCGGCCTCGATGGCGCGGTCGATGTCGAACTGCGACACTTCCTTGTCGCGCACCACGGCCATGCCGTTGGAATCCTTGCTCTTGATGTGGGCGCCGGCGATGCCGGTATAGACTTCCTTGACCTTGCAGCCGGCCATCAGTTCGACTTCCTGCACGGCGCGCGAAATGGCGTTCACCGTGGACTCGATGTTGATGACCACGCCTTTCTTGAGGCCGCTCGATTCCTGGCTGCCCAGCCCGAGGATGGACAGCTGCCCCTCCTCGTTCAGTTCGGCGACGATGGCGACGATCTTGGAGGTGCCGATGTCGAGGCCGACGATGAGATCGCGTTTGATTTCTTTAGCCATTCTGAGTCAACTTTTCCGTCCCGGACGCAAGGCGAAACCATTGGGGTAGCGCATGTCCGCCACGCCGGCCAGGTTGCCGAGCTTCTGGCGCACGGCCGGGTAATGGGTTACGAAGCGGGCCAGGCGGTCCGCCAGGGGGTGTTTGGTGTGGTCGCGGCCGAGTTCGACGACCACACCGTCGTCGAGCTTCAGCTCCCAGGCCTGGCGCGCCGTCAGCGCCACCGTGACCGGATGCCGGCCGAGCGGCGCCAGCGCCTGCTCGAATTCCTGATAGCGCGCCAGTATCAGGGCGGCGGAGCCTTCGGGACCCGAGAAGCCCGGCAGACCGAGGTCCGTCCCCGGCGTCGCCGCGAACAGTTCGCCGTGGGTATTGACGAGGTGGGACTCGCCCTCGGCGCGCTGCCAGCGTGCCACCGCGACATGTTCTTCGAGCGCCAGTTCCAGGCCGTCCGGCCAGACCCGCCGCACATCCGCGCGACGCACCCACGGCAGCTTCTCGAACGCCATCCGCGCGCCGTCGAGATTCACCGTGAAGAAATTGCCGGTCAATGCTGTACGCGCCGTGTGTTCGATCTGCGCGCGACTGACCTGTTCGACGGGGCTGGCGACGATGACCTGTCGCAGCGGCGAAACCGGCAGGCGCTGCAGAGCCATCGCCGCCGCCCAGACGAGCGTCACGCCGCCGAGCACGTAGAGCAGATCCGAAACCAGATTCATCAGCACCGGCTTGTCCCAGAAGCGGTCGTCGGCGTCGGCCTGGCGCTGGCGCCCGGCGGCTCTGGATTCGCGCACCTTAGCCACAGCGCGCCATCTCCAGAACATCGACCACCAGCCGGTCGAAGGGAATGCCCGCCGCCCGCGCCGCCATCGGCACCAGCGAATGGTCGGTCATGCCCGGCGCCGTGTTGGCTTCCAGCACATAGGGATTGCCCTCGCCGTCGAGCATGATGTCGATGCGCGCCCAGCCGCGGCAGCCGAGCACGGCGAAGGCGCGCTGCGCCATCTCCTGCATCCGGGCTTCCAGCGCGGCAGGCAGGCCGGACGGAATGCGGTACTCGGTATCGTCGCGCAGGTACTTCGCGTCGTAGTCGTAGAACTCGGTCGCCGGCACGATGCGGATTACCGGCAGGGCACGGCTGTCGATGATGCCAACGGTGAACTCGCCGCCGCCAAGATAGCGTTCGGCGATCACCAGTGTGTCGTATTGCGCCGCCGTCTCGTAGGCGGCGCGCAGCCCGCCCGGCGCCTTGACCTTGGTGATGCCGATGCTGGACCCCTCGTTCGCCGGCTTGACGAACAGCGGCAGCCCTAGCCGCGCCTCGACGGCGGCGAAGTCCGTCGCGGCGTCGAGCATCACGTAATCGGGCACCGGCAACCCCGCCGCCTGCCAGACCAGCTTGGAACGCCACTTGTCCATCGCCAGGGCCGAGGCCAGCACGCCGCTGCCGGTATAGGGAATCTTCATCAGGTCGAGCGCGCCCTGCAACGTGCCGTCCTCGCCGCCGCGACCGTGCATGGCGACGAAGACGCGCGCGTAGCCCTCCTCGCGCAAAGCCGCGAGCGGACGCTCCGCCGGATCGAAGGCGTGTGCATCCAGACCGTCGCGCAGGAACGCGGCGAGCACCGCCGCGCCGCTTTTGAGCGACACAGCTCTTTCGGCGGAATCGCCGCCGAACATTACCGCCACTTTGCCAAACTCGTTGCCCATCAAGGTGTTACTCCAACGATTCGCACTTCGCGCTTGAGTTGCACCGCGAATTTTTCGAAAACCACGGCCTGAATTCGGCCAATAAGCGTTTCTATCTCACTCGCGCTCGCCTTGCCGTCCGGATTAACGATGAAATTCGCATGCTTTTCGGAAACCTGCGCGCCGCCTTCGGTGAGGCCCTTGAGACCGGCCGCTTCGATCAGGCGCGCGGCATGGTCGCCGGGCGGATTGCGGAACACCGATCCGGCGTTCGGCAACTGCAGCGGCTGGGTCGCACTGCGCTTGTCCAGCAGTTCGCGCATGCGTTCGCGCCCGCCTTCGGCGTCGCCGGGTGGGAAACGCAGCCAGGCCGCGGCGAATATTTCGTCCGTCGCGCTCTTCAGCCCGACATGGCGATAGCCGATCACAAAATCCTCGCGCGTGCGCAGGATGCGCTCGCCGCGCCGGTCGAGCATCAGCACGCGCTCGACGAAGCTCCATGTCTCGCCGCCATGGCAGCCGGCGTTCATCGCCAGCGCGCCGCCGAAGGTACCGGGGATGCCGGCGAGGAACTCGGCGCCGGCCTGTCCCTCATTGACGGCGAAGCGCGCCAGCTTGGGGCTGGGCACGCCGGCCTCGCAATAAATGCTGCCGTCGGGCTCCACGCGCAGGCCGGAGAGCGCCGCATGGGTGAAGACGGCCGTGCCGTCGAAACCGCCGTCGCGCACCAGCAGATTGCTGCCGAGCCCGACCATCAGCAGCGGCTCGTCGAAGCGCGTGGCCGCGAAAAACGCGGCGAGGTCGTCCAGATCGGCCGGGAAGCAGGCGCGCGCCACCGTGCCGCTGGCACGCCACGACACATGCCGCGCCATGGGCTCGTTTTCCTTGATCTCGCCACGCAACCGTTCAGCCATTTGCCACCTTCCCGGGGACGGCGCCTATCGTGCCGGCACCCATGGTCATGACGACGTCGCCGTCGCGCGCGGTGTCGAGTATCGCCTGCGGCATCGCCGCGATGTCCTCGACGAATACCGGCTCGACCTTGCCGGAGACGCGGATCGCGCGCGCCAGCGTGCGGCCGTCGGCGGCGACGATGGGCGCCTCGCCAGCGGCATAGACTTCGGCCAGCAGCAGCGCGTCGACGCCCGACAGCACCTTGACGAAATCCTCGAAGCAGTCGCGCGTGCGCGTGTAGCGGTGCGGCTGGAAGGCCAGCACGATGCGCTGGCCGGGAAAGGCGCCGCGCGCCGCCGCCAGCGTCGCCGCCATTTCGACCGGATGGTGGCCGTAGTCGTCGATCAGCGTGAAATGCCCGCCCTCGGTACCGTCCGCGTTACGCAGCGCCACCTCGCCGTAGCTCTGGAAGCGCCGCCCGACGCCCTTGAACTCGGCCAACGCCTTGACGATGTCGCTGTCGGCGATGCCAACCTCGGTTGCCACAGCGATGGCGGCCAGGGCATTGAGGACGTTGTGCATGCCCGGCAGGTTCAGGGTCACGGCGATGCGCGAAGTCGTGCCGTTGCGG
Organism: uncultured Rhodocyclaceae bacterium; assembly: GCA_964632965.1. Lineage (GTDB taxonomy): Bacteria > Pseudomonadota > Gammaproteobacteria > Burkholderiales > Rhodocyclaceae > Nitricoxidireducens. The sequence continues at coordinate 3,853 of CAZWFC010000155.1, forward strand.
CGCACGCAGTCGAAGCGCATCTGGCCACCCGCCGCGACGATGTTCTCGGCGCGGATGTTGGCCGCCGGGTCGAGGCCGTAGGTGACGACCTGCTTGGCGACGCGCGGCAGGATCTCGCGCACGTTCGGATCGTCCAGGCACAGCACGGCCACGCCGTAGAACGGCAGGCGGTGCAGGAAGTCGACGAAGGCCTGCTTGAGCCGATTGAAGTCGTGGCCGTAGGTCTCCATGTGGTCGGCGTCGATGTTGGTGACGACCGAGATCACCGGCGAGAGGAACAGGAAGGAAGCATCGGACTCGTCGGCCTCGGCGACGAGAAACTCGCCGCTACCGAGGCGCGCGTTGGCGCCGGCCGAATTCAGCCGGCCGCCGATGACGAAGGTCGGGTCGACATTGCCTTCGGCGAGGCAACTGGCGACGAGGCTGGTCGTCGTCGTCTTGCCGTGGGTGCCGGCAATGGCGATGCCCTGCTTGAGACGCATCAGTTCGGCCAGCATCTGGGCGCGCGGCACGACCGGGACATGGCGGGTGCGGGCCGCGACAACTTCCGGGTTTTCCTCGCGCACGGCCGTGGAAACGACCACGGCGTCGGCATCCGCGACGTTGGCTGCGGCATGGCCGACGGCGATGCGTATGCCCAGACCGGCGAGCCGCCGCGTCGTTGCGCTCTCGGCCAGATCCGAACCGCTGACCTCGAAGCCCTGGTTGGCCAGCACTTCGGCGATGCCGCTCATGCCCGATCCGCCGATGCCGACGAAATGGATGCGTTTGACCTTGTGTTTCATTTCGCCAACTCCTTGCAAATCTTCGCCACGGTTGCCGTCGCATCGGGCCGGGCCAGGGCGTGCGCCTGCTCGGCCATTTGCAGCAGTTGCGCACGCGTCATGTCACGCACCAGCGCCAGTCTTTCCGGCGTCAGATCTTTCTGCGGCAGCAGGATCGCCGCGCCGGCATTGGCCAGGAAACGGGCATTGCCGGTCTGATGGTCGTCCACCGCATGGGGGAAGGGCACAAGAATGCTGGCGACGCCGGCCGCGGCCAGTTCGGCGATGGTCAGTGCGCCCGCGCGGCAGATGACGAGGTCGGCCCAGCCGTAAGCGCCCGCCATGTCCTCGATGAAGGCCACGCACTGCGCCTCGACACCGGCTGCGGCGTAATGGCCTTGCAGCAAAGGCAGATGCCTGGCGCCCGACTGGTGGATCACCTCAGGCCGCTGATCGGCCGGAATCAGCGCCAGCGCCCTCGGCACGGTTTCGTTCAGCGCCTGGGCACCGAGGCTGCCGCCGACGACGAGGATGCGCAACGGCCCTTGCCGCGCGCCGTAGCGCTGCGCCGGCGGCGGCAGTTGGCAAATCTCGTCGCGTACCGGATTGCCGACCCACTCGCCCTTGTCGATCACTTCCGGAAAACCGGTCAGCACGCGGTCGGCAACGCGCGCCAACACCCGGTTCGCCAGCCCGGCCACCGAATTCTGTTCATGGATCAGCAGCGGCTTTCCCTTGAGGACCGCCATCATGCCGCCCGGAAAAGTAATGAAACCGCCCATGCCCAGCACGGCGTCCGGCTGCACGCGCTCGATCTCCCGCTTGGCCTGGAGGAAGCCACGCAGCAGGTTGAACGGCAGCAGCAGCTTGCGGACGAGCCCCTTGCCGCGCAACGCAGTAAAACGCACCCAGGCCATCTCGTAGCCGTGCCCCGGCACGAGGGTCGCTTCCATGCCGTCGGGATTGCCCATCCAGACGATGCGCCAGCCGCGGCTGCGCAGATGGTCGGCCACGGCGAGCGCCGGCATGATGTGCCCGCCCGTGCCGCCGGCCATGACGAGGAGCGTCTTCATACGGATACCCCCCGCATGAGTTGCCTGTTTTGGCTACGGCCGCTCACTTGCGTTCGCTTAACCTCGCTGCACGAGGTTAGCCTGCGCCGAAATCGACAGCTCATACGGATACCCCCCGCATAAGCTGTCGATTTTCATAATCAACCCGCAGCAGCACCGCCAGCGCCAGGCAGTTGGCGACGATGCCGGAACCGCCGAAGCTCATCAGTGGCAGTGTCAGGCCCTTGGTCGGCAACAGGCCCATGTTGACGCCCATGTTGATGAAGGACTGCACGCCGAACCAGATGCCGAAGCCCTGCGCGACCAGACCGGCATAGACCCGCTCCAGCATCAGCGCCTGGCGGCCGATGGCGAAGGCGCGCTGCACCAGCAGGGCGAACATCAGGACGATGACGGCGACGCCGGCGAAGCCGAGTTCCTCGGCGATCACGGCGAGCAGGAAGTCCGTATGCGCCTCGGGCAGATAGAAGAGTTTTTCGACGCTGGCGCCGAGGCCGACGCCGAACCATTCGCCGCGGCCGAAGGCGATCAGCGCGTGCGACAACTGATAGCCCTTGCCGAAGGCGTCCTGCCAGGGGTCCATGAAACCGAGGATGCGCTCGCGCCGGTAGGGCGACAGCCAGATCAGCAGCACGAAGCCGATCAGGGCCACCACCGCCAGCAGGGCGAAGATGCGCGCATTGATGCCGCCGAGGAAAAGAATGCCGAAGGCGATGGCGGCGACCACGACGAAGGCGCCGAAGTCCGGCTCGCGCAGCAGCAGGAAGCCGACCGAAATGATGACCCCCGCCATCGGCATGAAGCCGCGGCGGAAGCTGTCCATGTCGGCGAGCTTGCGCATGGTGTAGTCCGCCGCGTAAAGGACGGCGAAGAATTTCATCAGCTCCGACGGCTGAAGGTTGATCGGCCCGAGCGGCAGCCAGCGCTGCGCGCCGTTCACCGAGCGGCCGACATGCGGTATCAGCACCACCACCAGCAGCACCACGCCGGCGACAAACAACCAGGGCGAAATCTGCTGCCAGAAGCGCAGGGGGATCTGGAAGGCGACGACGCCGGCCACCAGGCCGACGGCCAGGAACACGCCGTGGCGAATAAGGAAGTAGGCGGACTGGTTGGCGGTGAAGCGGCTACCCTCGGCCGTGGCGACGGAGGCCGAATAGACCATGACGAGGCCGAACACCAGC
>CAZWFC010000156.1:0-6855 GCA_964632965.1 uncultured Rhodocyclaceae bacterium
ATGCGGACATGCTGCTGTTCTACCGCATGGGCGACTTCTACGAGCTGTTCTTCGATGACGCCGAAAAGGCCGCGCGCCTGCTCGACATCACGCTGACGGCGCGCGGCCAGTCCGCCGGCAAGCCGATCCCGATGGCCGGCATTCCCTACCATGCGGTCGAGCCCTACCTCGCCAAGCTCGTCAAGCTCGGCGAGTCGGTGGCGATCTGCGAGCAGATCGGCGATCCGGCCACGTCGAAAGGCCCGGTGGAACGGGCGATAGCCCGTATCGTCACGCCGGGCACGCTGACCGACGCCAACCTGCTCGACGAAAAGTCCGACAGTCTGCTGGCCGCGCTGGTGGTGGAGCGCGAACGCATGGGCCTGGCCTGGCTCAACCTCGCCAGCGGCGATTTCCGCCTGCTCGAAGGACCGCTGGCTTTTTTGTCGGCGCAACTCGAACGCCTGCGTCCGGCCGAACTGCTGCTGCCCGACGGACTGCGCCCGCAACTGGAAAACGAACTGCCGACGACAGCCATCACGAAACGTCTGCCCGACTGGCATTTCGATGCCGTGGCCGCCGAACGCCGGTTGTGCGAACACTTCGGCACGCGCGACCTCGCCGGCTTCGGTGTCGAGGGCGTGCCGCTCGGCCTGGCCGCCGCCGGCGCGCTGTTCGGCTATGCGCGCGCCACGCAGATGCAGGCGCTGGCCCATGTCACCGGCGTCGTCGCCGAACACGAAGGCGCCTGGCTGCGCCTCGACGCCGCGACGCGGCGCAATCTCGAAATCACCGAGACCCTGCGCGGCCAGCCGGCACCGACGCTGCTCTCCCTGCTCGACACCTGCATGACCGGCATGGGTTCGCGCTGGCTGCGTCACTGCCTGCACCACCCGCTCGCCGCGCGCGCCGAAGCCGCCGCACGCCACGCCGCCGTGGCCGAACTGATCGGCGCGGACGGCGCCGGCTGCCTGCCGCATCTGCGCCTCGCCCTGAAGTCGATTGCCGACGTCGAACGCATCACCGCGCGCGTCGCCCTGAAAAACGCCCGGCCGCGCGACCTCTCCAGCCTGCGCGACACCCTCGCCAACCTGCCGCAACTCGTCGCCAGCCTCGGCCAGCCGCAGGCGGTGCTGCTGCACCGGATCGCCGCCGACCTGGCCGCGCCGCCGCCCTGCCACGCCCTGCTGGCCCGCGCCGTCGCCCCCGAGCCGGCCTCGATGCTGCGCGAGGGCGGCGTCATGGCCGACGGCTACTCGGCGGAGCTCGACGAACTGCGCGCGCTGCAATCCAACTGCGGCGCCTTCCTCATCGATCTCGAAGCGCGCGAACGCGCGCGCACCGGCATCAGTAGCCTCAAGGTCGAATACAACAAGGTGCATGGCTTCTACATCGAAGTCACCCACGCCCACGTCGAGAAGATTCCCGACGACTACCGCCGGCGCCAGACGCTGAAGAACGCCGAGCGCTACATCACGCCGGAACTCAAGGCCTTCGAGGACAAGGCACTGTCCGCCAACGAGCGCGCGCTGGCGCTGGAAAAGCGCCTCTACGACGAACTGCTCGACCAGCTGGCGCCGTGGATTTCCGACTTGCAGCGCATCGCGCGGGCGCTGGCTCTCGCGGATGGACTGGCCGCCTTCGCCGAGGCCGCCGTGCGTCACGACTATGCGCAGCCGGAGTTCTGCGACGAAGCGGTCATCGACATCGAAGCCGGCCGCCATGCCGTCGTCGAGCGCCAGGTCGACAGCTTCATCGCCAACGACGCGCAACTGGCGACGACGCGCAAGCTGCTGCTGATCACCGGCCCCAACATGGGCGGCAAATCGACCTACATGCGGCAGGCGGCGCTGATCGCCCTGCTCGCCCACTGCGGCAGCTTCGTGCCGGCGACGCGCTGCCGCCTCGGTCCGCTCGACGCCATCTACACGCGCATCGGCGCCGCCGACGACCTCGCCTCGGGCCGTTCGACCTTCATGGTCGAAATGACCGAAGCGGCGGCCATCCTGCACGGCGCCACCGAGCGTTCGCTGGTGCTGATGGACGAGATCGGCCGCGGCACCTCGACCTTCGACGGCCTGGCGCTGGCCTTCGCCATCGCCCGCCACCTGATCGAAAAGAACCGCGCCTACACGCTGTTCGCGACGCACTACTTCGAACTCACGCGCTTGAGCCAGGACTATCCGGCGTGCGCCAACGTCCATCTCGACGCCGTCGAGCACGGCCACAAGATCGTATTCATGCATGCCGTCGAGGAAGGTCCGGCGTCGCAGAGCTACGGCATCCAGGTGGCCGCATTGGCGGGCATCCCCGGCAGCGTGGTACGCGACGCCAAGCGCCATCTGGCGCGGCTGGAAAACCAGGCCGTCGCGGCCGGCCCACAGCCCGACCTGTTCGCCGATGCGCCGATTCCAGCCGAAGCCGCGCCGCATCCGGCCGTCGACGCGCTGCGCGATCTCGACCCCGACGCCCTCTCGCCGCGCGAAGCCCTCGACCGGCTCTACCAGTTGAAAAAGATCGCCCAGCCGTAATCCGGCGGCGGTGCCGCTGCCGGATTACGGCCGTTCAGAAGCGGGAATCAGTGATGGTGATGTCCGCCGGGCGCGTGAACGTGCCCGTGCGACACCTCTTCCGCCGACGCGGCGCGCACATCGGTAACGGAACAGGCGAACAGCAGCGCCATGCCGGCGAGCGGGTGGTTGCCGTCGACCACCACCTTGTCGTCGGCGATATCGGTGATGGTATACAACTCGTCGTCCTCGCCCTCTTCGGTGGCGCGCTCGAACTGCATGCCGACCTCGATGTTGTCGGGGAAGAGGTTGCGCGGCTCGATCATGACCAGTTCCGCATCGTAGTCGCCGAAGGCGTCCTCGGGTTCGAGGCGAACGTTGAACTCGTCGCCCGTGGTCTTGCCCTGCAGGGTTTCTTCGATCTTGCCGAAAATGCCGCCGTAGCCGCCGTGGAGATAGACGAGGGGTTCTTGCCCTTCATCGACAAGGTTGCCGTCGCTGTCCGTGACGCGGTAGTTGAGGGTCACGACGGTGTCTTTGGCGATTTGCATGAGTGATTGAGTCCTTTGACGATTTGAAAAATCTCGGCGGCGTGCCCCTTGGGACTCACGTCGTAGAGTGCGTGGCGAACAATGCCCTGCTTGTCGATGACGAAGGTCGAACGCACCACGGTCAGTTTCTTGTGGCCGTTGTGTTCGCGGTAGTGGTAGACACCGTATTGGTGACCGACCTTGCCATCCATATCCGACAACAAACGCACCGAAATGCCGTGCTTGTCGGCGAATTCGGCATGGGCGATACAGTCATCGCGCGAGATACCGAGGATGACCGCCCCGAGCTGTTCGAATTCCTGCTCGTGATCGGAAAACTCGATGGCTTCCTGGGTGCAATAGGGCGTGCCGTCCTTGGGGTAGAAGAACAGCACGACATGGCGCTTGCCGCGCAGCGAGGCGAAATCGAACAACTCCATGTCCGCATCAGGCAAGCTGAAATCAGGCGCTGGCTGACCGATCTGTAGCATCGATTTCTCCGGTAGCGATGACCGCCCGATTCTAACCGACCTTCCGGAAAAAGAAATCGGGCGGCGTGTTCGGGCGCCGCCCGGCGGATGCGAGAGACCCTATTGGGCTAGGTGCGATCGTGGGTCTCGAAGCGGCGGTGGGCGCTGGACAGGTACTCGTGCGAACGCATCTCGATCAGCCGCGATACCGTGCGCTGGAACTCGACGGCCTGGGTACCTTCGGTGTAGAGCTGCTCGGCGGCGCAATCCGCCGCGATCACCAGCTTGACGCGATGGTCGTAGAAGACATCCACCAGCCAGGTGAAGCGGCGCGCCTCGGAAGACATCGCAGCATCCATGCGCGGCACTTTCGACAGGAACACGGTATGGAAGCCGTGCGCCAGTTCTAGGTAGTCGTTCTGCGAACGCGGCCCGCCACAGAGCGTCGCGAAATCGAACCAGATCACGCCCGGCGCGCGGTGGATCACCGGCACATCGCGGTCGAGCACGCGGATCGGCCGCGCATGGCCCTCGCCGTGCGCGACCTGGGCGAACGTCCGCGTCAGTTGCGCATCGGCTGCGGCTTCCGCCGGCACCAGATAGATGTCGGCCTGCTCCAGTGCGCGCAGGCGGTAGTCGACGCCGGCGTCGATCTTGATGACATCGAGTTTGTCGTTGAGCAGCGCAATCGTCGGCAGCAGGCGCTCGCGCTGCAGGCCGTTGGGGTAGAGGCCATCCGGCGGATAGTTCGAGGTCATGCAGAACAGCACGCCGGCGTCGAACAGCGCCTGCATCAGCCGGCCGAGGATCATGGCATCGGCGATGTCGGAAATATGGAACTCGTCGAAACACATCAGCCGCGTTTCCCTGGCCACCTGCGCCGCAACCTTCGCCAGCGGATCGGCTTCGTTCTTGACCGCTTGCAGGCGCTCGTGGATCTCGTGCATGAAGGCGTGGAAATGCACGCGGCGCTTGCGCTGGTAGGGCACGGCCTCGAAGAAGCAGTCCATGAGAAAGCTCTTGCCGCGGCCGACGCCGCCCCAGAACCAGACCCCCTTCGGCAGTTCAGGCCGCGCCAGCAGCTTGCGCAGCGCCGTGCGCCGCGCCGCCTTGAACGCCAGCAGGTCGTCGTAGAACTTTTGCAGGCGCACAGCCGCCACCTGCTGGGCTTCGTCCGCGACGATGCCGCGCGTCGTCAGCGCACGTTCGAAGCCCTCGATCATGCCGAGTTTGGGGACGTTGAGAATGTTATGGGGCATAAAAAACCGGGGGCGGCCGGGTTGCCCCGCCGCCCCGCAAGCAGCAATGCAGAGATTCTAGAAGTGGAGCGGCCGCTTGTCGACCGCCAGCGCCGCCTCGTGCATGACTTCCGACAGCGTCGGATGCGCGTGGCAGATGCGGGCGATGTCCTCGCTGGCGGCACCGAACTCCATCGCCGTCACGGCTTCGGAAATCAACTCCGAGGCATTGGCGCCGATGACATGCACGCCGAGTACGCGGTCGGTCTTGGCGCAGGCCAGCATCTTGACGAAGCCGGTGGTGTCGCCCTGACCCAGCGCGCGGCCGTTGGCAGCGAACGGAATCTGTCCGGCGCGGTACTCGACGCCTTCGTTCTTCAGCTGCTGCTCGGTCTTGCCGACCCAAGCGATCTCGGGATGCGTGTAGATGACGTAGGGGATGGCGTCGTAATTGACGTGTCCGGCCTGGCCGGCGATCAGTTCGGCGACCATGACGCCCTCTTCCATGCCCTTGTGCGCCAGCATCGGGCCGCGGATGACATCGCCGACCGCCCAGACGTTGTCGAGGTTGGTCTGGCAGTGGTCGTTGACCTCGATGCGGCCGCGGTCGTCGAGCTTCAAGCCGACGTTGTCGCAGCCTAGCCCGGTCGTGTTCGGCACGCGGCCGACGGAAACGATCAGGCGGTCGCATTCGAGCGTGAAGGCGCCGTCGCCCATTTCGTACTCGACCGTGACACCCTTCTTGCCCTGCTTGACCGAGTTGATCTTGACGCCGAGGTTGATCTTCAGGCCCTGCTTCTGCGTGAATACCTTCCAAGCCTCCTTGGCCACGGCCGGATCGGCGCCGGCGAGGAAATCCGGCAGTGCTTCGACGATGGTCACGTCGGAGCCGAGGCGCTTCCAGACCGAACCGAGTTCGAGGCCGATGACGCCGGCGCCGATAACGCCGAGGCGCTTGGGCACGGCGTCGAAGGACAGCGCGCCGGCGTTGTCGCAGATCACCTTGTTGTCGACCGGAATGCCGTCGAGGTGGCGCGGGCTGGAGCCGGTGGCGACGATGACGTGCTTGGCGTCCACCACTTCGGTGCTGCCGTCCCTGGATGCGACGGCGACCTGCCACATCTCGTTCTCGCGCCCGGCGAAGCTGCCGAGACCGGCGAGCAGCGTAACCTTGTTCTTCTTGAACAGGCCCTTGATGCCGCCGGTCAGCTGCGTGACGATGTTGTCCTTGCGGCGCACCATGGTGCCGACATCCATCTTGACGTCGGTGGCCGAGATGCCGTGCATGACGAAGGCGTGGCTCGCCTCGTCGTACAGCTCGGAGGAGCGCAGCAGCGCCTTCGAGGGAATGCAGCCGACGTTGAGGCAGGTGCCGCCGAGACGGACCTCGCCCTTCGGATCGGCGTAGGACTCCGACTCGATGCAGGCCGTGGAAAAACCGAGCTGGGCAGCGCGGATCGCGGCGATGTAGCCGCCGGGACCGGCACCGATGACGACGACGTCGAATTGCTTGTTCGCCATATCTTTGGCTCCCTTAGATGTCGAGCAGCAGGCGCGCCGGATCTTCCAGCGCTTCCTTCATCGCCACCAGGCCGAGTACCGCCTCGCGACCGTCGATGATGCGGTGGTCGTAGGACATGGCGAGGTAGTTGATCGGGCGGATGACGATCTGGCCGTTCTCCACCACCGGACGGTCCTTGGTGGCGTGGATGCCGAGGATCGCCGACTGCGGCGGATTGATGATGGGCGTGGACAGCATGGAGCCGAAGACGCCGCCGTTGGAGATGGAAAAGGTGCCGCCGGTCAGTTCTTCCAGCGACAGCTTGCCGTCCTTGGCCTTCTGGCCGAATTCGGCGATCTTCTTCTCGATCTGGGCGAGGCTCATCTGGTCGGCGTCGCGCAGGATCGGCACGACGAGGCCGCGCGGGCTGCCGACGGCGATGCCGATGTCGAAATAGCCGTGATAGACGACGTCGTTGCCGTCCACCGAGGCGTTGAGCACCGGGTAGCGCTTGAGCGCTGCGACGGCGGCCTTGACGAAGAAGGACATGAAGCCGAGGCGGACGCCGTGCTCCTTCTCGAACTTGTCGATGTACTTCTTGCGCATTTCCATCACCGGTCCCATGTT
>CAZWFC010000157.1:0-6705 GCA_964632965.1 uncultured Rhodocyclaceae bacterium
CCGCCGGTGATCGCCAGCACCACCGAGCCCAGGGCGAGAAAGGCGAAACCGCGATGGTCGTGGAAGAAGTCGAAGGCATACCACGGGTTGATGGCGGCCAGCACCGACGGATGCTTGAAGACGTTCCACAAGCCCAACGCGCCCAGCGTGGCGAACCAGAACATCATGATCGGCCCGAACAGCGCGCCCACCGCGGCCGTGCCGCTGCGCTGGAACAGGAACAGCCCGATCAGGATGCCGATGGTGATCGGCACGACATAGGGCTTGAGCAACGGCGTCACCACTTCCAGGCCTTCGACGGCGGACAGGACCGACATCGCCGGCGTGATGACGGCATCGCCGTAGAACAGGGCGGCGCCGAAAATGCCGAGCACGGACAGCAGCCACAGCACGCGCGGCTGCGCGTTGGCCGTGCGCAAGGCCAGCGCGGTCAGGGCCATGATGCCGCCTTCGCCCTTGTTGTCGGCGCGGGTGATGAAGAGGACGTATTTGAGCGAGACCGTGATGGTCAGCGCCCAGAACACCAGCGAAAGTATCCCCAGCACATTGTCGGCGGTGACGGGAACCGGATGGTGGCCGCCGAAGACTTCCTTCATGGTGTAGAGCGGACTGGTACCGATGTCGCCGAACACGACGCCCATCGCGGCCAAAGCGGTGGCTGCCAAGCCGGACTTTCCGTCGTGCGGCGCACTCTCTGCGGACATCGGACCCCCTTGCAATCAGCCGGCGAGTCGCAGGCCGGTCTTCTTCAATATGCGGCTGCTGTACAGCACGTCGTGGCTGCGACAGTCATCGCCCAGCAGAGCGGCGATCAGGGAGATTTTTTCTTCCACCCCGACGCGATTGCTGCTGTGCACCATCGCGAAGAGATTATAAGGCCAATCCGGTAGACGGCGGGGCCGGCGATAGCAGTGGGTGACGAAGTCCAGGGCGCCGATGGCGGCACCGAGTTCGTCGACGCGCGCGTCGGCCACGTCCCAGACCGTCATGCCGTTGGCGGCATAACCAATGGCATAGTGATTGGGCACCGCGCCGATGCGGCGGATGACGCCCCGCGCCAGCATGGCCGCCAGGCGCTCCTGCACTTCGCGGCCAGTCACCCCCAGCGCCTGCGCCAGTTCGTCGTACGGACGCGGCACCAGCGGCAGGCCGGACTGGGTGGCGACGACGAGGCGGCGGTCGATGTCGTCGAGTTCAGGCATGGAGTTTCATCTCGACGAAATACTCCTGCTCCTTGGGGAAGGGGAAGACCGGCAGTCCGGTCAGCGATTCGATGCGTTCGATCGCGGCAGCGATTCCTGACGGTACCTCGGTCGCCAGCACGAACCACATGTTGAAGACGTGCTCGCGACGGTAATTGTGGGCGACTTCGGGCAGGCTATTGACCTGCGCGGCAACGCGCTCGAACTCGGCCTCCGGCACGCGCATGGCGGCCAGCACGAACGATCCGCCCATGCGCTCGACCTGGAACATCGGCCCGAAGCGGGTGAGCACGCGCGCCGCCAGCATGCGCCGGAGACGCGCGAGCAGTTCCGCCTCATCCAAGCCGAGGCTCTCGGCCACTTCGCGGTAGGGCTCGTCGGCAAGCGGAAAACCGCCTTGCAGGGCGTTGATGATGCGGCGGTCGGTTTCGTCCAGCGACGCTGGCTCAGGCGGGTTCGAGGGCATCGAAGTAATGCGCGCCGCGCTGCTTGAAACGGCGCGTGCTGAACAGGGTCGCGCAAGGATACCCTGCCACGGCGCACAAGCGCGCGATGATCGGTTCGACCTCGGCGCGGGCGCGCCCATGCACCATGCAAAACAGGTTGTAGCGCCATTCCGGCGCGTGGCGCTGGCGCCGGTAGCAGAGCGTGACGCCGGATTCATGGGCCAGGCGTGCGCCGACCGCGCCGACTTCGGCATCGGGCACGTCGAAGACCACCATCGCGTTGGCGGTGTAGCCGAGTTCATGATGGCGCACGACGACGCCGAGGCGCTTGACCATGCCGTCATCGAGCCAGGTCGACAGATGCCGCAGGACGTCCGCTTCGGTCATGTCGGCCTTCTGCGCGAGTTGGGCAAAGGGCCGCGCAACGAGGTCGAAGCCGGGTTGCAGCGCGGCGACGAGGCGGATCTCTTCCGGCGCCGGCATGCGGCGCGGTGTGCAGACGCTGCCGGCACGCCGCCTGGCGCCGCAGCCGTTCAGGTCGAAACCGAGATCGATGTGGAACTCTTCGAGCATGGGCAGGGAAATCACCGCGCAGCCGGTTTCCTGCTCAATCGACTCCAGCGCACAGGCCAGCGCCGCTTCGTTCGCCGCCGTGGCGACGAACCACAGGTTGTAGCGATGCTCGCGCTGATAGTTGTGATTGACCTCCGGCCGGGCATTCACCTGCGCAGCGATTCGCTCCAGCCGCTCCGGCGGCGCGCAGAGCGCAGCCAAGGTGCTGGCACCGACGCGACGCGGCGCGAACACCGCGCCGACACGGCTGACGACACCCTGCCGGCGCATGCCGGCGAGCGTCGCCAGGACGGTGGACTCGTCGCAGCCCAGTTCGGCGGCCATCGCGGCGAACGGCTCGGACACCAGCGGGAAGCCGTGCTGGTATTCGTTGAGCAGGCGGAATTCGAGCGGCGTGTAGGTGGCGTTCATGGTCAGAACCCGGTCCGCGCGGCCCGCGTGGTGAAGAAAATTCCCGACGGACTGTCGATCGCCAGCGTCTTGAGGCGCGCGAAGGACTGCGTATCGTAAATCCCCACCGCATTGTCGTCGCGGGCGGAAATCCAGACCGCCTCGCCGCGCGGCGCAAACTCCATGTGCAGCACGGCCTTGCCGGGCTGTAGCGTCTTGACGACGGCGGCGCTCGGCGTATCGATGACCTGCACCCAGCCGTTGTCGGGGAAGGCGAAATTCACCCAGACCTGGCGGCCGTCCGGGCGCGCGATGACGAACACCGGCTGGCCCTTGACGGGAATGCGCCCGACTTCCTGCCACGTCGCGGTATCGACCACCAGGACTTCATGGCGGCCGACGGCGGGCAGGAAGGCCTGGCGCCCGGCGACCGCCCAGCCGCGCAGATGCGGCATCTTGAAGACCGGCAGTTTCTCCTCGCCGCGCCCGTAATTGGCGAGTATCTTGCGGCTGCCGGCTTCCTCGCGCCAGGTGTCGAGCAGCGCGATGCCGTCCTCGCCGAACAGGCCGGCCAGGTAATGGCGGCCATCGGGCGTAACGAGGCCGTCGTAGGGCTGATTGCCGGCGGGATATTTTTTCGTTTGCGGCCGGCGCGGATCGGCGAGATCGGTGATCCAGATTTCACCGGCATCGAACAGGGCATAGGCGAAGCGATTGCCGGGCAGGTCGGCCAGTCCGACCACCCGCGAGCGCTTGCCCTCGGTACCGTGGGCGGCCGGCACTTCGGACAGCAACTCCAGCGTCTGCGCATCGAAGACCTTGATGCCGCCGGGCTCGTAGTTCTGCGCGACGACGAGGCGGCCATCCTGCGAGATGGCGCCGCCGATGCTGTTGCCCGCCTGGACGATGCGCTTGGCGATGCTGGCGGTCAGCAGGTCGACCTTGGTCAGTCCGCCGTCGCGGCCGAAGACATACGCATAGCGGCCGTCGCGCGCGAAAACGACCGAGGCGTGCGAAAGATCGCCCAGGCCTTCCACCTCGGCGAGAACTGCTTGCGCCGTGGTGTCGACGATGGCGACGCGTCCGGCGGCACGCTCGATGACGACGCCGAGATCGCCCGTGCCGCGCAACGCCGGCGCCTGGGCGCAGGCAGCGAGCAGGAAAGCGGCGGCAACGGGCAGCCAGCGCATCAGCGCGGCTCCTGCGGGAAACCTTCGATCAGACGTTTGACGATCCATTCCGCATCCTGTTCACTGAGTATCGTTTTCCACGGCGGCATCGGCGTCCCCGGCCGGCCGTACATCACGGTTGCCACCAGCGACTCCAGCGGCTTGTCGCGCAGCGCCTGCGGCGTCAGCGGCAAACCCAAGCCACCGGTCAGTTGCATGCCGTGGCAGGAACCGCAATCCTGACGCACCAGACGGATCAACTCGTCCTCGTGCGCGCCGGCATGCGCCGCCGACACGACCAACCCGCACACCACGCCCAGCACCGTATGTTTCATGTCAGCAGCTTCTCCCGCTGGACCGCCGCACGCATTGACCTTGGTCAAACGCGTTCGCTACTCGGCGACTTCGACGCGCCCCTGCATCTCGGGATGCGGGCCGCAGGAATACGGGTAACTGCCGGGCTTGTCGAAAGTGCGTTGCCAGGATTCGTCCGGAAACAGGCGCTCCGACTCGAAGCCACCCGGCCCCAGGAAGAGGACCGAATGACTGGTGCGCTTCTCCTGGTTGGTCCATCGAACCGTGGTGCCGACCTTGACGCGCAGTTCGGCCGGATCGAATTTGTAGTCGCGAATGACGACCTCGGCCTGGGCGAATGCCAGCGCCGAAAACAACAAGGGCGGCAACATGGCGAAGATGCGCATGCTGTCGCCCCTTTTCCCGCTGCCCGGCTTACTGCTTGGCGGCGGTGATGTCGGCCTTGGCGTCCACGCCCAGCGTATAGCCGAGCGAAACATGGTGGAAGCGGCCGTGCGTGTGGTCGTCGTGGATGGCAAAGCCGAAGTTGTAGGTCTTGCCGGAGGCCATCGCAATGTCGCCTTCGCCGCCGCCCGCGAGCTTGCGGGTGAAGGTCACGACCCATTCGTCGCCCTTCTTTTCGCCCTTGGCTTCGACCAGGCCCTTGCCGCCGTCCATCACGCGCTTGTCGGCCACATAGCCGTCGCGCCCCTTGTTGGCCTTGCTCTGCCACTGGAGCAGGTCGTAGTACTTGCCGGACGCGCTGCCGCCGGTGACGTACTTGGTCTTCTTGTCGTCCTTGCCCTCGGGCATGGTGCGCACATCCTGGTGGCAGGTTTCCCAGCAGCCGGAAAGGTTGGCGCGCTCGACCTTGTTGTCGTCGAGCATGAACGCCAGCTTGACCGCATTGTCCTTGTCCATGATCTCGCCACCGCCGGCCGGCTGCTTCCAACTGAAGCGCAGGTAGAGGTTGGTGCCGTCGTTGGCGGCCTGGACACTGACGGGAATCGACCCCGCCTTGCCCTTGATCACATGGGGTTCGATCTTCTGGCCGGTGACCATCTTCTTGCCCATGTCGGCCAGTTCCTCTTCGTGGCAGCTGGTGCAGGCCTCGCCCTTCTTGAGGCCCTTGGCGCCGCCGTGCTCGGTACCCTTGGTGATCCATTCGATCGGCGAGGCACCGGGATAGAACACGGTGATTTTCTTGGCGGGCACCTTGCTCCAGTCGGGCGCGGCAACCGCTCCGCCGGCCGCGCAGGCCAGCATGGCAGTGATCGAGGATGCGAGCAATTTCTTGTACATGTCAGGCTCCTAGTTGAAATTATGCTGTGACTGATTCTTCTATGTCGATCGGCAGCACGCATTGATGCGGCTCAAGAAAAAAAACCGGGGGCATACGGCCCCCGGTTTCGCTGCTACGAGTCCGCGATCAGTAGATGTCGTGCTGGGTATTGTAGACGTTGAACTTGCCGGTCGGCGTGATCATCTTCGGATCGGTGATCACCTTCTTCAGGGCCAGCGTCTTGTCGTCATACACGACGATGGCGGACTGGTCGGTCTTGCCGCCCCACAGCGATATCCACACTTCCGAACCGTCGGCACTGTATTCCGGATGGACGGCGCGGCGGGTCGCCTTGGTTTCCGGCAGGCCGGAGTCCTTGGCAACGTTGATGGTCTTCTTCGGCTTCGACAAGTCGGCCATGTCCCACACCACCACGGACTCGGCAATCGACTTCTCCGGGTTCTGCGGCGCGTCGGCCCAAAGGTTCTTGGACTTCGGGTGGGTCTTGACGAACAGGTTGCCCGGCACGTGCTTGACTTCCTGGACAACCTTCCAGTTGTGCGACTTGTACTTGGCGAACTTCTTGTCGTCCGAGGCGGTGCTGATCAGCGTCACGACATCGGCGCCGAGGTGGCCCGTCGCCCAGACCGGTCCGAACTGCGGATGCACGAAGTTGGCGCCGCGACCCGGGTGGGGCAGCTTCTTGGTGTCAACCAGGGCGGCCAGCTTGCCGAGCTTGGTGTCGACCACGGCGACCTTGTTGGAGGCGTTGGCAGCCACCAGGAAGTAGCGCTTGGAAGCATCCCAGCCGCCGTCGTGCAGGAACTTGGCCGACTCGATGGTGGTGGTCTTCAGGTTCTTGATGTCGCTGTAGTCCACCAGCAGGATCTGGCCGGTTTCCTTGATGTTGACGACCCACTCCGGCTTGATTTCGGACGACACGATGGAAGCGACGCGCGGCTCGGGGTGATACTCGCCATCGACGGTCATGCCGCGGGTGGAGACGACCTTGAGCGGCTTCAGCGTGTCACCGTCCATGATCACGTACTGGGGCGGCCAGTAGGAACCGGCGATGGCGTACTTGTCGTCGTAGCCCTTGAACTTGGAGGTATCGACCGAGCGCGCATCGAAGCCGATCTTGAGTTCGGCGACGACGGCGGGCTTCTCCATCCACAGGTCGATCAGCGACAGGCGGCCGTCGCGGCCGATCACGTACACGTAGCGGCCGGACTTCGACAGACGCGAGATGTGCACCGCGTAGCCGGTCTTGACGATGCTGCGGATTTCCTTGGTGTCGCCGTCGATCAGGGCCACTTCGCCGGTGTCACGCAGGGTGACCGAGAACATGT
>CAZWFC010000158.1:0-6633 GCA_964632965.1 uncultured Rhodocyclaceae bacterium
ATGAAGTATTTCGTCCTCGGCGCGCTGGCTTCCGGCCTGCTGCTGTATGGCATGTCGATGGTGTACGGTGCCACCGGCACCCTGGAAATCGGCGGTATCGCCCAGGCCATCAATCATGGCGACGCCAACAAGACGGTACTCGTCTTCGGCCTGGTGTTCCTCGTCGCCGGCATCGCCTTCAAGCTCGGCGTCGTGCCCTTCCACATGTGGGTGCCCGACGTCTATCACGGCGCGCCGACGGCCATCACGCTGTTCATCGCCTCGGCGCCGAAGATCGCGGCCTTCGCCATGGCGATGCGCCTGCTGGTCTACGGCCTGTTCGAACTGGCCAACCAGTGGCAGGTCATGCTGATGATGCTCGCCGTGCTGTCGATCGCCATCGGTAACCTCGCCGCCATCGCCCAGACCAACATCAAGCGCATGCTGGCCTACTCCGGCATCTCGCACATGGGTTTCATGCTGCTCGCGTTGATGAGCGGCATCGTCGCCGGGCAGCCCGATCCCTTCGGCACGCTCAACGCCTACAGTTCGGCGCTCTACTACGTCGTCGCCTACGTGATGATGTCGCTCGGTTCTTTCGGCATGGTGCTGCTGCTTTCGCGTGCCGGGCACGAAGCCGAGATGCTCGACGACTTCAAGGGCCTCAACAAGCGCAGCCCGTGGTTCGCCGCCGTGATGATGGTGCTGATGTTCTCGATGGCCGGCATTCCGTTCTTCATCGGCTTCTTCGCCAAGTTCTCCGTGCTGCTGGCCGCCGTCAAGGCCGGCTACGTCGGCGTTGCCGTGTTCGCCGTGATGTTCTCGCTGGTCGGCGCCTATTACTACCTGCGCGTCGTCAAGCTCATGTACTTCGACGCGCCGACCGACCATGCGCCGATCGAAGCGCCGCTCGACATGCGCGTGCTGCTGTCGCTCAACGGCCTTGCCGTCGCCCTGTTCGGCCTCTTCCCCGACACGGTGATGATGCTCTGCACGACGACGCTGATGCGTTCGCTGTAGTTCCCCGATTCACCCGCTGCGCAGCGGGTGAGCCGGGTGGCCGCAGTCAGGCGGCCGTGGCATATCTCTCCTTTGCGGCTTTGGCTTCGATGGCTTCGGCGGGCGAGTAGGCCTTTCCCGACCAGAGCATGCGATAGGCGATTTCCTCGTTGCCGTTCTCGCACAACTCCAGCACCTTGGCGAACAGAGGCTGGAAGGTTTGGCTGCGATGCGAAGCCTCGTGCTCGTCGAACGACCGCCAGGCGGTCACGATCAGCGCTTCGCGGTCGCGGAACGGGCTGGCGACCGCCTGGCCGGTGGTGCTGCCCTCGTTGGAAATCATGCCGCTGTTCAGCAGGACCATGCCGCCGATGAAGCCGGTTTCGGAATGGTAGGTCTTGACGTTTTCGCAGAGCATGGCGACCCGCTCTTCGAGGTCGTCTATGGTGTAACCTTGCTTCAGCAGCACGCGATTCACGGTGACGATGCCGTCGTCCGGAAAGCCGGGAATGAAGGCGGACATTTCGATCTCCTCTCTGTCTGGTTTATAAACGAACGCTAATATATGATCGGGCCGGTCCGGTAAAGTTCAACCTTATGTCATATCCCTGGTCCTAGCATGGACGATAGCGAATTTCACGAAGAAACCCTGAGTACCGAGCAGGTATTCGACGGCAAGCTGCTGAAGGTGCATCGTGACCACGTACGCCTGCCCGATGGCGTCGAGAGCGTGCGCGAGTGGATCGCGCATCCCGGCGCCGTGGTCGTCATCGCCGCGCTCGATAACGGCAAGCTGCTGTTCGAGCGCCAGTACCGCTATCCGCTGCGGCGCATCTTTCTCGAACTGCCGGCCGGCAAGATCGATGCGGGCGAGCATGCGCTCGACACGGCGCGGCGCGAACTGCGCGAGGAAACCGGCTACAAGGCCAAGAGCTGGCGGCATCTGGGTACGCTGCATACCTGCATCGGTTACTCTGACGAACACATCGAGATTTTTCTCGCCCACGGCCTGACCTTCGTCGGCCATGCGCCCGATCACGGCGAAATACTCGAAATGATCGAATTGAGCCTCAACGATGCGTTGCTGGCGGTCCGCGATGGCGAGATCACCGACGGCAAGACTGTCGCCTGTCTGCTCTGGGCCGACAAGATCTTCAGCGGCGCCTGGCCCATTCCGACTTAAAATGATGCCCCACCAAGATCGCCCGTCCACGGGCGACGGGACGAGGAGACGACAGATGGACGCGACGGCCAGTCCGGGCGCAGGCGGAGTCGAGATCGAGGTCGACGAGAATTATCGTCACCAGGCGCTCGCCATCATTTCCGAAGTATCGGCCAGCCTCGCCGACGAAGACGATGTCGAGGAGATGCTCGGCCGCTTTCTCGGCACCATGATCAAGCTCGCTCACGCCAGCGCCGGTGCCGTGCGCGTGCTGACGTCCGACGGCCGTCATCTGCGCCTGGTCGGAGCGCGCGGCCTGCCGGCCGACCTGGTCGAGAAGGAACGACTGGTTTCCATCGACTGCGGGCTTTGCGGCAGCGCCTTGCGCGACAACCGTTCGCATTACGATATCGATCTCCAGCCCTGCGCACTGCGCACCGGCCACAACTATTTCGAGCATGGCTGCGAGGCGATGGTGGTGGTGCCGCTCCAGCATGGCGGCCGTTTGCTGGGCACCTACAATCTCTTCCTGCCCGAGCGCTTCGAGATGCCCGAGGAAGTCGTGCTGCTGTTCCGTTCGATCGGCGAGCATCTCGGCATGGCGCTCGAAAATGCACGCTTGAAGCGCGAGAATCTGCGCATCACGCTGATGAACGAGCGGCAGATGATGGCCGCCGAAGTACACGACTCGCTGGCGCAGACGCTGGCCTACATGAAGATGCGGCTGTCCTTGCTCGACGATGCGCTCCAGGACGCCGAAACCGAACGTGCCACGAAGTACGCCGGCGACGTGCGCCAGGCCCTCGACGAGGCCTATGCACAATTGCGCGAACTGCTTTCGCAGTTCCGCAACCGCATGGACCCGATGGGACTGCTGCACGCGCTGAAGAATTTCGCCGACGGTTTCCAGGATCGAACCGGCATCGCGCTCGAATACCAGAACCGCGTCGCCGACCTGCGTCTCAGCGTCGACCAGGAAGCGCAGGTGTTCTACATCATCCAGGAAGCGCTGGCCAACGTCGTGCGTCATTCGGGCGCGACGCTGGCACGCCTCGTCATCGAGGGCGACGGCGATTACTATGTCGTCACCGTCGAGGACAACGGCAAGGGCGGGCAGGGGTTCTTCGCCATCGCCAACCGCACTGGCGGTTTCGAGGAACATCCGCAACTGCGCGACCACTTCGGGCTTTCGATCATGCGCGAACGCGCCCGCAAGATCGGCGGCCGCATCGAGGTGGCCAACCTTCCCGAAGGCGGCTTCCGCGTCAGACTAATCTTTCCCGCGATGGCAATCAGGGCAGCAGCATGACCGAAATAAAAGTTCTCCTTGTCGATGACCACACCCTGTTCCGCAAAGGCTTGGCCGAGCTGCTGGAGCAGCGCGGCGAAATCCGCGTCGCCGGCATCGCCGGCAACCAGGACGATGCCCTGCGCCTGCTCGACGAGACCCAGCCGGACGTCGTCATCACCGACCTGAACATGCCGCCGCACGGCGGCATCGCGCTGTTGCGCCAGATTCGTGCCAAGCCCTGGACCGGGCCGGTACTGGTGCTCACCGTCAGCGATGCCGAGGAAGACCTCGCCAACGCCATGCGCGCCGGCGCCCAGGGCTACCTGCTCAAGGACATGGAGCCCGACGACGTCGTGGACGCCGTGCAGCGGGCCGTGCGCGGCGAGACGGTGGTGGCGCCGTCGATGATGCTCAAGCTCGTGCATCTGTTGCAGGGCGGCGGCCCGGTGGCGGGCAAGGCCGAAGCGCTCAAGCAGCTGACGGCCCGCGAGCGCGAGATACTCGACTACCTGGCGCAGGGCATGTCGAACAAGGCGATCGCCCGGTCGCTCGACATCAGCCATGACACCGTCAAGCTGCATGTGCGCCACATCCTGTCCAAGCTGAATCTCACGTCCCGCGTCGAGGCGGCGGTCTTCGCCGTCGAGCACAAGTCGGCACAGGGGCGGCATTCCTGAGTCCCGGCCGGCGCCGGCTGCCGGTCAGCGCTTGAGCCGGCGATAAAGCGTGTTGCGGCTGATGCCCAGCCGTCGTGCCGCCTCGGACATGTTGCCGCAGGCCGCCTGCACGGCACGGCCGATCGCTGCGGCCGACAGTGTCTGCAGGTTGTCCGTGGCATCGGCCGACGCCGGGACGGCACACTGTCGCGGTGGCCGCAATTCCTCCATGAGGTCGTCCGGCAGGTGTCGCCAGCCGATCAGTGTTTCGCCGTCGTCGAGTAATGCGCAGGCGGTGCGCACGGCATTGGCGAGCTGGCGCAGATTGCCGGGCCAGGGGTAATCGGCGAAGGCGGCGGCGAGCGCGGCATCGAGCGCCAGATCGTGTCCCGGTGCCGCCTGGGCTATCAGGCGCGCGACGAGGGCGGCGAAGTCGCCGCGTTCGCGCAGCGCGGGCAGCGCCAGCGTCAGGCCGTTGATGCGGTAGTAAAGGTCGGCGCGGAAACGTCCGGCTTCCATTTCCGTTTTCAGCTGCCGGTGCGTGGCGCAGACGAGTGCACAATCCACCGCTACCGGTCGGCCGCCGCCCAGCGGTTGTACCTGCCGTTCCTGCAGGACGCGCAGCAGTCGCCCCTGCAACGGCAAGGGCATGTCGCCAATCTCATCGAGAAACAGCGTGCCGCCGTCGGCCTCGCGGATGCGTCCGGGGGCACCTTCGCGGCGTGCGCCGGTGAAGGCGCCGGGCGTGTAGCCGAAGAGTTCGGCTTCGATCAGGTTCTCCGGCAGCGCGGCGCAATTCACGGCGACGAACGGTTTTCCCCGGCGCGGCCCGGAGTCGTGCATGGCGCGGGCGAAGAGTTCCTTGCCGACGCCCGATTCGCCCTGCAGCAGCACGGCGATGGGCTTGCCGAGCACCTTGCGGGCGCGTTCGATGGCGGCGCGCAGGCGTTCGTCGCCGCTGTCGAGCGTCGCCAGGGCGTCGCCGGGCGAGGTCGGCCTGGCTGGCGTCGGCGGCAAGGTGCGTCGACCGGGTTCCACGCGCACGAAGAGGCGCCCGCCGCACTGCCGGTCGATCAGCAGCGGTCGGCCCGGGTGGCGCCGTTCGCGGTCGATCAGGTCGGCCATGCGCACATCGAGCAAACGACCCAGCGGCGTCGCGCCGAGATCGGCGGCGGCGATGCCGAGCAGGGCGAGTCCCGCCGGGTTGGCGCCGACGATCCAGCCGTCGGCCGAGAGCGCCGCCACGCCTTCGGCGATGGTGCCTATGCCTTCGGCGAGCGGATGAAAGCGCAGGCGCACGTCGTCGCCGTGGCGCGCGTCGAACAGCCGGTTCTCGATCATCTGCGTCGCGGCGCGCACCAGGCCGAAGGTGTGCGGATGGCGGCTGCGCTGTTCGCCCGAAATATCCAGCACGCCGAGCAGGCGGCCGTCCGGCGCGGCGATGGGTGCCGCGGCGCAGGTCAGGAAGCCGTTGCGTTCGAGATAGTGCTCGGCGCCGTGCACGACCACCGGCACGCCCTCGGCCAGCGCCGTGCCGATGGCGTTGGTGCCGCGATAGCGTTCGTGCCAGGAGGCGCCCGGCGTCAGCGCCACGCGCTCGGCGCGGCTGAGGAAGTCGGCGTCGCCGAGGGCGTGCAGCAGGACGCCGCGCTCGTCGGAAAGAATCACCATGCTGCCGGAGTCGCGCGTCTGTGCATGCAGATACTCCATCACCGGCCGCGCGTTGGCGATAAGCTCCTGCTGGCGGTCCGTGGCTCGGGCGAGTTCTCCGGCGGACAGGTGCGGCGTCTCGCCGAGGCGGCCGATCGGGGCCAGACCGGCTTCGAGGCTGCGCCGCCATGAGCGCGCGAGCAGATCGTGTATCAGGCCGCTGGGCAGTTCGCCGCGCTCCATCAGCAAATGGCGGGCGTGACGCAGGGACGCGTCCGGAGCCCTCGGTGTGACGGTCATCTTCTCTCCTCCGGTGTCGGGCGCCGTCTCTGTGTCCGGCTGCCTGTCGATGAAGTATAGGGATTCGGCGACGGCGCGCAAGACAAACTCCGGCAGGACGCCGTCACCTGTGTCATTTCGTGACAGTGTATCGCGGCGACACGCTCCTGCTCGGTACAGAACGATACGCCGGTCGTTGCGAAGGACATTCAAATCAATGGATTGGCTGCTGGCATGCTCCCTGCGAAGGAAGGGGCAGGTTCCCATGCGGGACCGCGTCCACCTAAAAAATCGCGAGGAGACATTCATGATTTATGCCGCACCCGGCGCCGCCGGCGCCAAAGTCCAGTTCAAGTCCAAGTACGACAATTTCATCGGTGGCAAGTGGGTTGCGCCGGTCAAGGGCGAGTATTTCGATGTCATCACCCCGATCACCGGCAAGCCCTACACCAAGGCCGCCCGTTCCGGCGCCGAGGACGTCGAGTTGGCGCTCGACGCCGCCCATGCCGCCGCCGATGCCTGGGGGCGCACCGCGCCCGCCGACCGTGCCAACGTCCTGCTCAAGATCGCCGACCGCATCGAAGCCAACCTGGAACTGCTGGCCTATGCTGAATCGG
>CAZWFC010000159.1:0-6620 GCA_964632965.1 uncultured Rhodocyclaceae bacterium
ACGGCGTGTCGCTGGCGCTGGCCGCCGCGCGCACGCTGGCGCTGGTCGGCGAGTCGGGCTGCGGCAAGACGACGGCGGGCAAGGCCATCCTGCGGCTGGTGGCGCCCACCGGCGGCAGCGTGCGCCTGGCCGGACGCACGCTCGACGTCGGCAGCGTGGCCGCCATGCGCGCCGCGGTGCAGATGGTGTTCCAGGACCCCTTCGGTTCGCTCAATCCGCGCCTGCGCATCGGCGCCATCATCGCCGAGGGCATGCGCTCGCTGCACATCGCCGGCGACCACGCGGCGCGCATCGCCGCGCTGCTGGGCGAGGTGGGGCTGGCGGCCGACATGGCCGGGCGCTATCCGCACGAGTTCTCGGGCGGCCAGCGCCAGCGCGTCGCCATCGCGCGCGCGCTGGCGGTGGCGCCGCAGTTGCTGATCCTCGACGAGCCGACCAGCGCGCTCGATGTTTCGGTGCAGGCGCAGATACTCAACCTGCTCGCCGACCTGCAGAAAAGCCTCGGCCTGGCCTACCTGTTCATCACCCACAACATCGCGGTCGTCGATTACCTGGCCGACGAAGTGGCGGTGATGTACCTCGGGCGCATCGTCGAGCGCGGCACGGCGGACGAGGTGTTGCGCGACGCCCGTCATCCCTACACCCAGGCGCTGCTGGCGGCGGTGCCGCGCATCGACGGCGCGGCGGGCGAGCGCCTGCGCGTGGCCGGCGATCCGCCCTCGCCCCTGAATCCGCCCGCGGGCTGCCATTTCCATCCGCGCTGCCCGCGGGCGACGGATGTGTGCCGGGCGACCTACCCCGGCGCGACGCAACTGACGGCGACGCACGGCGTGCACTGCTGGCACGCGGCCGGCTAGCACAAATGCAAAGGCGGGCACTGCTGCCCGCCTTCGTTTCGTGTCGCTGCCCGGAATGAGCGTCAGTAGTCCTTCTGGTGGTCCTGCTTTTCCCACAGTTCCTTGGTGAAGCGCACGACGCGGTTGCGCCCGGTTTCCTTGGCGTGGTAGAGCGCGACGTCGGCGAACTTCACCGCCTGCCAGAAGGTGTCGCTGTCCTGCGGCAGGTCGGAGATGCCGATGGAAATGGTCTTCTGCAGCATGCCGCTGGCGACCTGGACCTTCATGTCCTCGACGGCGGCGCGTATCTTCTCGGCGACATCGACGGCGGATGCGGCGCTGGTTTCCTGCAGCAGGATGAGGAACTCCTCGCCGCCGTAGCGGATCACGTAGTCGGAGGTGCGCACCGATTGCGTCAGCACCTTGGCCAGCGCCTTGAGCACGGTGTCGCCGGCGTCGTGGCCGTAGGTGTCGTTGACCATCTTGAAGTAGTCGAGGTCGAGCATGAGGATGGCGATCGGCGACTTGTGCCGCTGCGACTGGGCGATCAGCATCTCGACCGACTCTTCGAGGAAGCGGCGGTTGTGCAGCCCGGTCATGGCGTCGCGCAGCGTCGATTCGCGCAGGGTTTCCGTCAGGCGCTTGGCTTCCAGCACCGGCGCGGCCTCGCGCAGGTAGACGCTGACGTAGGGCACGAGGTTGTTGATGCGCACCTGCTCCTCGATCGGCGCGAGCAGTTGCAGCACGCTGCCGACGGTGCCGGACTGGATGATCGGGAAGCAGATGTGCTTGGTGCCCGGCTGGTCTTCCGGCGGCCGGAAGGCGAAGCAGATGTCCGGCGTGGCGATGGAATTCACGACATGGCCGGTGCGGCGCGCGCGGCAGGTTTCGTTGCGCACGAGTATCTGCGGATCGCACCAGCGGCAGGGGCCCTGGACCTGGCCGTCGACCAGCATCGGCATCATCTGGTTGTGCACCGGCAGCACTTCGTAGATCGAATAGTGTTCGATGCGGAACAGGCCTTCGATGGCGCCCGACAGGCGCGTGTAGATCTCGGACTTGGTTTCGTCCTCTTCGATGGCCTGCTTGAAATGCGCCGCCTCGGTGAGGGTTTCCACCATCTCGATGGTCGAGTTGAGCAGGTCGGTCTTGCCGTTGTTCGGGGCGTGGTTGGTCAGCTGCGCGACCATGCCGCCGATGCGGTTGAGGCCGTTGTCGAGGTGCGCCAGCAGGCGGTTCATTTCGCCGGCGATATGGCCGATCTCGTCCTCGGTGCGCACCACGATCTGGCTCCTGAAGTTGCCTTCGAGCGCGCTATGCACGGCCTTCTCGACGTGGGTGGCGGTTTCGACGATGGGGTAGGTCAGGCGCCGCAACAGGAAGAAGGTGACCAGCGAGAACAGCGTCACGGCGGCGACCATCAGCGAGAGCGTCAGGATCGCCTTGCGCTTGAGGTGCTCGATCGACATGGTGATGGTGACGGCGCCCAGCACCGTGCCCTCGGCCACCTGGTGGCACATCAGGCAGTTGGGGTTGCCGCGGTTGGTGGCGACATACGGGATGGTGCCGCGGAAGATGGCGTCGCCGGTACTTTCGACGAGGCCGAATTCGGCCTGGCCGCTGCCCAGCACGCGGCGTTCGATGTCGTCTTCCGGCTGCTCGCGCGACAGGCCCTTGCCGAACTGCTGGGCTACCTGCGGGCCGCGCATGACGCGCACCGACTTCAGTCCTTCGACTTCCAGCATGCGCGACAGCAGGCCTTCGCGCTTGCTGATGACGCCGTTGATCATGTCTTCGGTGAGGCTGACGCGCAGGATTTCCGCCGAGGTGCGGATATGCTCGGTGGCCGTGGCGATCGAATACTGGCGGAAGGAGAACAGGCCGATCGCGAGGACGGCGACGATCAGGCAGATGGCGAGGGCGCCGAAGAATGCCGCGATCTTGGTTTGCAGGTTCATGGCAGGGTGACCATATCGTAGGAATGGATATTCTAACCGAGTAGGGGCATCAGGTTGTGTGATGACCGGCCGGAAAGAAAATTCGTCACGCCATGCGCGGCGCCGGGGTCAGCGTTTTTTCTTCTTGCCGGCTTTTGTGGATAGAGGCTTCTTGGCGGCAGATGCATGTCTTTTTGCCGCGGATGTCGATTTCTTGCTCGTGTGGCCGCCTTTGCCGCCGGCCTTGCGCTTGCCGCCCTTGGCCATTTTTGGCAATTCGGCGGGGACTTTCGGCAGGGCGGCCGCCAGTTGCTCCGAACGGGCGTCGCCGCCCGGTGCCGGAATGAGGAAGTTCTGCCCGGGGACGATCTTGGTTTTCGCCGTGATGCCGTTCAACTGCTTGAGTTTGGCGGCGCTGAGACCGAAGCGCGCCGCCACGGCTTCGAGCTTTTCGCCTTTCTTGAGCGAGTAGGTGCGCCAGCTGGAAAGCGGCTTGTCCTGCGCCTCGTGGCGCGCGAGGTTGTCCTGGAACACCTGCATCTTTTCCGCGGGAATGACGATCAGGCTCTTGCTCTCGCTCGGAATCACCGGCCGCTGGTAGGACGGGTTGAGGGCGATGAACTCGCTGAGCGGCGTTTCGGCGAGCATCGCCACCGTGGCGATGTCGACGGCGCCGTCGAGGTCCACGGTGCCGAAATAGGCCTTGTTGGGGATGGGGTCGAGTTTGAAGCCGAACACTTCGGGCTGGGCGACGATGTTCTTGATCGCCTGCAGCTTGGGCACGTAATAGCGCGTCTCGCCGGGCATGGTCAGACTGGAGTAGTCGGTCGGCAGGCCCTTGGCCTGGTTCTTGGCGATGGCGCGGGCGACGGCGTTCTCGCCCCAGTTGTAGGAGGCCAGCGCCAGGTGCCAGTCGCCGTGCATCTCGTAGATGAACTGCAGGTAGTCGAGCGCGGCCGAGGTCGAGGCGATGATGTCGCGGCGTTCGTCCAGCCACCAGTTCTGCTTGAGGTTGTAGCTCCTGCCCGTCGCCGGGATGAACTGCCACATGCCCAGCGCGCGGGCGCGCGAGTAGGCGAGCGGGTTGAACGAGCTCTCGACGATGGGCAGCAGCGCCAGTTCGGTCGGCATGCCGCGTTTTTCGAGCTCGGTGACGATGTGGTAGATGTACTTGCGGCTGCGCTCGAAAATGCGCTTGAGCATGTCGGGCCGGTTCAGATACCAGGCCTGGCGTTCGGCGACCAGCGGCGAATTCAGGTCGGGCATGCCGAAGCCGTTGCGCATGCGCTGCCACAGGTCGTCGGGCGGCGTCGTCAGGTCGATGGTCGGCAGCGGCGGCAGGTCGTCGCGGATTTCCTGCGCCGGCGCGGCGCCGGGGGGGAGGCCGAGTTCGGGCGCGGCGGAGTTCGCCAGCTCCGGGCTGAGCTGCAAAGCATGTTCGGGGGGCGGCGCCATCTCGGCCTTGGCCGGCAGCGCGGCGGCCGCGAGGATCAGGGGAACGAGGAAGCGGGCCAGGAGCATGGGCGTGGTTGCGCGATCGGGGCGCGGGCCGGAGGAAGGAATGGGGAGCCCGCTTCGCATAGGCGGCGGATGTTAGCGGAGGGGGGCAGGGGCGTCAAATGCCGAGGTAGCGATGCCAGATGCCGTGGTCGGCGTCGAGCTGCGCCGAACTGCCGCGCCAGGCGACGCGGCCGCGTTCGACGAGGGTGTGGCGGTCGGCGAGCCGGATCAGGCGCTCGACGTACTTGTCGATGACCAGGATGGTCTGGCCGGCCGCGCGCAGGGTGTCGAGGCAGCGCCAGATCTCCTCGCGGATCAGCGGGGCGAGACCTTCGGTGGCTTCGTCGAGGATCAGGAGGCGCGGGTTGGTCGTCAGCGCGCGGCCGATGGCCAGCATCTGCTGTTCGCCGCCGGAGAGCTGGTTGCCCAGGTTGCCGGCGCGCTCCTTCAACTGCGGGAAGAAGGCGAACACCTTGTCCGGCGTCCAGGCGTCGCGCGCGGCGTGGCGGTTGGCGGCGAAGGCGACGAGGTGTTCGCGCACCGTCAGGTTGGCGAACACCTGGCGGCCTTCGGGCACGAGCGCGATGCCGCGCCGCGCAATGGCGTCGGGCCGCAGGCCGGCGATGTCCTCGCCCAGCAGGCGGATGCGCCCGGCCTTCAGCGCGACGCCGCCGAGGCCGCAGATGGCGCGCACCGTCGTCGTCTTGCCCATGCCGTTGCGGCCCAGCAGCGTCGCCACCTCGCCGGCGGCGATCGTCATGTCGAGGCCGAACAATATTTGGCTTTCGCCGTAGCAGGCTGCGAGGCCTTCGATTTCGAGCAGCGCGCTCACAGTGGCACCGCTTCGTCGCCGAGATAGGCGCGCCGGACTTCGTCGTTGCCGCGCACTTCCTCCGGCGTGCCGCTGGCGACGATGCGCCCGGCCACCAGTACGGAGATGCGGTCGGCGAGGCGGAAGACGATGTCCATGTCGTGTTCGACCAGCAGGATCGTCACCGTGCCCTTGAGCGCGGCGACGAGGTCGGCCATGCGCTCGGCTTCCTCGTGGCCCATGCCGGCCAGCGGATCGTCGAGCAGCAGCAGGCGCGGCTTGGTCGCCAGCGCCATGGCCAGTTCCAGGCCGCGCTGCTCGCCGTGGGCGAGGTCGGCGGCCAGCGTTGCGGCACGGCCGGCCAGGCCGACCTGCGCCAGCCGCGCGGCGGCCTCGTCGGCGACGGCGGTTTCCCGCGCCGCCGCTTGCCAGAAGCGGAAGCTCGAACCCCAGTCGCCGCGGCGCGAACGCACCGCCAGGCAGAGGTTCTCCAGCACCGGCAGGTGCGGGAAGATGCTGGTGATCTGGTAGGAGCGCACCAGTCCCAACTCGGCGCGCCGGTGCATGGACAAGTGCGTGACGCGCCGGCCGGCGAAGACGACCTCGCCGGCATCCGGCGCCAGCGCGCCCGAGACGAGGTGGATCAGCGTCGTCTTGCCGGCGCCGTTGGGGCCGATCAGGGCGTGCAGTTCGCCGGCCCGCACGTCGAGGTCCACGCCGGCGGCGGCGCGTATGCCGCCGAAGTGGCGCGCCAGGCCGCGTACGCCCAACAGCTCATCCATGGCGCCTCCCGGCGAGCAGGCCGGCGATGCCCCTGGGCGCGAAGCTCACCACCAGCAGCAGGAACACGCCGACCCACAGCGCGGCGTGTTCGGTATAGCCGGCGAGGATTTCCTCCAGCCCGAGCAGCGTCACGGCGCCGATCAGCCCGCCGTAGCGGCTGCCGACGCCGCCGAGGATGACCATCACCAGCAGCATGCCGGACTGCGTCCAGTAGAGCTGGTTGGGGCTGGCCATGCCGTGCTGGTTGGCCATCAGCGCGCCGGCCAGCCCGGCGACGGCGCCGCCGATGACGAAGCAGGCGAGCTTGAGGCGGAACACCGGGTAGCCGAGCGCTTCCATGCGCGTTTCGTTCTGGCGGATGCCGGCCAGCGCGCGGCCGAAGCGCGCGGCGTCGAGGCGCCGCAGTCCGGCCAGCGCCGCGGCGAGGACGGCCAGGGTCACGAGGTAGAAGACGGTGTCGTCGGCGAGCGCCACCGGCGCCAGCGTCGAGCGGCCGGCGAGCGGCAGGCCGTCGTCGCCGCCGTAGTCCTTCAGCGACAGCACGAGGTAGTAGAGCATCTGCGCGAAGGCCAGGGTGATCATGATGAAGTAGACGCCGCGCGTGCGCAGCGAGGCCAGCCCCACCAGCAGCGCCGCGCCGGCCGCCACGGCCGCCGCCAGGGGCCAGGCGATCCAGCCGCTGGCGACGCCCTGCTGCATGAGGATGGCCACGACGTAGGCGCCGAGGCCGAAGAAGGCGGCGTGGCCGAAGGC
>CAZWFC010000160.1:0-2480 GCA_964632965.1 uncultured Rhodocyclaceae bacterium
CCGCCGCGAACGCCGACGGGGTGGTGGTCGTCAATCCCAACAATCCGACCGGCGCGCGTTTTGCCAAAGCGCAACTGCTCGCCGCGGCGGACGCGCTGGCGCGGCGCGGCGGCTGGCTGGTCGTCGACGAAGCTTTCGCCGATGCCGAGCCGGAGGAATCGCTGGCGGCCGTGGCCGGCGGCGCGGCGGCGCCGAACGTCGTCGTGCTGCGTTCGCTGGGCAAGTTCTTCGGCCTCGCTGGCGCCCGCGTCGGCTTCGCTATCGCCGCGCCCGACCTGCTGGCGCGGCTGGCCGAGGCTGTCGGCCCCTGGGCGGTTTCGCATCCGGCGCGCGTCGTGGCGCGCGCAGCGCTGGCCGACACTGCCTGGCAGGCGCAACAGCGCGCGCGCCTGTTGGCCGCCGGCGCGCGCCTCGACGGCTTGCTGCGCGAGGCCGGCCTGGGTGCGTCGACGGGCACGGCGCTGTTCCGCTACGTGGTCACTGACAATGCCGAACGCATCTTCGGCGAACTCGCCGCTTCAGGAATATTGGTGCGCCGCTTCGCCGCCCCGAACGCGCTGCGCTTCGGCCTGCCCGGCCGCGCGGCCGAATGGCAGCGGCTGGCGCACGCGCTGGCGGATATCTAGGCCGTCCCCATCCAGAACGCCACGTCCATCTTCAGGAACTCGTCCCAGGGCATGTAGTGGGAACCGTCGCAGGAGAAGGTGAGGCCGACGATGCCGTTGAAGATGTTGAGCGTGCCGGTGCGCAGGTAGAAGGTTTCGTCGACGAAGCGCAGGTTGCGCATGCCGTCGAGGATGGCGCGGATGCGCTCCTTCGGCACCAGCGCGTCGGCCGGGTAGCGCTGGCGGCAGAAGGCCATGCAGATGTCGGGATTGGTCAGCGTGCGGATGTCGAACAGGTGGTAGCGGAAGGGATCGTCGATGCGCCAATACACGGCGCGGCTGCTGGAAAAATGCAGCATGACGTGGTGCACGCCGTGGTCGACCATCAGTTCCTCGACGACGCCGAGCACGGTGTCGAGGTTGCGGTCCATCTCGCTGTCCGTGCGCGTCTGATGAAACACGGTGCTGCGGATCGACGGGTCGCCGCGCATCTGCTTCCACTGGCGCTGTTCCTCGAAGTTCTCGCGCGTCAGCGGCAGATCGTGGAGATAGAAATCGGCGCCGACGAAGCCCAGGGCGCGGCCGTCGGCGCCGCGCACGAGCTGGATGGCGGTGATCGCCGGCCGCCGTTCGCGCAGGCCGATGTAGGAGCGCGAGAGCAGGAAGCCCGCGGCCGGCAGGGACTCGCGCATGTAGGGGCGGTGCGAGCGGTCGCGGCCGAAGTCTGCGCTGACCGGGCCTTCCGCGCCGACGTTGTCGGAGATCTGCACGCCGGCGGTGTCGAGCGCATACAGGTAGCGGCAGTAGGGCAGGGTCGGGAAGATCGCCTGCAGCGCGGCGTCGAGCCCGGCGCGCTCACCCCAGGCCGCGCGGCAAGCGTCGGCGGCGGCGTGCAGCGGCTGTTCGATGAGCTGCTTGAGTTCCGCCCGCTGGCGGGCGACGCTTTCCTGTAAGGATGGTTTTTGTTCTGGCATGATGCGCGACTCTAGCGGAAACGGCGGCAATGGCGAACATGAAAAAACGGCATTCGGCGATATTGGCGGCGTGCGCGCTGCTGGCGACACTTCCGGCGCGGGCCGACATGGTGCTGCGCGACGACGGCGGCACCGAGTTGCGCCTGAAGGGTCCGGCGCAGCGCATCGTCAGCCTGGCGCCGCACGTGACCGAGGTGCTGTTCGCCGCCGGCGCGGGCGAGCGCGTCGTCGGCACCGTCGAATACAGCGACTGGCCCGCCGCCGCCAAGGCGCTGCCGCGCGTCGGCGGCTATTCGAAGATCGATCTCGAAGCCGTGGCGGCGCTCAAGCCCGACCTCGTCGTCGGCTGGGAGAGCGGCAACCTGCCCGCCGCCGTCGCCAAGCTGCGCGCGCTGGGGCTGCCGGTCTACCTGTCGCAGCCGAACCGTATCGAGGATATCCCCGCCTCCCTGCAAACCTACGGTCGTCTGGCCGGCACCGAAGCCGTCGCCGATGCCGCCGCCGCCGCCTTCCGCACACGCTACGCGCAGCTTGCCGCCCGCTATTCGGCGCGGCCGAAGCTGCGGGTCTTCTACCAGATATGGAAGCAGCCGCTGATGACCATCAACGGCAAGCAGATCATCAGCGACGCCATCCGCCTCTGCGGCGGCGAGAACGTTTTCGCCGCCCTGCCGATCCTGGCGCCGACGGTCACCGTCGAGGGCGTCATCGCCGCCAATCCGGACGTCATCGTCGCCAGCGGCATGGGCGAGTCGCGCCCCGAATGGCTGGACGACTGGAAGCGCTGGACGGCGATGTCCGCCGTGGCGAAGGACAATCTCTACTTCATCCCGCCGGAACTGGTCCAGCGCCACACGCCGCGCATCCTCGACGGCGCCGAGCAATTGTGCCGCCACCTGGA
>CAZWFC010000160.1:2580-6414 GCA_964632965.1 uncultured Rhodocyclaceae bacterium
GTCTGCAGGCGTTCGAGTCCGCGCACGGCCTCGGCGGTGGCGCCCTGTTCCTCGGCGTGGTGCAGGAAGGTGTCGAGCGCCCGCGGCAGTTCGTAGGGCGTTTCGTGCCATTCGGCGAGGAATTCGGCGAAGGAGAGCGTGACGGCCGCGAGCCGGCCGCTCTTCATCGGCACCAGCGTGACGCTGCCGCGCGCGTTGCGGATGACGATGGCGGTGGTGCGATGGCAGTTGGTGACGACCACGTGGAATCCCCTGTTTGTCCGCGACCCAGTCTATGCCCGGCGGCGTTCGCCTACGCCCGGGATACCGGGGTTTTTGGGCCGTTTATCGTGCCGGTCGGGCGGCGCGGGCGGATTTGACCGGCGGCAAGGCAATTCCCGCCGGGCGGGGCTAGTATTCACTCACCATGGGACTCGGCGATCTCTTCAAGCATCTCCTCGACGACGAGCCGGACGCACCGGCCGCGCCGCGGCCTGTTGCCCCGCTCGCCCCGGCCTCTGCGCCGCCGCGCCCGGTCGGCGCCCTGCTGCACCGGGAGGAAATGCTCGACGCGCACGGCCACCTGTCGGGCTACCGCTTCAGCTTCAAGGTGGTCGACGCGCGCGTGCCGGTGCCGCCGGGCGCGTATCTCGACGCCTTGCGCGCCGCCAACGTGCGGGCCTTCGCCGAGCGTCGCCTGGCCGTCGTCGCCGTCCATCTGAACGAATGGCTGCATGAGGATTTCGCCGCGCTGATCGGGCCGCACACGGTGTTCCAGGTTCATGTGCCGCCGGCCCTGGCGGCTTCGGCGGAGTGGCTGGCCGGCCTGCGGCGCATGCGCGAAGCCGGCGCCGGCGTGGCGCTGTCGCGCGTCGAGAACACGGCCGCGTTCGTCCCGGCGCTGGCGGTGGCAAACTTCGGCTTCGTCGATTTTTCGGCTTACGCCCTCGAATATTTCGAGCGCACGATGAAGCAGTTGCGCGCCGCCCATCCGGCGCTGACGCTGGCCGTGGAACAGGTGCATTCCTGGCCGGAACGGCGCCTGTGCATGGCGCTCGGCGCCGCCTATGTGCTCGGCGATTTCCTGTCGGCGCCCGATGCGGAGGAGAAGGGCGAGAAGCTCAACCAGAGCCGGCTGGTGCTGATCGAGATGCTGAACCTGCTGCGCAGCGACGCCGACACCGAGTCCATCGCCCATGTCGCCAAGCGCGACCCCGGCGTCGCGGTGCATATCCTGTCGATGGCGAACTCGCCCGTTTCCGGGCTGCTGCAGCCGGTCGCCAGCATCGAGCAGGCCATCGTCGTGCTCGGGCGCGAGATGCTCTACCGCTGGCTGGCCGTGTCGGTGTTCCGCGCCGGCGGCGGCGGCGCGCGCGACGAAGCCCTGCTCCAGATCGCCCTGGCGCGGGCGCGCTTCCTCGAACTGGCCGCGCTGCCGGTGCTGCCCAAGGCCGATGCCGACGCGCTGTTCCTCGTCGGGCTGTTGTCCTTCGTCGATGTCCTGCTCGGTGTGCCGATGGCGGACGTCGTCGCCAGGATGAACCTGATGCCGGCGGTGCAGGACGTCCTGCTGCGCAGCGTCGGCCCCTACGGCCGCTATCTGATGCTGGCGTTCGCCGTCGAAAAGGGCCACGCCGACAAGGCGGCGCAGATCGCCGCCACGCTCGGCATCGAGGTGGCCGCGCTCGACGTCTACCGCGGCGTCGCCCTGCTCTGGGCCGAAGAAGCGCTGCGCGTCTCTTGACCGGCCGCCGCCGCTCGGGGAGAATCCCGCCACCGTTCGGTTCGACGTAACGGAACACGGTGCGAATCCGTGGCGGGCCCGCCGCTGTATCCGGGGACGGCCGCTGCAAGGTCGCAAGACCAGCCACTGACGGGGACCACCCCGGCGGGAAGGCGCAGCGGTCCGGCTGATCCGGTA
Source organism: uncultured Rhodocyclaceae bacterium (assembly GCA_964632965.1). Classification (GTDB taxonomy): domain Bacteria; phylum Pseudomonadota; class Gammaproteobacteria; order Burkholderiales; family Rhodocyclaceae; genus Nitricoxidireducens. The sequence goes on from CAZWFC010000160.1 coordinate 4,481, forward strand.
GCCAGAAGACGTGTCGAACCGATTCGGAGTCCAGGCAGGGGCTCCGGCCGACCGCATGCGCAAGCGTGTTGTCGGCCGGAGCCCTTTTCTTTTTTGCTTTCCCGAGGAACGGATCATGACGCAAACCGCCAACACCCAAGCCGCAACCCCGCCCGCCACCAGCCAGGCCAAGCCCGCCGCGCCGACCATCGCCGTGCGCAAGAGCTGCAATCCCGACGGCATCGGCCTCTCGCACTACGTGCTGATGGACCGGAAAGCCGCGAAATGACGGCAGCTGTCCCGAGCCGGGCCGCCGCCGGCCCGGCGCTGCTTGCCGTGGACATCGGCCACGCCAGCTACGCCGCCGTCACCGATCCGGCCACCGCCTTCTGGGCGCTGGTCGACAAGAGCCGCATCGCCGCAGCGCTGGCCGCCGGTCCGCTGCTCGACACCTACCGCGACAAGGCCGACAGTTTCGCCCGCGAACTGCATGCGCTGCGCTTCGAGCTGAAGCCCTCCGGCGTCTACCTGAACCCCACCGAGCGCTGCAATCTCGACTGCACCTACTGCTACCTGCCGGGCGAACAGCGCAGCGGCGGCAGCCACATGCCGGCCGATACGCTGATGGCTTCGCTCGGCAAGCTGCGCGACTACTTCCGTTCGGTCATGCCGGAAGGGCGCAAGCCGCGCGCCATTTTCCACGGCGCCGAACCGCTGATGAACAAGGAAGCGGTGTTCGCCGCCATCGACGCCTACGGCGCCGATTTCACCTTCGGCCTACAGACCAACGGCACGCTGCTCGACGCGGCGGCGGTGGACTTCCTCACGACGCGCAACGTCAGCATCGGCCTCTCGCTCGACGGCCCGATGGCCGGCATCACCGACGCCACGCGCCGCACCTGGGGCGGCAAAAGCGTGCACGACAAGGTGCTGACGGCGATGGAGCGGCTCAAGGGCTACGGCTCGTGGAGCGTCATCACCACCTGCACCACCGAGAACCTGCCGTATCTGACGCAGATGGTCGAGCTCTTCCATGCCCATGAAGTGCCGACCTGCATGCTCAACACCGTGCGCTGCACCCTGCCCGGCGCGCGCGGCGTCAAGCCGGCGGACGGCGACATGGCCACCGCCTTCTTCGCCGCGCTCGACCGCACGCACGAGCTCTACCGTGCGACCGGCCGCAAGCTGATGGTCGCCAACTTCGCCAACATCCTCATCGGCATCCTCGCGCCGACGGCGCGGCGGCTGATGTGCGACATCTCCCCCTGCGGCGGCGGGCGCGCCTTCTTCGCCCTGGCGGCGGACGGCGGCCTCTACCCGTGCAGCGAATTCATCGGCCTGCCGCGCTTCAACGGCGGCAATCTGCTGGCGGACGGCGGCGTCGAAGCGGCGCTGGCTTCCGCGGCCTTCCAGACCGTGACGACGCGCGACGTCGACAAGTTCAGCCCCTGCAATGAGTGCGCGATCCGTCATTTCTGCGGCTCGCCCTGCCCGGCCGAGGCGCACGAGATGAACGGCGGCATGGCGAAGACCGGCGCCTTCTGCGAGTTCTACAAGGAGCAGGTCAACTACGCCCTGCGCCTGATCGCCGACGGCAAGGCCGCCGACTATCTGTGGGATGGCTGGGACAACGGCACCGAAACGGTGTTCGATTTCGCGGCCTAGGCGCCGCACCGATTCATTACGCAAGGAACTTTTCCATGACCACCGAACACGCCGGCCAGGACGTCCACGCCTTCACCGCCGAAGCGCGCGCGGCCATCTACCAGACCATTTTTTCCCGCCGCGACGTGCGCGGCCGGTTCCTGCCCCTGCCCGTTCCGGACGAGGTGCTGAGCCGCATCGTCACCGCCGCCCACTACCCGCCCTCCGTGGACCTCATGCAGCCGTGGAATTACCTCGTCATGTGCTCCAGCGAGGACGAACGACAAGTGCCGGCCCGCTACGCCGCGGCG
>CAZWFC010000161.1:0-6362 GCA_964632965.1 uncultured Rhodocyclaceae bacterium
GGTGATTTCTGGGGCGGTCTTGCCGCGATGCTGGTGGCGTTGCCTTCCGCCATCGCCTTCGGCGTGACGATCTATTCGCCGCTGGGGGCGTCGCATGCGGCGCAGGGGGCGCTGGCGGGCATTCTTGGCGCGACGGCGCTGGGGCTGATCGCGCCGGCGCTGGGCGGCACCAACCGGCTGATCACGGCGCCCTGCGCGCCGGCGGCGGCGGTGCTGGCGGCGTTCGCGCTGGAGTACATGAACGGCGGCGGCGACTTCGCGGCGGCGATGCTGCTGCTTTCGCTGCTCGGGCTGGCGGCGGGGCTGTTGCAGATTCTGTTCGGCACGGTGCGGCTGGGGCGGCTGATCGAGTACATGCCCTATCCGGTGGTCAGCGGCTACCTGTCGGGCGTCGGTCTCTACATCATCGCCGGCCAGGTGCCCAAGTTCCTCGGCGTGCCCAAGGGCATGCACTTCTGGGAGTCGCTCGGCGCGTCCGGCGAGTGGCAGTGGCAGGGCATGGTCGTCGGCGCGGTCACCATCGTCGTCATGCTCGGCGCGCCGCGCGTGACCAGACTGGTGCCGGCGGCGATCCTCGGCCTGCTGGCCGGAGTGGCGACGTATTTCGGCCTCGGGCTGGCCGACCCGCGGCTGCTGACGCTGACGGGCAATGCGCTGGTGGTCGGCTCGCTCGGCAGCGGCGGCGGCAGTTTCGTCGATGCCATCGCCGGGCGCTGGCAAGCCATGGGCGATATCGGTCTGGAGCAGATCAGGCATATCGCCATGCCGGCGCTGACGCTGGCGGTGCTGCTGTCCATCGACACGCTGAAGACCTGCGTCGTGCTCGACGCGCTGACGCGTTCGCGCCACAACTCGAACCGCGAACTGATCGGCCAGGGGCTGGGCAACGTCGCTTCGGCCGTCGTCGGCGGCATTCCCGGCGCCGGCACCATGGGCGCGACGCTGGTGAATATCTCCAGCGGCGGGCAGAACCGGCTCTCGGGCGTAATGGAAGGCGCGCTGGCGCTGGTGGCCTTTCTCGTCCTCGGCTCGCTGATCTCCTGGGTGCCGGTGGCGGCGCTGGCCGCCATCCTCATCGTCATCGGCGTGCGCATGATCGATCGCCACAGCTTCAGCTTCCTCAAGCAGCGCTCGACCATCCTCGACTTCGTTGTCATCGCCGCCGTCATCCTTACGGCGCTGACGGTGAGCCTGATCGCGGCGTCGGGCGTCGGCATCGTGCTCGCCGTGGTGCTGTTCATCCGCGAACAGATCGGCGGCTCCATCGTGCGCCGCAAGGTCTATGGCAACCAGACCTTCTCCAAGCGCGTGCGCACCCACGAGGAAATGGAAATCCTCACCGCGCACGGCAACCACGCCGTCGTCGTCGAACTCCAGGGCAGCATCTTCTTCGGCACCACCAACCAGCTCTACGCCGCGCTGGAGCCGGAACTGAAGACGCGCGACTATGTCATCCTCGACATGCGCCGCGTGCAGACCGTGGACGTCACCGCCGCGCACATGCTCGACCAGGTCAAGGACATGCTCGCCGAGCGCCACGGCTTCCTGATCTTCAGCCAGCTGCCGCAGAACCTGCCGTCGGGCCGCGACATGGAGCAGTACTTCGATCAGGTCGGCCTGGTGCGGCCGGAAAGCCCGGTGCGCGTCTTCGCCGAGCTCGACGACGCGCTCGAATGGGTCGAGGACCGCATCATCGCCGAGGCGGCGCTCGAACGCGGCGAGGAAAAGCCGCTGGAACTGCACGAGATCGAACTCTTCAAGAGCCGCAAGGTACAGACCGTGGCCGGCTTCGAACAGCGCATGGAAAAGCGCGCCTACAGGGCCGGCGACAAGATCTTCGCGCGCGGCGACACCGGCGACGAACTGTTCCTCATCCGCAGCGGCGCGGTGCGCATCATGCTGCCGATTTCCGAAAAGCTCAGCCACCATCTCGGCACCTTCGGACGCGGCGCCTTCTTCGGCGAAATGGCCTTTCTCGACGGCGAGGTGCGCTCGGCCGACGCGGTGGCATTCTCCGACGCCGAGCTCTACGTGCTGTCGCGCAAGACCTTCGACGTCGTGGCCGAAGAGCACAAGAAACTTGCGCTGGGCCTGATGGAAGGCCTCGCCAGCGTGCTCGCCAGCCGGCTGCGCTACACCAACGCCGAACTGCGGGTGCTGGAGTCCTGACTTGCCAGCCGGGCCGCGGCCCGTCATGATGCGCGCCTCGCGCATTGCAAAAGACACTCATGGCACAACTCATACTCCGGCCCGGCAAGGAGAAGCTGCTCCGCCGCCGTCATCCCTGGATTTTCGAAGGCTCGGTCGACCGGCTCGAAGGCCGCGCCCGCTCGGGCGACACGGTCGAAGTGACCGACGGCCAGCGCGTGCTGGCCAAGGCGGCCTGGAGCCCGGCATCGCAGATCCGCGCCCGCGTCTGGAGCTTCGACGCCGATGAAACCATCGACGACGCCTTCTTCAAGCGCCGCGTCGCCGCCGCCGTGGCGCGGCGCGAGACCATGCCCGAGCTGCGCGGCCAGCAGGGCCAGCGGCTGATCCACGCCGAGTCCGACGGCCTGCCCGGCGTCATCGCCGACCGCTACGGCGATACGGTCGTCGTGCAGCTGACCAGCGCCGGCGCCGACAAGTGGCGCGAGGCCATTGCCAACGCCCTGCAGAAGGCAACCGGCTGCGCGCGCATCTACGAGCGCTCGGATTCGGACGTGCGCGGCCGCGAAGGCCTGGAGCCGGTCAAGGGCTGGCTGCGGGGCGAGGCGCCGGAAGGCGGAATCGTCATCGACGAGCACGGCGTGAAAATGCGCGTCGACATCGAGACCGGCCACAAGACCGGCTTCTACCTCGACCAGCGCGAAAACCGCCTGCTGCTGCGCGAACTGTGCGCCGGGCGGCGCGTGCTCAACTGTTTCTGCTACACCGGCGGCTTCTCGCTCCAGGCGCTGGCCGGCGGGGCGCGGGAAGTGATTTCCATCGACAGTTCCGAGCCGGCGCTCGACACCGCGCGCGCCAACCTGGCGCTGAATCCGCAACTCGACGCCGCGCGCGCCGAATGGCGCGGCGCCAACGTCTTCGAGGAACTGCGCCGCCTGCACGAGACCGACGAGCGCTTCGACCTGATCGTCCTCGACCCGCCCAAGTTCGCGCCCTCGGCCAGCCACGTCGAGCGCGCCGCGCGCGCCTACAAGGACATCAACCTGCGCGCCTTCAAGCTGCTCAATCCCGGCGGCCTGCTGATGAGCTACTCGTGCTCGGGCGGCATCGGCATCGAGCTGTTCCAGCAGATCGTCGCCGGCGCGGCGCTCAATGCCGGCGTCGCCACCCGCATGGAGGCGCGCATCGTCAAGCGCCTGCAGGGCGCGGCCGACCACCCGGTGGCGCTGGCCTTTCCCGAAGGCGAATACCTGAAGGGCCTGCTGGTCCAGGTTGCCTGAGCGGCTGCTTTGTGATCTGATGCACGCTCCATGCGCCGCACCCGCCTCCATCCGCTGATCGCCGTTCTCTGCGCCCTGTTCCTGCTCGGCGCGCAGCAGGCGGCGTACGCGCACTTCCTCGGCCACCTCGGGCTGGGCACCGAGACGGTGGTGCAGGAGGGCGGCGATGCCGACCACGGCGCCGCGTCCACCCTGTCGCATGTCTGCACCACCTGCGCCGCCTTCGCCGCGCTCGACAGCGCGCCGCCGCCGTCGGTGCTGGCGCATGCGGCCGAGCGCATCGACCTGGCCGTGTTCGCCGGCCGGCCCGTTGCCGCCGTGGCGGCGCATCCCGCGCCGCCCTACGCCTCGCGCGCTCCCCCCGCCGTTCTCTGAAGTACTGCTTGTGTCGTCCCGTCTGCCAGCGTGCGGACGGTTTCGCCATTGCTTCGGAGAACATCCATGAACGCTCGACGTATTTCATTGCTTGCGGCCCTGCTGGCCGCACCCCTGGCGGCCGGCGCCGCCGACGATGCCGATCTGCGCGCCCTGCGCGACGAGGTGGCGCGCCTGCGCACCGCCTACGAACAACGCATCGACGCCCTCGAAAAGCGCCTGGTCCAGGCCGAGTCCAAGGCGGCGGCGGCCGAAGGCAGCGCGGCCAAGGCCGAAAGCGCGGCCGCCGTCGTGGCGGCGCGGCCGGCGGCGCCGGCCGGCGCCAGCGCCTTCAATCCGGAAATCTCGCTGATCCTCGCCGGCACCTACACGCGGCTGTCGCAGGACCCGGCCAGCTACCAGACCACGCCCGACGCGCGCAATTACCATATCCACGGCTTCGTCCCCTCGCTGGGCGAGATTGCGCCGCCGCGGCGCGGCTTCGGCCTCGGCGAATCGGAACTCAGCCTCGCCGCCAACATCGACCCGAACTGGCGCGGGCGCTTCACCGCCGCCATCCCGTCCGAGGGCGGCGGTGCCGAGGTGGAGGAAGCCTTCATCCAGTCGCTCGGCCTGGGCAACGGCCTGAGCTTCAAGGCTGGCCGCTTCCTCTCCGGTATCGGCTACATGAACGAACAGCACGCCCATACCTGGGACTTCGCCGATGCGCCGTTGGCCTACAAGGCGTTTCTCGCCAACCAGCTGCGCGGCGACGGCGTGCAGCTGAAGTGGCTGGCGCCGACCGATCTGTTCGTCGAACTCGGTGCCGAGGCGGCGGGCGGCGGCGCCTTCCCCTCCACCGACCGCAACAAGAACGGCGCGACGCTGGGTACGCTGTTCGCGCGCGTCGGCGACGACGCCGGTGTTTCCCATAGTTGGCGCGCGGGCCTGTCGGCCGTGGCCACCAGCCCGCGCAACCGCGCCTGGAACGACGTCGACCGCAGCGGCACGACGGTGGAGAACCGCTACTCGGGCAGCAGCCGGCTGCTGATCGCCGACTTCGTCTGGAAATGGGCGCCCAACGGCAATGCCAGGGAGCGCAGCTTCACCTTTCAGGGCGAAGCCTTCCGCCGCCGCGAACGGGGCGACCTGACCTACAACGCGGGCGATGCCACCGGCGCTTTCGCTGCGACGCAGACCGGCAGCTACGCCTCGGCGCAGTCGGGCTGGTACGCCCAGGGCGTGTACAAGTTCCGGCCGCACTGGCGCGTCGGTTACCGCTACGACCGGCTCGATGCGGGCAATACCGACATCGGGCTGGTGAACGGCGGTGCGCTGGCGGCCGCCGATTTTCCGCTGCTCTCCGCCCACCAGCCCAAGCGCCACAGCCTGATGATCGATTACCAGACCTCGGAGTTTGCGCGTTTCCGCTTGCAGTTTGCCCGCGACGACTCGCGCTACGACTTCGCCAACGGCCGTCCGATCCGCGACAACCAGGTGTGGTTGCAGTATGTCGTTTCCCTCGGCGCCCACGGCGCCCACAAGTACTGAGGAGCATCGCCATGAAACGTCTGATTGCATCGCTGTTCTTGTTGGCCGCACTGCCGGCGTCGGCCGCCCTCAGTGTCTTCGCCACCGTGCCGGAATGGGCGGCGCTGGCGCGCGAAATCGGCGGCGACCAGGTGAAGGTCTTCGCCGCCACCCACGGCCTGCAGGACCCGCATCGCATCGAGGCCAAGCCCTCGCTGATCGCGCGCGCCCGCAACGCCGACCTGGTGGTCGCCACCGGCGCCGAACTGGAGGCCGGCTGGCTGCCGGTGGTGCTGCGCGAATCCGGCAACGCCCGCGTGCAGCCGGGATCGCCGGGCTATTTCGAGGCGGCGAAATATGTGCGCATGCTCGAAATCCCGGCGCGCGTGGACCGCGCCGACGGCGATGTCCATGCCGGCGGCAATCCTCATATCCAGACCGACGCACGCAATTTCCTCACGATCGGCGCGGCGCTGGCGCAGCAGATGGCGGCGCTCGATGCCGCCAACGCCGGCGCCTACCAGGCCGGCTATGCGCGCTTCGCCGCGAAGTGGCGCGAAGCGCTGGCGCGCTGGGAAAAGGCGGCGGCGGGGCTGCGCGGCGTGCCGGTCGTCGTGCAGCACAAGTCCTTCGCCTACCTGTTCGACTGGCTGGGCCTGCGCGAAGTGGCGACGCTGGAACCCAAGCCCGGCATCGAGGCTTCGGCGGCGCACGTGTCGCAGGTGATCGCGCAGACGGCAAGCGTCCGGCCGCGCCTGGTGCTGCGCGCCGCCTACGATGCGCCGCGCGCCGCCGCCGGCTTTGCGCAGCGGACCGGTGTGCCGCTGGCGGTGCTGCCCTTCACCGTCGGCGGCAGCGAACAGGCGACGGATCTCTTCGGGCTCTTCGACGACACGCTGGCTAAACTGACGGGGACGCCGCAATGACGGACATGGACTGGAGCCTGCTCGCGGCGCCCTTCGCCGCCGGCCTGCTGGTGCTGGCGACGCATGTGCCGCTGGGCATCGAGGTACTGCGCCGCGGCATCATCTTCATCGACCTCGCCATCGC
>CAZWFC010000162.1:0-6353 GCA_964632965.1 uncultured Rhodocyclaceae bacterium
TGAAGGTCTGCTCTTCGGCATCGAGGCCGATGATGGCTTCGGAAATCTCGGTGTTCACGTTCTCGACGGCCTGCAGCACGCCCTTGCCGAGATAGCGGCCCTTGTCGCCGTCGCGCAGTTCGATGGCCTCGCGCGAACCCGTCGACGCGCCCGAAGGCACGGCGGCGCGGCCCATGACGCCCGACTCGACCAGGACATCGGCTTCAACGGTGGGATTACCGCGCGAATCGAGAATCTCGCGGGCGACAACATCGACGATGGCACTCATGATGGCTTCCTTGTAAGGTGAATCAATAAGCTTCGGCCAGCAGCATGTCGAAATCCGACACGCCCTCGCGCGCCTTGCGGGCGGCGACGTACTCCGGCGAGTCGTAGAACGACCGCGCCGCATCCAGACCGGGGAATTCGACGACGACGAGCCGCTGCGGCTGCCAGCTGCCTTCGAGCGTTTCGTAGGCGCCGCCGCGCAACAGGTAGCGGCCGCCGAATTTCTCGACCGCGACCTGCGCCAGGCGGCGATAGTCGGCCATCCGTTCCGGCGCGCTGCTTTTCGCATCGACGACCAGATAGGCCGGTTTGTTCACGCGACCATCCCGCGCTGCTTGACCAGCGCATCGAGTTCGCGCAGGTCTTCGAGCAAGGCGCGCAGTTTCGGCAGCGGCCAGGCGTTGGGACCGTCCGACATGGCCTGATCCGGATCGGGATGCGTTTCCATGAACAGGCCGGCCACGCCGACGGCGACGGCGGCGCGCGCCAGCACCGGCACGAACTCGCGCTGGCCGCCGGAAGTCGTACCCTGCCCGCCCGGCAGTTGCACCGAGTGGGTGGCGTCGAAGACCACGGGGCAGCAGGTCTCGCGCATGATCGCCAGCGAGCGCATGTCCGAAACGAGGTTGTTGTAGCCGAAGGAGGCGCCGCGCTCGCAGACCATGATGGTGTCAGCGCCATTGTTGGCTTCGCGCGCCTTGGCAACGACATTCTTCATGTCGCCCGGCGCCATGAACTGGCCCTTCTTGATGTTCACCGGCTTGCCCGAAGCGGCGCAAGCCTGGATGAAGTCGGTCTGGCGCGCAAGGAAGGCCGGCGTCTGCAGAACATCGACGACGGCCGCAACGGCCGGAATCTCCGCCTCGGTATGGACATCGGTCAGCACCGGCACGCCGATCTGCTTTTTGACTTCGGCAAGAATGTCCAAGCCGGCTTCCATGCCGAGTCCGCGAAACGACTGCGAGGAACTGCGGTTGGCCTTGTCGTAGGACGACTTGTAGATGAAGGGCACGCCCAGCGCGGCGCAGATATCCTTGAGCTGGCCGGCCGTGTCGAGCGCCAGCTGGCGCGACTCGATGACGCAGGGACCGGCGATCAGGAACAGCGGCCGGTCGATGCCGACCTCGAAACCGCAGAGCTTCACGCCTTGCCCTTCTTCGCCAGCGCCGCCTGCACATAGGCGATGAACAGCGGATGGCCGGTGCGCGGATTGCTGGTGAATTCCGGGTGAAATTGCACGCCGACGAACCAGGGGTGCGTTTCGGCCGGCAGTTCCATCATCTCCGGCAGGTTCTCGGTCGGCGTGCGCGCGCTGATGATCATGCCCGCCGCTTCGAGCTTGGGCACATAGACGTTGTTGACCTCGTAGCGATGGCGGTGGCGCTCATTCACCTCGGCGCCGTAGATCTTCGCCGCCAGCGTGCCGGCCTTGATCGGGCAGCGCTGGGCACCCAGGCGCATGGTGCCGCCGAGGTCCGATTGCGCATCGCGGCGTTCGACGCGGCCCTCCCGGTCCATCCATTCGCTGATGAGAGCGACCACCGGATGCGGCGTCTGCGGCTCGAACTCGGTGCTGTTGGCGTCCGCCAGACCGGCGACATGGCGCGAGAACTCGATGGTCGCGAGCTGCATGCCGAGGCAGATGCCGAGGTAGGGCACCTTGTTTTCGCGCGCATAGCGGATCGCCGCGATCTTGCCTTCGGTGCCGCGCTTGCCGAAGCCGCCGGGCACCAGAATCGCGTCCATGCTGGCGAGGTTGCCGGCGCCGTTCTTCTCGATTTCTTCCGAGTCGAGGTAATGCACCTTCACCTTGCTGCGGGTGTGGATGCCGGCGTGGATCAGCGCCTCAGTCAGCGACTTGTAGGATTCGGTCAGATCGACGTACTTGCCGACGAAGGCGATGTTCACTTCGTGCTGCGGATGTTCGAGCGCGTCGATCAGGTTCTTCCAGACCGACAGGTTGGCGGCCTTCGCCAGGATGTTGAGCTTGTGGCAGACGATGCCGTCGAGCATCTGGTCGTGCAGCATCGCCGGAATCTTGTAGATGCTGTCGGCATCGACGGCGGAAATCACGGCCTCGGGTTGGACGTTGGTGAACAGCGCGATCTTGCGCTTTTCGTCCTCGGGTATCGGCCGGTCGGCGCGGCACAGCAGGATGTCGGGCTGGATGCCGATCTCGCGCAGCTCCTTGACGGAATGCTGGGTCGGCTTGGTCTTCAGTTCGCCTGCGGTCGGGATGTAGGGCACCAGCGTCAGGTGGATATAGCAGGCGTTGTTGCGGCCCTCCTCGATGCCCATCTGGCGGATGGCTTCGAGAAACGGCAGCGACTCGATGTCGCCGACCGTGCCGCCGACTTCGACGATGGCGACATCGGCGCCTTCGGCGCCGCGCTTGACGTAGATCTTGATCTCGTCGGTGATGTGCGGGATGACCTGCACCGTCTTGCCGAGATACTCGCCGCGCCGCTCCTTCTTGATCACCGACTCGTAGATCTGGCCGGTGGTGAAGTTGTTGCGCTTGCCCATCTTGGCGCTGGTGAAGCGCTCGTAGTGCCCGAGGTCGAGGTCGGTTTCGGCGCCGTCTTCAGTAACGAAGACTTCGCCGTGCTGAAACGGCGACATCGTGCCGGGATCGACGTTGATGTAGGGATCGAGCTTGAGATGGGTAACCTTGATGCCGCGCGATTCGAGGATGGCCCCCAATGACGCGGCGGCAATGCCTTTGCCCAGACTGGACACGACACCGCCCGTGACGAATACGTATTTGGCCATGGAAACTTATGGAGCAGGAAAGCCGCATTATAGCGAAAACGCATTCCCGCCGCGAGGCTGCACCGTGTTCTGTCTATGGGGTGTCCGCCGCGTGCCGGACATGGCCGACATAGCCCCGGCGCCCGCGCTTGAGCAACTGGTCCAGCCGCCGACCGGCCTCGTGCGGCGTGGCGAAGAGTTCGTCCATGAACGCATTGCACGCCGCCCAGCGACCTTCCGGGGTCAGCAATGCGGCAATCGGCCGGCCGCCGTGCAGGGTCGCGACGATGCAGCTCGCCCCGCTGTCCTGCCAGGAGGCGACGACGAGTTCCATCGCTTCGTCGCGCCGCACACAAAGCGCGACGAGCGCATCGACCGGCGAGTCGCAGACCACGCAGACGATGGCGGGAAAATAGCCGAAGGCGGCGGCTGCCGGAGTCGGGCTCACCGGGTCGCGGGCCCGGACTAGCGGAGAAAGTCCCGGCTGACTTCCTTGAACAAGGGCGTGCCGGCCTCGTGCAGCCACTCGAAGGCCACCATCTCGCGCGAGACGATGGATACGCCGTGGTCGCGCATGCGTTGCAGCGCCAGGGCCTTGTCCGCCGGATTGCGCGAGCCGACCGAGTCGTCGACGACAAAGACTTCCTTCCCGTGCTGGCGCAGGTCGAGCACGGTTTGCAGCACGCAGACATGGGACTCGATGCCGCAGACGACCATCTGCCGTTTGATGGCGGGGGCCAGCGGCGCCAGACAGCGGGCGGCGACGCAGGAGAAGTGGATTTTTTCGACGATCGCCTGCTCGGGCAGCAGCGCGGCGACATCGACATGGGTCTTGCCGATGCCCTTCGGATACTGCTCGGTGGCCATGACCGGCACGCCGATCTTCTGCGCGACGCGCACCAGCCACTGGATGTTTTCCAATACGCGCTGCCAGTCGTGGATATGCGGCAGCAGGCGCTCCTGTACGTCGACGACGAGCAGGGCGGAATCGTGGGCATTCATCAGCATGTGGCGGCTCCTTGGGTTTGTCCGGAATATAGCATCGGCTTGCCGTCGCACGGCAGGCATGCTATTTACTTCCGTATCCGCGCCCCCGGGCGCGCCCGCCACGGACACCGCCGTGCAACGTTTCGTCTGGATTGTCCTGTTACCCGCCATTCTCCTGACCGGCATCGCCTGGGCGACTCTGCGCATCAATCTCGAATCGCGATTGACCACGGCGGCGCAGCGCGACCTTCAGACCATCGTGGATTTCGTCGCGGCCGACATCGAAGGCATGGCGGCGGCACGCCCGTCACTCAAGGGAACGGCGCTCGCCCGCGAGGCGGCCGGCGCGGGCACGCTGCTCGCCCAATCCCTGCAACGCGCCAACAACGAACACTTCCGCAACGTCTATTTTTTCGACGCCGCCGGCCATGTCACCACCGCCGACACGGATGATGGGCCGGCAGTCGCGCCGCCGATGATTGTGCTCCAGGCGCTGGAGGACACCCGGCTGGCCGTCGCCGTGGATCACGGCGACGTCTCCGAGCCCTACCGCGACCTGACCGGCGAGGAGGCCATCGGCGCCTGGCGCTGGTTGCCGGGCGCCGCCGTGGGGGTTGTCGCGGAACGCCCCTACGAGAGATTTTCCCAGCCCCTCGACTGGATCGACGGCATCTTCGCCGCCGTTCTCGCCACGCTCGTCGTCGGCACCTTCCTGGTCGACTTCCGGTCGCTCGGCGATCTGCTGTCAGCGTTCCGGCGATCCGACATCCGGCGCTGCGGCCCTTATGTCATCGAACGCCTGATCGGCGAAGGCTCCATGAGCAATGTCTATCTGGCGCGGCACCAGCAGCTCGGCCGGCGAGTGGCACTGAAGCGCCTGAAGATCCATACGCAGAACGACGAACTGTCGGCGCGCTTCGACCGCGAAGTGCGGCTGGCGAGCCGGCTCTCGCACCCGAACATCGTCACCGTTCTCGACTACGGCAGGGTGGCGGACGGCGGCTTCTACTACGCGATGGAGTTCATCCGCGGCCTGTCCCTGGCGCAATGGGTGCAACAGCACGGTCCGGTGCCGCCGGCGCGGGCCATCCGCCTCCTGCAACAGGTCTGCGCGGCGGTCGGCGCCATGCACGACGCCGGCCTGTTGCACCGGGACATCAAGCCGGACAACGTCATGGCCTACGCCGCCAACGGCGACTACGACCTGGTCAAGCTGCTGGATTTCGGCCTGATCAAGAATCTCGAAAACCACGAAACGCGCGATCTGACCAGCAGCGTCCGGGTGCTGGGGACGCCGGCCTACATGGCGCCGGAGCGTCTCGTCGACCCGCGCAGCATCGATCCGCGCACCGACATCTACGGCATCGGCTGCATCGCCTTCTACCTCCTCACCGGGCGCAAGCCTTTCGAGTCGGCGATGGATACGGACCTGACGCAGCAGATCCTGCATATCGATGCGCCTGCGGTCGCCGGGCTGTCGCCCTTCTCCGTTCCAGCCGAACTGACGGAGCTGATCGCGGCGACGTTGGCCAAGGACATGGCGCAACGCCCGGCCACCGCCAAGGCACTGGGCGCTGCGCTGGCGCAAATCTCGGCGCAGGCGCCATGGCGGCGGGAACGTGCCAGGCTCTGGTGGGAAAGCGTCTTCGGCGACACTCCCGGCGACGGAGCCGCGCCCGGCAGCGCGACGGCGGCCGGGATCGACTCGATCTGAGATTCGCGCCGCCCATCAGCAAAAATCCCGGCTCGCCGTCGGCAGGCGCCCCAGCAATTCCGTGTGATCGAGCAGGCGCTTGGCGACTAAATGCACGACTTCGCCCTCGCGCTGGAGCATGCCCAGCACGCCGAGCAGACGCGCACCGAGCAGTTCGCGCCGCTGGCGCTCGGCCAGTTCGGCATGGACGATGACGTTGGCGAGCCCGGTCTCGTCCTCCAGGGTCAGGAAGATCACGCCGCTGGCAGTACCCGGGCGCTGGCGGCAGGTGACGATGCCGACGGCACGCGCCGGTCGGTTGTGTTCCAGCTCACGCAAGCGGCTGGTCGTCGCGTAGCGCCAGCGGTCAAGGTGGCCGCGCAGCAGCGCCAGCGGATGACGGCCCAGCGTCAGGCCGAGGTGCGCATAGTCGGCGACGAGATCGGCGCCTTCGCCGGGCGGCGGCAGCGCGGGGACGGCCTCGATGGCCGGCGCATCGAACAGCAGGTCGCGCTGCACCGGCACGGCGGCGGCGACCCAGGCGGCCTGGCGGCGGTGGCCGGCCAATGCCGCGAGCGCCGCCGCGGCCGCGAGGCTTTCGAGATCGGCGCGGGACAATTCCGCCCGCCGCGCCAGATCGGCCACGTCGGCAAAC
>CAZWFC010000163.1:0-6284 GCA_964632965.1 uncultured Rhodocyclaceae bacterium
GAGGACATGCCGACGATGGCGATCGAGCGGCCGTGGAAATTGCCGTCGCAGGCGATGATCTCGGCCTGGTCCGTGGCGACGCCCTTGTGGCGGTAGCCCCATTTGCGCGCCGCCTTGAGCGCGGTCTCGACGGCTTCGAGCCCGGTGTTCACCGGCAGCGCCGCGGCGTAGCCGAACAGCTCGCACAGCCGCGCCAGCAGCAGCGGCAGCCGGTCGTTGAAGTAGGCGCGCGAGGTGACGGCCAGGCGTCCGGCCTGGCGCGTCAGGGCGGCGACCAGACGCGGATGGCCGTGGCCGAAGCTCGCCGCCGAGTAGGCCGACATCATGTCGAGATAGCGCCGCCCCTCCGTATCCCAGACATGGACTCCGGCGCCGCGCGCCAGCACCACCGGCAGCGGTTCGTAGTTGTGCGCGCCGTAATGTGCTTCGATGTCGCGGCAGGCGGCGCCGGTCGGCGCGGTCAGCGACTCCAGCAGGTCGGCGACGAGCCGCGCAGTCCTGCCATCGGCGTCGCGGTCCGGGTTGTATTCGGCGATCTCGACGGCGGCGAGTTGCGGGTCGTTGGCCAGACTGCGCAAGGCGTCGACCAGTGCCGCCGCGTCGAGGCCGTCGGCGCAAGGCGTGTTGACGCCGGGCGCAGCGGCCGGGTCGATGGCGTCGAGGTCGATGGAAACGCCGAACGCGCCGCCGCCGACATGGGCGAGCGCTGCGCCCAGCGCCGCCGGCAGGCCGCGGCGGCGGATGTCGTCCATGGTGACGATGCGCACGCCGAGTTCGTCCATGCGCCGCCATTCGGACTCCTCGTAGCTGCGCACGCCGAAAACGCAGCAGCGGCTCGCATCGAGCACGCCTTCATCGTTATCCCAGGGATTCGGGCCGCAGCCGAACAGCGCCGCCAGCGGCATGCCGTGCGGATTGCCGCTGGGACTGTCGCGGCTGGTATGGGCGTCGAGATGGGCGTCGATCCAGAGCAGGCCGGGCCGGCCGCCCAAGGCGCGCACCGTGCCGCGCCACGTACCCACCGCCATCGCGTGATCGCCGCCCAGCACGACCGGCAACGCCGCACTGCCGATGCAGGCCGCGACGCGCTCCTCAAGCTCGCGGCACAGCCGGCGCAGGGCTTCGTCGCGCGGCAGCGAGGGGTCGCCCGGCGCGATCAACTCATCCCATGCGCAATCGATGCGATTCCGGCGCATTCCGGCGCCGACATCCTCCGCTTCCAATGCGACGGCGGCACGCTGGCTGCCGGCGCGCATCCGTACCGGCACTCCCAAGCCGCTGGCGACGCCGATCAGGCGTACCGCGCGCTGTTCAGAGGAGACCGTACCGTTCATGATTACCTCCCGTACTGACGTTTCCAGTATAGACAGGCGGCGGGAAGAATAATTTCGCCGGCCTGCTAGAATGAAACGAACCTCCATTGATGCTGATCGGTACGACGATGAGTGCAATGAAACTCCATGTTCGCCGGGCAGTGGCAGCAGCGCTGATCGCCGCGGTACTGCCGTTTGGCGCGTATGCGCAGATGCGGCGGGTTTCGTTGCCGGCGATGGAGTTGCCGGCGCCGGTACGGCCGATACCGGAGAACGCCAACCTCTGGCAGTGTTCATACACCGGCAACAGCATCGCCTGCCAGCTGGTCAGGAAGTACGATGCGTTGGCGCCGGGTGCCGCGGTTGCCGCCAATCAGCCGGTCGATGTCCGCCTGCCGCCCTTGGTCGATTCGATCCGCAACTACCCGGAAACGCTGGCGGGCGGCACGGTGGTGATTCCGGTTCTCGGCATTCCCATCGACCTCAGCTTCGTCGCCGAACTGGCCGACTCGGTGATGTGCAACAGCCGCGTCGATTGCGGGGTCGTGTTCGTCAAGTAGTCCGGCGTGTCCTCGGCCTCGGGCGGGGCGAACTGGCGAGATTTACGGACGCGAGGCTATCCGTTACCCTGTCGCCCATTTCTCTGCGCATCCGCCCCATGATCCCATCCTGCAACTCCCCGCGTCTCATGACGCCCTTGTCCGCCGTCGAACTCAACGAACTCGACCGTTTTCTGGCTTCGGATGCCACCTCGAACGAAACCATGATGATCGATGCCCTCGACGGCTATCTGACCGCCCTGGTTCTGGGGCCCGGCGATGTGCCGGTGACGGCGTGGCTGCCGGGCATCTGGGGCCCCCGCCATGACCATGCGCCCGGGTTCGCGAATCCGGAGCAGGCCCAGCGCATCGCCGACCTGATCGTCCGCCGGCGCGACGGCATTCTGTGGGCGCTCGATTTCGATCCCGACGATATCGATCCGATCTTCGATACCGCCAGCTACCAGGACAAATCCAGGGAATATCTGGACGGCGAGATGTGGGCCTACGGCTTCATCCGCGGTCTCACCCTGGCCCGCGCCGCCTGGCAACCCGTGTTCGACGATGCCGCGGCCATGGAAGCGCTGCTGCCGATCTACATTCTCGGTGCCGACGATGTCCCGGCGGAGCAGAAGACGCTGAGCAATACGCCCGCCAAACGCGAAGCGCTGACCGAACAGATCGTCGCCAGCATCGGCGTCCTGTGGCGCTTCTGGCACCCCGACCACCAGCCCCGCTGCGAACTGGTGGTGATGCCGGTGCAGCATGCCGACGCCAAGGTGGGACGCAACGACCCCTGTCCCTGCGGCAGCGGCAAGAAGTGGAAGAAATGCTGCGGGGCGCATTGAAGCGCCTGGGCTGAACTCCGGGTATTGCGCTACGGAATGAACCCGTGCCGCATGGTGTTCGCGCTGACCACGCGGCTCCACATGAACTGCTTCAGGTAATCCGGTCCGCCGGCCTGCACGCCGGTGCCCGACAGCCTGACGCCGCCGAACGGCTGCACGCCGACGCGGGCACCGGTGATCTTGCGGTTCAGGTAGAGGTTGCCGACGCGGAACTCCTCCTGCGCCAGTTCCAGGTGCGGCGGGAAGCGCGAGTAGACGCCGCCGGTCAGCGCATAGTCGCCATCCTGGGCGATGACCAGCGCCGCGGCGAAGGTCTCGGCGCGCATGACGGCCAGCACCGGGCCGAATATCTCCTCGCGGGCCAGGCGGTGCGCCGGGACTATGTCGGCGAAGACGGTCGGCGGCACGTACCAGCCTTGGCCGGGCACTTGTCCCTGCCAGACCAGGCGGCCCTCGGCGCGGCCGATGTCGATGTAGGCCAGCGCCTTGTCGCGCGCCGCCGCCGTAATCAGCGGCCCGTGGGCGCAAGTGCCGTCCTCGGGCGGCCCCCACGGCAGGGCGGCCGCCGCGTCGGCGAGCCGCGCCAGCAGGCGGTCGTGGATGGCGCCGACGGCAATGACGCGCGAACAGGCCGAGCATTTCTGCCCGGCGTAGCCGAAGGCCGAGGCGAGTATGCCGGCGACGGCCTCGTCGAGGTCGGCGTCGCTGTCGACGACGATGGCGTTCTTGCCGCCCATTTCGCAGACCACCTGCTTAACATGGTTTTGCCCGGGGCTGGGCGTATGGGCGGCCTGGAGGATGGCGAGTCCGACCTGGCGCGAGCCGGTGAAGGCGATGACGTCGACGCACGCATGCGCCACGGTGCGGGCCGCGACGTCGGCGTCGGCCGGCAGCAGTTGGCAGACGTCGGCGGGAAAGCCGGCGTCCAGCAGCAGGCGGTGAAATTCTTCGGCGACCGGCAGTCCCGGCAGCGCCGGCTTCATGACGACGCAGTTGCCGGCGGCGAGCGCCGCCGCGCTCATGCCGGCGAGGATTGCGAGCGGGAAATTCCACGGCGCGATGACCAGGGCGACGCCGCGCGCCTCGTAGCCCATGCGGTTGCTTTCGCCGGAAAAGCCGACCGTGTCGCGCCAGCCGGCGCAGCGCTCCATCTCGCCGGCGTAATAGCGCAGGAAGTCGACGGCCTCTGCGACGTCGGCGTCCGCTTCGCGCCAGCTCTTGGCGGCGACGAGGACTTCCAGCGCGGCGAACTCGCGGCGCCGGGCGACGAGCCGGTCGGCGGCGTCGCGCAGGAATTGCAGCCGCCGCGCCACCGGCTGGCGGCGCCATGGCGCGAAGGCTTTGGCCGCGCGTGCGATCAGCCGGTCGGCATCGTCCGCGCCCGCCAGCGCCGTCGTGCCGAGTATCTCGTCGGGCTGCGCCGGATTGCGGGCGACGTGGGTTGCGGCGTTCGCCACGTCGTGCCGAGCGCATTGCGGCAGGCCGGCGCGTACGCCGCGCAGCGCCGCGGCGAAGGCGTCGCGTTCCTCGCGGCGGCTGAAGTCGAGCAGCGGCAGATTGAGCGGCGCCGGGGCGGTGGCCGCGGAAGGTTCGGCCGGGAGCGCGCACGGCGGCGCCAGCAGCGTGCCGGCGTCGGCGCCGGCGATATACGACAGGCGCAGGACCGAGGTCGACGCGGTGTTCTCCAGCAGGCGCCGTATCAGATAGGCGATGCCGATCACCGGATCGCCGGTCGGCACGTAGATGCGCAGCGGCACGCCAGCGGCGGCGAGCGCGTCGCGCAAGGGTTCGGCCATGCCGTAGAGCAGTTGCGCCTCCCATCGTTCGGGAGCCAGGCCGAGGCGGCGCGCGTGCGCCAGGGCGACCGATTGCGAACGCAGATTGTGGCTGGCGATGGCCGGATGCAGCGCGTCGGCATGGGCCAGCAGGATGCTGGTCAGCCGTTCGAAGTGGGCATCCGTCGCCGCCTTGTCGGCCAGCGTCGGCTGCGGCCAGCCGCGCTGCGCCGCCCAGGCCGCCTCCTGATCCCAATAGGCGCCCTTCACCAGACGCACGCCGATGCGCCGGCCGTGGCGCTGCGCGGCCGCCAGCAGCCGTTCGATGTCGCGGCCGGTTTCGGGCAGGTAGGCTTGCAGCGCGAGCGCCGGCTGCCAGGCTGGGTCGGGCCATTCTTCGAGCATTTGCAGGAACAGGTCGAGGATCAGCGGCTTGAGTTCGTAATGCTCCATGTCCACGGTCAGCGTGGCGCGGCGGCGGCAGGCCTCGTCGATCAGCGGCGCCAGGCGGTGGAAGATGCGGCGGCGGGTGCCCGCGGCATCGAGCGGGTCGAACTGGCTGGTCAGGCCGGTCAGCTTGATGGAAAGATGGGGCGCCTCCAGCCAGCCGAGAATGGCGCGGTTGCGCGCGAGATAGCGGTCGGCCTCGGCTTCGCTGAGCACGGCCTCGCCGACGGCGTCGACTGTGAGCCGCGCCGGCACGCGCGCCAGTCGCGCGGCGGCGCGACTGAGCGCGCTGCCGGTTTCGGCGACGAGGAACTGGCCGGCGAGATGGCCGACGGCGCCGCGCGCCAGCCAAGCCAAGCCGCGCCGGGCGGTGAGCCGGATCAGGAACTGGCGCCAGCCGGTCGTCGGCACGGCGGACAGGTAGGCGGCCAGATGCGCGGCGGTGTCGCCGCCGTCTAGTTGCGGCAGGGCGTCGACGAATTCGAACAATGCCGTGCGCAGGGCGGCGTCCTCCATCGTGCCGCGCACCAGCCAGCCGCCGATGCCGCGGTAGAGGCGCGGCGGCTCCTTGCCCGCCGCGGCGAGAAGGCGGTGGCCGAGCGCCTGCACCTCGCTCTCGAATCCGGCCGCTGTGTCCGCTTCGGTCGCCGACTGCCCGGTCGCCATGGGGAACCTCCGCGCGTATGCCGCAATGAGTGCCGTCAGACCGGGGGCGAACGCAGTGGCGCTTGCGGCTCTGTCATCCGGCCTTCGAGACTGATGGTAGATCGGATGCGGACGGCTTGCCAGTCCCGCATCGACACGGCGTCAGAACAGCTTGTCCGGCGTCAGGCGCAGGCCGATGGAAAACCACTGTCCGGCGCGAGTGCCGGAGAACTGGCGGCCGACGGTGGCATCCACCTGCACGCGCTCGGGAACGATGAAGACGCGCGCGCCGGTCTGCCAGTAGGGCTTGCTGCGATTGTCGCCGAAGGTCTCGGCGATTGCGCTGACGCGGGTGTTCAGCGCGTATTCGCCGCCTATGCCCCAGGTCGCGTTGTCGCGCCGCGTCGCCTTGTCGCGCAGCCAGCCTAGGTTGGCGTGCACGATGGCGCGGTCGTCGAGAAAGGACGCCGATACCGGGACATAGGCGTAGGTGTTGCCGAGCAGATTGGGACCGGGATTGATCTCGGGATGGCGCACCGTGCCGACGGCGAGGCCCCAGCCCCAGCCGTTGGTCTCCAGCGGCCGGAACAGCGTCTTGAGCTGGAATACCTGGTCCTTGGTCGCCGGGGCGTCGTCGTAGCGCGCCCAGCCGCCGCCGACGGTGAGTTCGAGATTGCCGCCCGGGTTGCAGGCGGGCAGGGCCCAGGTTTCGCGGCT
>CAZWFC010000164.1:0-6220 GCA_964632965.1 uncultured Rhodocyclaceae bacterium
AGATGGACGGCGCCATCCTGGTGTGTTCCGCCGCCGACGGCCCCATGCCCCAGACGCGCGAGCACATCCTGCTCGCCCGTCAGGTCGGCGTGCCGTACATCATCGTCTTCCTGAACAAGTGCGACATGGTGGATGACGCCGAACTGCTCGAGCTCGTCGAAATGGAAGTGCGCGAACTCCTCTCCAAGTACGACTTCCCCGGCGACGACGTGCCCATCATCAAGGGTTCCGCTCTGTTGGCCATGCAAGGCGACAAGGGCGAACTCGGCGAACTGGCCATCCTGAAGCTGGCCGACGCCCTCGACAGCTACATCCCGACGCCCGAGCGCGCCATCGACCTGCCGTTCCTGCTGCCGATCGAAGACGTCTTCTCCATCTCCGGTCGCGGCACTGTCGTCACCGGTCGTGTCGAGCGCGGCATCGTCAAGGTCGGCGAAGAAATCGAAATCGTCGGCATCCGCCCGACCGTCAAGACCATCTGCACCGGCGTCGAAATGTTCCGCAAGCTGCTCGACCAGGGTCAGGCCGGCGACAACGTCGGCGTGCTGCTGCGCGGCACCAAGCGTGAAGAAGTCGAGCGTGGCCAGGTGCTGGCCAAGCCGGGTTCGATCACCCCGCACACCCACTTCACCTCCGAAGTGTATGTGCTGAGCAAGGACGAAGGCGGTCGTCACACCCCGTTCTTCAATGGCTACCGTCCGCAGTTCTACTTCCGCACCACCGACGTCACCGGCTCGATCGAACTGCCGGCCGGCACGGAAATGGTGATGCCGGGCGACAACATCCAGATGGTGGTGAAGCTGATCGCCCCGATCGCCATGGAAGAAGGCCTGCGCTTCGCCATTCGCGAAGGCGGCCGTACCGTCGGCGCCGGTGTCGTCGCCAAGATCATCGAGTAAGCGGGGGAATAAAACATGAAAGGGTGGAGTCCTTCGGGGCTCCACCCTTTGCAGTCTCTGCCGCAGGGGTATAGCTCAATTGGCAGAGCGGCGGTCTCCAAAACCGCAGGTTGGGGGTTCGATTCCCTCTGCCCCTGCCACCGACTAACGGATGATCGACACGGACTTATTGATTAGATGGCCGACAAGCTCAAATTCATCGCTGCGCTGCTGCTCCTGATCGCGGGCATCGCCGGTTTCTATCTGCTCGGCGAGCAGCCGATGATCCTGCGCGTGCTCTCCGTCCTCGCAGGTCTCGGCGCCGGTGCTGCCGTCGCCTGGGTCACCGAGCCGGGTCAGCGCTTCTTTGCCTTCGGCAAGGAAGCGGCTGCCGAAACCAAGAAGGTGGTCTGGCCGACGCGCAAGGAAACCCTGCAGACGACGGGCGCCGTGTTCGCCTTCGTCGTGCTGATGGCGATCTTCCTTTGGGTTGCCGACAAGGGCCTTGAGTACGTGCTCTACGACCTCGTGCTGGGCTGGAAAAAATCATGACGAAACGCTGGTACGTTGTTCATGCCTACTCGGGCTTCGAGAAATCGGTGCAGCGCGCGCTGATCGAGCGCATCGCGCGCGCCGGCATGCAGGACAAGTTCGGCCAGATCCTGGTTCCCGTCGAGGAAGTCATCGAGATGAAGGGCGGCCAGAAGAGCATTTCCGAGCGCAAGTTCTTCCCCGGCTACGTGCTGGTGGAAATGGAGATGGACGACGATTCCTGGCACCTGGTCAAGAGCACCGCCAAGGTCACGGGCTTCGTCGGCGGCACCGCCACCAAGCCGACGCCGATTTCCGAGAAGGAAGTCGAGAAGATCATGCACCAGATGCAGGAAGGCGTCGAAAAGCCGCGCCCCAAGGTGCTGTTCGAGGCCGGCGAGATGGTGCGCGTCAAGGAAGGTCCGTTCACGGATTTCAACGGCAACGTCGAGGAAGTCAATTACGAGAAGAGCCGCCTGCGCGTCTCGGTCACGATTTTCGGACGTGCCACGCCGGTCGAGCTGGAGTTCTCCCAGGTCGAGAAGGCTTGAGTTTCATACCGGTGCCGCAGCGGTTTCTGCGGCAAGAGGAGCGCCAGTAGAGCCATCGAACGCGCGTTAGCACTCAAACATAAGGAGCCATCATGGCAAAGAAGATAATCGGCTACATCAAGCTGCAGGTGCCGGCAGGCAAGGCCAACCCCTCGCCTCCGATCGGCCCGGCCCTCGGCCAGCGCGGCCTCAACATCATGGAATTCTGCAAGGCGTTCAACGCCAAGACCCAGGGCCTGGAGCCCGGTCTGCCGATTCCCGTGGTGATCACCGCCTTCGCGGACAAGTCCTTCACCTTCATCATGAAGACGCCGCCCGCGACGATCCTCATCAAGAAGGCCGCCGGCATCCAGAAGGGCAGCCCGAAGCCCCATACCGACAAGGTCGGCAAGATCACCCGCGCCCAGGCCGAGGATATCGCCAAGGCGAAGATGCCGGACCTCACCGCCGCGGACATGGACGCCGCAGTGCGTACCATCGCCGGCAGCGCCCGCAGCATGGGCATCACCGTGGAGGGCCTCTAACATGGCACAGCATTCCAAGCGCGTGCGCGCGGTTCGCGCCAAGGTTGACCGTCTCAAGAACTACCCGCTCGGCGAAGCCCTGACGATGGTGAAAGGCAATGCCACCGCCAAGTTCGACGAGTCCATCGACGTCGCCGTCAATCTCGGCATCGACGCCAAGAAATCCGACCAGCTGGTGCGCGGCTCCGTCGTGCTGCCGGCCGGTACCGGCAAGACGGTGCGCGTCGCCGTCTTCGCCCAGGGCGCCAAGGCCGAGGAAGCCAAGGCGGCCGGCGCCGATGTCGTCGGTTTCGACGATCTGGCGGCTGCCGTCAAGGGCGGCACCATGGATTTCGATATCTGCATCGCCACGCCGGACGCCATGAAGGTCGTCGGCCAGCTCGGCCAGATCCTCGGTCCGCGCGGCCTGATGCCGAACCCGAAGGTCGGCACCGTGACCATGGACGTGACCACGGCGGTCAAGAACGCCAAGGCCGGTCAGGTCCAGTACCGCACCGACAAGGGCGGCATCATCCAGTGCACCATCGGTCGCGCCTCCTTCACGGTCGAGGCGCTGCAGCAGAACCTCGCTGCGCTGATCGACGCATTGAACAAAGCCAAGCCGGCGGCGTCGAAGGGTGTGTATCTGCGCAAGGTGTCGCTGTCCTCGACGATGGGCGCCGGTGTGCGCGTCGATCAGGCCACTCTGTCGGCCGCGCAGCAGCAATAAGAAACTTTGGGCCGCTGCGCCGCTTTCACGGGGCGTGGCGGGTTGTCAAAGACCGTAGGTGCCCGCAAGGGCTTAAGTGTCCGGCGCATTCCGGCTGGAAGGCCTACGCAGATGGCGTCGCCCGAAGACAGGATAAGAGGTCGCAAGACCTGGGACTCCTGAATGAAGGTCGCCGTTTTTGCCCTGGCAGCATCGGGGCGCATTAACTAGGAGTTGACCTTGGGTCTCAATCTCGAAGAGAAGAAGGCGGTAGTTGCCGAAGTGTCCGCGCAGGTGGCGGGTGCCCAGGCGATCATCGTCGCTGAGTACCGTGGTCTGGAAGTGGGCAATCTCACCACCCTGCGCGCCACCGCGCGCAAGGAAGGTGTGTACCTGCGCGTGCTGAAAAACACCCTGGTCCGCCGTGCCGTCGAAGGCACGCCGTTCGAGGGTCTCAAGGGGCAGATGCTTGGCCCGCTGATTTACGGTATCTCCACGGATCCCGTATCGGCGGCCAAAGTGCTCCACGAGTTCGCCAAGAGCAACGACAAGCTCGTCATCAAGGGCGGCGCGATGGCCAATTACGTCATGGACGCCAATGGCGTCAAGGCGCTGGCCACCATGCCGAGCCGCGAAGAGCTGCTGTCGAAGCTGTTGGGCACCATGCAGGCGCCGATTGCCCAGTTTGTCCGCACGCTCAACGAAGTCCCGACCAAGTTCGTCCGGGGCCTCGCTGCGGTGCGCGACGCCAAACAGGCCGCTTAATCTCGAATCACCTCGATTTACAAATACCATCATCATTCAGGAGTTGTAACCATGGCTGTTAGCAAAGCTGAAATCCTCGACGCGATCGCCGGCATGACCGTTCTCGATCTGTCCGAGCTCATCAAGGAAATGGAAGAGAAGTTCGGCGTTTCCGCCGCCGCCGCCGCTGTCGCCGTGGCCGCCCCGGCCGCCGCCGCTGCTGCTGCCGAAGAGCAGACCGAATTCAACGTCATGCTGCTGGCTGCTGGCGAGAAGAAGGTCGAAGTCATCAAGGTCGTCCGTGCCGCCACCGGCCTGGGCCTCAAGGAAGCCAAGGACCTCGTCGACGGCGCCCCGAAGGCCGTCAAGGAAGCGATCAACAAGGCCGACGCCGAAGCCCTCAAGAAGCAACTCGAGGACGCGGGTGCCAAGGTCGAAGTCAAGTAAGCGTTTTACGCACGTCAGGCAGGCGACCCGATGGTCGCCTGCCTTTTCCCTTTGCTAGGGCTCATAAACCAGCGATCGGTTTTTCCGCGATTCCTGCTTTTTGATTCCTGATAGTCGGAGCGAACATGTCCTACTCGTACACCGAGAAAAAACGCATCCGCAAGAGCTTCGCCAAGCGCGCCAGCGTGCTGGACGTGCCCTTCCTGCTGGCGACGCAGCTTGATTCCTACACCCAGTTCCTGCAGGTGGATATTCCGCCGTCTACGCGCAGGAACCAGGGCCTGGAAGCGGCCTTTACGTCGATATTCCCGATCGTTTCCCATTCCGGGAACGCGAAGCTGGAGTTCGTCGAGTATCGCCTCGGCGAGCCGGCCTTCGACGTGAAGGAATGCCAGCAGCGCGGGCTGACCTTCGCCTCGCCGCTGCGCGCCAAGGTGCGCCTCGTCATTCTCGACCGCGAAAGCAACAACGAGAAGGTCAAGGAGGTCAAGGAACAGGAAGTTTACATGGGCGAGATTCCGCTCATGACGACGACCGGCTCCTTCGTCATCAACGGCACCGAGCGCGTCATCGTTTCCCAGCTGCATCGCTCGCCGGGCGTGTTCTTCGAGCACGACCGCGGCAAGACGCATTCGTCCGGCAAGCTGCTGTTCTCGGCGCGCATCATTCCCTACCGCGGCTCCTGGCTCGACTTCGAATTCGATCCGAAGGACCTGCTCTATTTCCGCGTCGACCGTCGTCGCAAGATGCCGGTGACGATCCTGCTCAAGGCGATCGGCATGACGCCGGAGCAGATCCTGTCGACTTTCTACGAATTCGACAGCTTCCATATCTCGAAGAAGGGTCTGCAGCTGGACCTGGTGCCCGAGCGCCTGCGCGGCGAAGTCGCTCGTTTCGACTTCACCGACAAGGCCGGCAAGGTCATCATCCCCAAGGACAAGCGCATCACGGCCAAGCATATCCGTGACCTGGCCGAGGCCGGCATCAAGAAGATCTTCGTGCCCGACGAGTTCATGCTCGGCCGCGTCATCGGCCACAACGTCGTCGACACCGAGACGGGCGAAATCGTCGCCCTGGCCAACGACGAGATCACCGAAAGCCTGCTCGCCAAGCTCGCCGAGTCGAAC
This sequence comes from uncultured Rhodocyclaceae bacterium, assembly GCA_964632965.1. GTDB lineage: Bacteria > Pseudomonadota > Gammaproteobacteria > Burkholderiales > Rhodocyclaceae > Nitricoxidireducens. The sequence goes on from CAZWFC010000164.1 coordinate 5,491, forward strand.
GTCGATTCCCTGAGCACGCTGTACGTCAACGATATCGATCGCGGCCCCTACATCTCCTCGACGCTCCGCGCCGACGAGACCGCCGACCAGTGGGCGGCCCGCGTCGCCATCTACCGCATGATGCGTCCCGGCGAGCCGCCGACGGAAGACGCGGTGGAAACCCTGTTCCACGGCCTGTTCTACAACGAGGACCGCTACGACCTGTCCGCCGTCGGCCGCATGAAGTTCAACCGCCGCGTCGGTCGCGAGGACCTGATCGGTTCCGGCACGCTGTCGAACGAGGATATCGTGCTGGTCATCGGCATCCTCGCCGAGTTGCGCAACGGCCGCGGCGAAATCGACGACATCGACCACCTCGGCAACCGCCGCGTGCGTTCAGTCGGCGAACTCGCCGAGAACCAGTTCCGTGCCGGCCTCGTCCGCGTCGAGCGCGCCGTCAAGGAGCGCCTCAACCAGGCCGAGTCCGACAACCTGATGCCGCACGACCTGATCAACGCCAAGCCGATCTCGGCCGCGATCAAGGAATTCTTCGGCTCCAGCCAGCTGTCGCAGTTCATGGACCAGACCAACCCGCTGTCCGAGATCACGCACAAGCGTCGCGTCTCGGCCCTCGGCCCGGGCGGTCTGACGCGCGAGCGCGCCGGCTTCGAGGTGCGCGACGTGCACCCGACGCACTACGGCCGCGTCTGCCCGATCGAGACGCCGGAAGGTCCGAACATCGGCCTGATCA
>CAZWFC010000165.1:0-6164 GCA_964632965.1 uncultured Rhodocyclaceae bacterium
TCGAGCACAAGAAGGACGTCGTCATCCTGCTCGACTCCATCACCCGCCTCGCCCGCGCCTACAACACCGTGCAGCCGGCCTCCGGCAAGGTGCTGACCGGCGGCGTCGACGCCAATGCCCTGCAGAAGCCCAAGCGTTTCTTCGGCGCCGCGCGCAACCTGGAAGAAGGCGGCTCGCTGACCATCATCGCCACCGCCCTGATCGACACCGGCAGCCGCATGGACGATGTGATCTACGAAGAGTTCAAGGGCACCGGCAACATGGAAATCCACCTCGACCGGCGCATGGCGGAAAAGCGCGTCTACCCGGCGATCAACGTCAACCGCTCCGGCACCCGCCGCGAAGAACTGCTGCTCAAGCCGGACGTGCTGCAAAAGGTCTGGATCCTGCGCAAACTGCTCTACGGCCTGGACGACCTCGAAGCCATGGAGTTCCTGCTCGACAAGGTCAAGGCGACGAAGAACAACGCCGAATTCTTCGACGCCATGCGCCGGGGCTGAAGCCCTTGGGGGCGCGGTTGATTTATCGGTGGTTTTCCGGGATAATGCCCGGCTTTCCCGGCTCGCCACATCCACGAGCCATCATTAAGTAGCTGCGCAACGCTGAGGACAGGAACATGAAAGAAGGCATCCACCCCAAGTACGACGAAATCGAAGTGACGTGCAGCTGCGGCGCCATCTTCAAGACGCGCTCCACCAGCATCAAGCCGCTGCACATCGAAGTCTGCTCCTCCTGCCACCCGTTCTATACCGGCAAGCAGAAGATCGTCGACACCGCCGGCCGCGTCGAGCGCTTCCGTCAGAAATATGGCAAGCGTGCCGCTGCCTGAAGTCTCCCTGGCCGGCATCGAAAGGCAGCTTCGGCTGCCTTTTTTATTCAGGCCGTGAGATGAAAGCCTTCGCATCCGCACCGGCCGCCAGGTTTCCCCTGCCTGTCGCGGCGCTGGCGCTGCTGTGCGCGCTCTACCTCGTCGTCGGCAGCATCGGCCACGATCCCTGGAAGACCGACGATGCCGTGCAACTCGGCGTCAGCCATGGCTTCTTCACCGGCGGCAGCTGGCTGGTGCCGCGCCTTGCCGGTGAAGTCCTGACAGGCATCGCACCTTTCTACCATTGGGCGGCCACGGCACTCGCCTGGCTGACGCAATGGCTGCTGCCCTTTCACGACGGCGCGCGGCTCGCCAGCCCGCTTTTCGGCGCCCTCCTCCTGCTCTTTCTGTTTCGCGCAGCCACTGCGCTGCATGGCCGCGAAGCCGGCTTCGCGGCCCCCGTCCTGGCCATCGGCACGCTCGGCCTGCTCGTGCCGATACACGACGCCCAACCGGCCATCGCCGTGCTGGCCACCAGCGCGGTGGCCTATTTCGGCTTGTCGCTGCTGCCGCAAAAACCGCTGCCCGGCGCGCTCTGGCTGGGAACCGGAATCGGCCTGACTTTCCTCGCCGGCGGCCTCACCGGCGTCGCCCCGCTGCTGCCGCTCCTGCTGCTGCCGCTGCTGCGCAGGCGCTGGCTCGTCTTCGTCATCGCCCTCTACAGCGCCATCACCATCGCCAGCATCTGGCCGACCCTGCTGGCCCTGGGCGCCCCGGACTACCTGCGCGCCTGGTGGCGCGACGAACTCGCCGCCGCCGCCTGGTCCGCCAACGCCTTCAAGCGCGACCACCTGGAGCTCCTCGCCTGGCTCAGCTGGCCCGTGCTGCCGATAGGCGCCTGGGCCGCCTGGACCAGCCGGCGGCAATGGCGCGACTGGAACCTGTTCCTGCCGCTCGTCGGCAGCTTGCTGAGTCTGGTCTGGTTCTTCGCCCACGAGGCGCGGCCGCTGCACGCCCTGCCGCTGCTGCCGCCGCTGGCGCTGCTGGCCGCCGGCGGAGCCCACAAACTGCGGCGCGGCGCGGCAAATGCCTTCGACTGGTTCGGCATGATGACCTTCACGCTGGTCATCGGCCTGGTCTGGCTCGGCGGCATCGCCATGTGGAGCGGCTGGCCGGAGCAGATCGCGCGCAACTTCGCCAAGCTCGAACCGGGCTTCACGCCGCGCTTTTCCCTGATTGCGCTGGCATTCGCCGCCGCCTTCACCGGCCTCTGGATCGCCGCGCTCGTCAAGCTGCCGCGTTCGCCCTGGCGCGCCGCCATCCGCTGGACGGCGGGCGTCGTCGCCATGTGGGGCGTGCTGATCGCCCTCTGGCTGCCCTGGATCGACTACGGCAAGACCTACCGCGGCGTCGCGCATTCCTTGCGCCGCGCCCTGCCGCAAAATCCGGGATGCATCGAGAGCCGCAACCTCGGCCTGCCGCAGCGCGCCGTCATCGACTACTTCGCCGGCATACGCACCGTCGCCGAAGCGAAGAGCACCGACTGCCGCTGGCTGCTGGTGCAGGGCGAGGCACGAAGGGAAGCCGCGCCGGCCGGCTGGAAAAAGGCTTGGGAAGGCAATCGCCCCGGCGACAAGGGCGAACGACTGCGGCTTTACCGCAAGGCGGACTGACCACGGTCTGTTTACATTCAGTCGACGTGCGCGCCGACTGAATGTAAACCAGACCCTAGAGCTTCAGGAAGTGCTCGCGGTAGTACTTGAGCTCTTCGATCGATTCGTAGATGTCCGCCAGCGCCTCGTGCTTGCCGCCCTTCTTCACGCCCTTGGCAATCTCCGGCTTCCAGCGCTTGCACAATTCCTTGAGCGTGGAGACATCCAGGTTGCGGTAGTGGAAGTAGGTTTCCAGCTTGGGCATGTAGCGCGCCATGAAACGGCGGTCCTGGCAGATCGAATTGCCGCACATCGGCGACTTGCCGGACGGCACATGACGCTTGAGGAAATCGAGGCACTGGGTTTCCACCTCGGCTTCGGTCAGCACCGAGGCCTTCACCTTGGCGATGAGCCCCGACTTGCCGTGGGTGTTCTTGTTCCAGTCGTCCATCCCGTCGAGGACGGCATCGGACTGGTGTACCACCCATACCGCGCTTTCGGCGATCACTTCCAGCTGGCTGTTGGTCACGACGACCGCCAGTTCGATGATGCGGTCGCCATCCGGGTTCAGGCCGGTCATTTCCATATCCAGCCAGACAAGAGCATTCTGATCCTGTGCCATAATCGTCCGCACCTAAAAGCATCATTTTCTCACAGTTCCCCCAGAGCCTAGTGTCCGCCAGCACAGTCGCCGTCCTGTTCCTCGTCGTCCTGCTCCTGACCAGCGCCTTGCGCGTCTGGCTGGCGTTGCGCCAGATCCGCCACGTCGCCACCCACCGCGCCGCAGTGCCGGCCGAATTCGCCGACAGCATCGCTCTCGCCGAACACCAGAAAGCCGCCGACTACAGCGTCGCCAAGACCCGTTTGTTCCTGCTCGAACTGGCGGCCGACGTCCTGCTGATGCTCGCCTTCACTCTCGGCGGACTGCTGCAATGGTTCGACGACCGCCTGTTCGCCGCCTTCGGCAGCCGCGAGTCGCTTTACGGCCTCGCCCTTTTCGCCTGCTTCGGGCTTACCGGCTTCGCCGTCGGCCTGCCGTTCTCGCTTTACCGCACCTTCGTGCTGGAGGCGCGCTTCGGCTTCAACAAGACAACGCCGGCGCTGTTCGTTTCCGACCTGCTCAAGAGCACGGTCCTCGCGGTGCTCATCGGCAGCCCGGTGCTGTTCGCCGTCCTCTGGCTGATGGCGGCGATGGGCGAGCGCTGGTGGCTTTACGTCTGGCTGTTCTGGCTGGGATTCAACCTGCTGGTGCTGCTGCTCTACCCGACGCTGATCGCGCCGCTGTTCAACAAGTTCGTTCCGCTCGAAGACGCCGCCCTCAAGGCACGCATCGACGCCCTGCTGGCGCGTTGCGGCTTCGCCGCCTCCGGCCTCTTCGTCATGGACGGCTCGCGCCGCTCGGCCCACGGCAACGCCTATTTCACCGGCTTCGGCAAGGCGCGCCGCATCGTCTTCTTCGATACCCTGCTGGAAAAACTCGCCCCGGCCGAAGTCGAGGCCGTGCTCGCCCACGAACTCGGTCACTTCAAGCATCGCCACGTTTGGAAACGCGTGGCGCTGCTCGCTGCCGTCAGCCTCGCCCTGCTCTGGCTGCTGGGACAACTGATCGCCGAACCCGCCTTCTACCAGGGCTTGGGCGTCGCCGCGTCCGGCACGGCGATGGCCCTGATCCTGTTTTCGCTGGTGCTGCCGGTGTTCAGCTTCCCGTTCGCGCCGCTGACCTCGCAACTGTCGCGCCGGCACGAGTTCGAGGCCGATGCCTACGCCGCTCAGCAATCCGCGGCGAACGAACTCGTCGCCGCACTGGTCAAACTTTATCGGGACAACGCGGCGACGCTGACACCCGACCCGCTGCATTCGCTGTTTTACGACTCCCACCCGCCCGCCAGCCTGCGCATCGCCCGGCTGAAGGCACTTTGAAAGGAGCAGACATGCGCCACTCCCTGATTCTGGTACTGCTGGCCGTCGCCACGTCGAGCTTCGCCGGCGGCGACCCCAAGCTCGGCAAACCTCTCCACGACAAGCAATGCGTCTCCTGCCACGTCAAGCAGTTCGGCGGCGACGGCAGCAGGATTTACACGCGTTCGCCGCGGCTCATCAACGACAGGGCGGCACTCGGCCAGCGCGTCGCCGCCTGCTCGGCGCAGACCGGGGCAAAGTGGTTCCCGGAGGACGAGGAGCATGTCGCCGCCTACCTCAACCAGCAGTTCTACAAGTTCAAGTAGGAGACCGCCATGGGTGCCGCATGCGATCTGGCCAAGGGCAAGTGCAAACCCTGCGAAGGCGGCGTGCCGCCGCTGACCGACGCCGCAGCCGCTGAGATGATCAAGCAGCTCGACGGCTGGTCGCGCCTGGGCAACGCCATCGTCAAGACCTGGCATTTCAGAAACTACCACGAGACCATGGCCTTCGCCAACGCGACGGCCTGGATCTCGCATCGCGAGGATCACCACCCCGATCTCGCGGTCGGCTACAACAAGTGCACGGCCACTTACACGACCCACGCCATCGGCGGCCTCAGCGAGAACGACTTCATCTGCGCAGCGAAGATCGACGCGCTGTTCAAGCTTTGAGTCTGCACGGCACGATAGTCGCCGCCTTCGGGCGGCACTACGAGGTCGCGGCCGACGACGGCAGCACCTGGCAGGCGACGCCGAAAGGCAAGCGCAGCATCTATGCCTGCGGCGACCGCATCGCGCTCGAACCCGCCGGCAGCGGTCAGGCGCGCATCGCCGACCACCTGCCGCGCAGCTCTCTGCTCTACCGCAGCGACGCCTACCGCCAGAAGCTGATCGCCGCCAACGCCACCCAGGTCGTGCTCGTCGTCGCCACCGAACCGGGCTTCAGCGACGAACTGCTGTCGCGCGCCCTCGTCGCCATCGAACACGACCGGATTCGCGCCGTCATCGTTCTCAACAAGTGCGACCTCACCGACCGCATCGCCGCCGCACGCGCGCAGCTCGCCCCCTACGCCGCGCTCGGCTACCCGGTACTCGAACTCAGCGCGACGCAGGATGCCGCCCCCCTGCTGCCCTACCTGCACGGCCATCTTTCCGTGCTCGTCGGCCAGTCGGGCATGGGCAAGTCGACGCTCGTCAATGCGCTGATCCCGGGCGCCGCGGCGGCGACGCGCGAAATATCCACCGCCCTCGACTCCGGCAAGCACACCACGACCTACGCCCGACTCTACCGTCTCGACGCCGCGACCACGGTCATCGACAGTCCCGGCTTGCAGGAATTCGGCCTCGCGCACCTGACGCTGGGCGACATCGAGAACGCCTTCGTCGAGTTCCGTCCCTACATGGGCCGGTGCCGCTTCCGCGACTGCCGCCACGAGGCGGAACCCGATTGCGCCATCAAGCAGGCGGCGGCCGCCGGACGGATACATCCGCGCCGCTACGAGCACTTCATGCACATGACCCGGCGCACCGGCGTCTAGACCCGACGCGACATCGACCCACTCGCAGGATACTCACCATGCACACAGAACACTTCATCGCCGGCAAGGATGCCTCGCTCGAATCCTCCATCGCCACCATGCAGGCCCGGCTGGCGGCCATCGGCTTCCATGTCGAGGAGCGCTCCTGGCTGAATCCGGTGGAAGGCATCTGGTCCGTGCATGTGCGCGACCGCGACTGCCCGCTGCTGTTCACCAACGGCAAGGGCGCGTCGAAGCTGGCGGCTCTGGCGAGCGCGCTCGGCGA
>CAZWFC010000166.1:0-6156 GCA_964632965.1 uncultured Rhodocyclaceae bacterium
AGCACAGCGCGACGGTATAGGCGCCGAGGCCGAAGAAGGCGGCGTGGCCGAAGGCGACCATGCCGCCGTAGCCGACGACGAGGTTGAGCGCCGTGGCGGCGAGCGCGAAGATCATCATGCGCGTCGCCATGCCGGTGTAGAACTCGTTGCCCGTCGCGGCGAGCAGGAAGGGCAGCGCGGCGGCGGCGGTCAGCAGCAGGGGTTCGCGCAGTCGTTTCACGGCCGATTCGTCCCGCGTCCGGTCGTTAACCGCTCTCGACGCAGAGGGCGCGGAGGCGCAGAGGACGCGGAGAAGACCAAGTCGGCACACCCGAACCAGCGCCCGCCTTTCCTCTGCGTCTCTGCGCTCTCTGCGTTGAAAGAGTCTGCATCTGTACCCATACCGCCCATCATCCGCGCGCCGGGAACAGGCCTTGCGGCTTCCAGAAAAGTACCGCCGCCATCAGCGCGTAGATCAGGATCGACGCCAGTGCCGGACCGAGGTTGCCGGCGACTTCGCTGGACGCCACCGCGCGCAAGAGCGTCGGCAGCAGGGCGCGGCCGAGGGTGTCCACCATGCCGACCAGCAGGCTGCCGACCAGTGCGCCGCGGATCGAGCCGATGCCGCCGATGACGATGACGACGAAGGCGAGGATCAGGATGCTCTCGCCCATGCCCACCTGCACGGCCAGGAGCGGCCCGAGCAGGCTGCCGGCGATGGCGCAAAGCGCCGCGCCGAGCGCGAAGATGGCGGTGAACAGGCGGCGCACGTTGATGCCCATGGCTTCGGTCATCTCGCGGTTGGCGGCGCCGGCGCGCACCCACATGCCGATGCGCGTGCGCGTCACCAGCAGGTAGAGGAAGGCGGCGACCGCGACGCCGACGGCGATGATCAGGTAGCGGTAGCTCGGGTAGCTGAAGCCGGCGATCTCGAACGGGCCGGCCAGCGCCTCGGGCGGGTTGAGCAGCATGGGTTGCGGCCCCCAGACGATGCGCACGAGTTCGTTGGCGATCAGGATCAGGGCGAAGGTGGCGAGCACCTGCGAGAGATGGTCGCGCCGGTAGAAATGGCGCAGCACGAGGAGTTCGAGCAGCGCGCCGACGCCTATCATGCCGGCGACGGCGGCCAGCACGCCGACGGCGAACGAGCCCGAGGCCTGCGCCGCGGCCGCGGCGAGATAGGCCCCGCCCATGTAGAGCGAGCCGTGCGACAGGTTGATCATGTCCATGATGCCGAACACGAGCGTCAGCCCGGCGGCGAGCAGGAACAGCATCAGGCCGAATTGCAGGCCGTTCAAGGCCTGTTCGAGGATTAGCTGGGCCATCGGCAACGGCGGCGGGCGCGTGCCCGCCGCCCGGGCGTCACTTCATCTTGCACTGATCGACGTAGGCGTCGGCGTGCTGGGTGAAGATGGTGCCCATCAGCTTGTTGGTGACGCGGCCCTGGCCGTCCTGGCGGATCAGCCGCAGGTAGTAGTCCTGCACCGGGTAGTGGTTGCGGTTGAACTTGAAGGCGCCGCGCACCGACTGGAACTTGGCCGCTTCCAGCGCCTTGCGCACGGCGGCCTTGTCGTCGAGCTTGCCCTTGCTGTCGCGCACCGCGGCGTCGATCAGGAGCGCCGCGTCGAAGCCCTGCGAGGCGTAGAGCGAGGGCAGGCGCTTGTATTCCGCCTGGAAGTCGGCGACGAATTTCCTGTTGGTCGCGTTGTCCATGTCGTGCGCCCAGTGGCTGGAGTTGAACAGTCCCAGCATCGGCGCGCCGACGGCCTTGATGACGTCCTCGTCGGCCGAGAAGCCCGGCGCGAACAGGCGCACTTCCTTGGACAGGCCGGCGGCGACGAACTGCTTGACGAAGTTGATGCCCATGCCGCCCGGCAGGAAGAAGAACAGCGCATCGGGCTTGGTCGCGCGGATCTGCGCGAGTTCGGCGGCGTAGTCGAGCTGGCCCATCTTGGTGTAGATCTCGTTGGCGACCTTGCCTTTGTAGAAGCGCTTGAAGCCGCTCATGGCGTCCTTGCCGCCGGGGTAGTTGGGGGCCACCAGCACCACGTTCTTCAGGCCCTGGTCGTTGACGTACTTGCCGACGGCCTCGTGCAGGTTGTCGTTCTGCCAGGCGACGTTGAAGAAGTAGGGATTGCAGTCGGCGCCCGCGTACTGCGAGGGGCCGGCGTTGGCGGAGACGTAGAAGGTCTGGCTGTCGAACACCGGCTTGCCGACGGCGAGCATCAGGTTGGAGAAGACGATGCCGGTCATGAAGTCGACCTTGTCCTTCTTGAGGAATTTCTCCGTGGTCTGCCTGGCGGTGTCGGGGTTCTGCGCATCGTCGGCGACGATGACTTCGGCCGGCAGGCCGCCGAACTTGCCGCCGAGCTGCTTGACGGCGAGCTGGAAGCCGTCGCGGATATCGACGCCGAGGCCGGCGCCGGGGCCGGACAGGGTGGACAGGAAGCCGACCTTCACCTTGTCGGCGGCGAGGGCGGGCAGGGCGGCGGCAATGGCGGCGGCAAGCAGGGCGGCGCGGAGCGCGTTATGCATCTTGTATCCTCCGGAGGGGCTGGGAAAAACCGCAATGATACTGCGGCCATGCACTAGAAACGGTTGCGCCACTCGCGGATCGCGGCGAAGACTTCGACCGCATCGGCGGGCGCATGGCCGAGCCGGGCCGTGGCGGCGGCGATCACGGTGGGCGCCTCCCAGCGCAGGAAGGGATTTGTGGCGTGTTCCAGCGCCAGCGTCGAGGGGATCGTCGGCGCGCCGCGGTTGCGCAGTGCGGCGGCTTCTTCGGCGCGCGCCTGCACGGCGCTGTTGTCGGGCTCCACCGCGACGGCGAAGCGCAGATTGGCCTGGGTGTATTCGTGGGCGCAATAGATTCCGGTGTCGTCGGGCAGGGCGCCGAGGCGCGCCAGCGAGGCCTGCATCTGCTCGGGCGTGCCTTCGAACAGGCGTCCGCAGCCGGCCCCGAACAGCGTATCGCCACAGAACAGCGTGCCTCGGCGATAATAGGCCAGGTGTCCGCGCGTATGGCCGGGAACGCCGAGCACCGCGAACTCGGCGGCAAGCTCCGGCAGGACGACCCGGTCGCCGTCGGCGAGCGGACTATCGACCGCGGCGATGCCTTCCGTCGCCGGGCCGTAAACCGGAACCGGGTGGCGTGCGACAATCGCGTCGATGCCGTCGATGTGGTCGTGGTGGTGGTGGGTGACGAGGATGGCGCACAACCGCGCGCCGCTGGCGGCCAGGTAGTCCAGCACGGGCGCGGCATCGCCGGGATCGACGACGGCCGCGTGGCCGCCGCGCCGCAGTACCCAGATGTAGTTGTCCGCGAAGGCGGGCAATCCGATGATTTCGAGAGCGTCCATAGACACATTGTAATGTCGATACAGGGATTTTCCGACTGGCTGGCAACGCCCCAGGGCCGCTATGTCTACGACTGGGAACGCAAGAAGCACGACCAGATCGTCGCCGACATTTTCGGCTTCAACGCCGTCCAGCTCGGCCTGCCGGCGCTCGACTACCTGAGCGCCAACCGCATGCCCTTCCGCTTCCGCTGCGACGACCGCGGCGGTCTGGCCACCGTGCGCAGCGACCTGCATCACCTGCCCTTCGCCGCCAACAGCGTCGATCTCGTCGTGCTGCCGCATGTGCTGGAGTTCGACGACAACCCGCACCAGGTGTTGCGCGAAGTCGAGCGCATCCTCGTGCCCGAGGGCAGCGTGGTGGTGGCCGGCTTCAATCCCTTCAGCCTCTGGGGCGCCAAGCGCAAGCTTTCAAGGCGCGCGCAGCTGCCGCCCTGGCGCGGCCGCTACATCAGCGTGCCGCGCCTCAAGGACTGGTTCGCGCTGCTCGGCCTGGAGCCGCGCGCCGGCGCCTTCGGCTGCTACGCGCCGGCCGTGACGCAGGAAAAATGGCTGCACCGCTTCAAGTTTCTCGACCTCGCCGGCGACCGCTGGTGGCCCATCGCCGGCGCCGTGTATGTGATCCAGGCCGTCAAGCACGTGCATGGCATGCGGCTCATCACGCCGAGCTGGAACGACCGCAAGGCCGCCGCCAAGGCGCTGATGCCGGTGGCGCAAAGAAACGATCCCCTGACGAAAAACCAATGAACGAAACCGCAATGGACGAAACCGGCATCATCGACATCTACACCGACGGCGCGTGCAGCGGCAATCCCGGCCCCGGCGGCTGGGGCGCGATCCTGCGCGCCAACGGCACGGAGAAGGAACTCTTCGGCGGCGAACGGCTGACCACCAACAACCGCATGGAGATGATGGCGGTGATCGAGGCGCTGCGCGCCATGAAGCGCCCGGTGACGGCGCGCGTGCATACCGACTCGCAGTACGTGATGAAGGGCATCACCGAGTGGATACACGGCTGGAAGCGGCGCGGCTGGAAGACCGCCGGCAAGGACCCGGTCAAGAACGAGGATCTCTGGCGCGTGCTCGACGCCCTGGCGGCGCAGCACCAGCTCGAATGGCACTGGGTGCGCGGCCACAACGGCCACGTCGAGAACGAGCGCGCCGACGAACTGGCGCGGCGCGGCGTCGAACAGGTGAGAAGGGGCGTTTGAGATGACGCGACGCATCGTGCTGGACACCGAAACCACCGGCCTCGACCCGGCGCAGGGACATCGCGTCGTCGAGATCGGCTGCGTCGAACTGGCCGGGCGCCAGTTGACCGAGAGGCGCTTCCACACCTACATCAACCCGCAGCGCGAAATCGACGCCGGCGCCATGCAGGTGCATGGCATCACCAACGAACGCGTCGCCGGCGAGCCGCTGTTCGCCGCCATCGCCGCCGACCTCGTCGAGTTCATCCGCGGCGCCGAGCTGGTGATCCACAACGCCGCCTTCGACGTCGGCTTCCTCGATGCCGAGTTCGCCCTGCTCGGCCTGGAGAAGGTCGCGGACATCTGCCCGCAGGTCACCGACACGCTGAAGATGGCGCGCGAGGCACGTCCCGGCCGGCGCAATTCGCTCGACGCGCTGTGCAAGGATTTCGGCATCGACAATTCCAACCGCCAGTTGCACGGCGCCCTGCTCGACGCGGAACTCCTCGCCGAGGTCTACCTCGCCATGACGCGCGGCCAGGAAAGCCTGATGATGGAACTCGACGCGCCCGCGGCCGCGACGGCCGCCTTCGCCATGGCTTCGCGCGCGCCGCTGCGCGTACTGCGCGCCGACGCCGAGGAACTCGCCGAACACGAGCGCGTGCTCGCCGAGATCGCCAAGGCGAGCAAGGGCAAGTGCGTCTGGCAGGCGGAGCCGGCGAACTCCTGAAGTGCCGGACGGCAAAGCCGGCACGTAGTGTCGCCAAAACCCGTTACGACAGGCGCACGTTGAGTTCGTCGATGACCCCGGCCCAGTCTGCGTCCTCGATGATCTCCTCCTTGAGGAAGCATCTCTGGGCCGCCGTCCAGAAGGGGGCGCGGTAGAGGGCGATGCCCTTGTCCAGAGGTCCGTGGGCCGCGATGAAGGCATCGATCGCGGCCGGGTCGGCCGGCAGGCCGAGCTGGGCAAACAGGCTGCTCATGGTGTGCTGGCTGGCCTCCATGGGAACTCCTTTTCCGGGCGACGAGGTTGGACGGTTCGCACTGGTTCGATGTGCGGCGGGCCGGAACAGTTCCGCTGTCCGGCTACTTCCGCCCGAGCGCCGTTCCGGCCATGCCGAGCGCGAGCCACAGGGCGCCGAACACTCCCAAGGCGTAACCGAGCGGGCTGCCGAGCGCGGCCAGCACGCCGCCCGCCAGCAGGAGTACGGCGCGCAGGCGCGCTCCCGCCGCCAGGCGTGCGCGGCTGGCGCGGTGCCAGGCGTCCTGGATGCCCGGCCGCAGCCAGACCGGCAGCAGGTGGCCGGCGGCGCCGCTGACCAGCGGCAGCAGGAAGCCGACGACGAAGAGGGGCAGCGTGTCGGCGCCGGCGATGGCGGCAGCGGTGTGCAGGCCGCCGAAAACCAGGGCGAGGCACAGGCCGGCCATGGCGGCGGCCAACAGCGGCAGCGTGCTGCCTGCGGCGACGATTTCATGGCGCCAGGTGCGCCAGGCGTGGGCCATCAGCCGCAGCAGCGGCCAGGCATAGGCGGCGGCGCCGATGAGCGCCAGCGGCGGCGCCCAGGCGGCGCCCAGCGCCAGCACGAGCGCGCCGGCGGCGCTCCACTTCAGGTCGCGGGTCAGGCGCTGCG
>CAZWFC010000167.1:0-6136 GCA_964632965.1 uncultured Rhodocyclaceae bacterium
GCAGGGTCCGCTCGGCATCGGCGCGGCGCCGGGCGCGGGCGGTGCGCGGCCGCAGCGGCCGCGACTCCGCCACCAGCGCGCCGCGGCAGTCGCCATAGACCCCGCTGGTGCCGATATAGACCAGGCTGCGTGGTAGACTCCGCGACCGTCGCAGGGCCGCGATCAGGTGGCGCGTGCGGGTGTCCGCGGTGCCGCCTTCCGGGGGCGGCGCGCTGTGCAGCACCGCATGCGCCAGCCCGGCCAAACGCACGAGCGTCGCCGGCCGATCGAGGTCGCCGCAGATCTGGAGCACGCCCAGCGCATGCAGCTCCGCATCCGGCTCGCGTACGAGCGCATAGACGCGCCAGCGGCGCACGAGTTCCGGCAGCACGCGGCGCACCACGTCGCCGCAACCGATTATCAGCAGTCTTCGCATCGGACGATTATCGCATGGCCTTCAAAGTCACCCTCCAGCCCAGCGGCCACAGTTTCGAGAGCGCCGCCGACACCACCCTGCTGGAGGCCGCGCTCGACGCCGGCATCCATCTGCCCTACGGCTGCCGCAACGGCGCCTGCGGCGCCTGCAAGGGCAGGCTCGTCGACGGCCGCGTCGATCACGGCGCCGCCCAGGAACACGCCCTGTCGGCCGAGGAGCGCGCCGCGGGGTTACTATTGACCTGCTGCGCCACGCCGCAGTCCAACCTGGTGCTCGAATGCCGCGAAGCCAAGGCGGAGAACGACATCCCCGTCAAGACCCTGCCGGTGCGCGTGCACAAGCTCGACCGCGTCGCCCCCGACGTCATCGTCATGCAACTGAAGCTCCCGGCCAGCGAACGCCTGCAGTTCCTCGCCGGGCAGTACATCGACTTCCTGCTCAAGGACGGCAGGCGCCGCGCCTTCTCCATCGCCAATGCGCCGCAGGACGACGAGTTCATCGAACTGCACATCCGCCTCGTGCCCGGCGGCCTGTTCACCGAGCAGGTCTTCGGCACGCTGAAGGAGCGCGACATCCTGCGCATCGAGGGCCCGCACGGCTGCTTCCAGCTCGAAGAGCTGTCGCAGAAGCCGATCATCCTGCTGGCCGGCGGCACCGGCTTCGCACCGGTCAAGTCCATCGTCGAATTCACCATTCACAACCGCATCCATCGGCCGATGACGATTTACTGGGGTGCGCGCGACCGCGCCGGCCTCTACCTGCCCGATCTGCCGCAACAATGGGCCGCACAGCACGCGCACATCCGCTATGTGCCGGTGCTGTCCGAGCCGACCACCACCGACGCCTGGGAGGGCCGCACCGGTCTCGTGCATCAGGCCGTGCTCGCCGAGCACAACGATTTCTCGGGCTTCCAGGTCTATGCCTGCGGCGCGCCGGTGATGATCGAGGCCGCGCGCCGCGACTTCTGCGCCCGCGGCCTGCCGGCCGAAGAGTTCTTCGCCGACGCCTTCACGGCCGCGCCGCAGTGAACACCTTCGTGCGCCGCGAGCCGGTCGTCAATCGCCAGCAGGCGATCACCGCCGCGCGCCTGATCGTGCATGCCGCCTCGGCAAGCGCGGCCGTGCAGACGCTGGCGACGCTCGCCGACATCTGGCCGGCGACGCGCAACGTCATCGTCGGCCTGTCCGGCACGGACCCGGATGCATCCCTGCTCGACTGGCGCCCGCCGGCCAACGCCATGCTGGCGTTTCCCGCGCCGCTCTTCGCCACGCCGCAGGGGCAAGCTCTGGCCGCGCAACTCGACGCCGGCGGCACGCCGCTGTGTCTCGACGACTACGCGCCGGACGGCGAACTGCCCGCCACGCCGCATTTCGCCTTCGCCCTCGCCGACGCCCGCAGGCATCCGCACATGCCCCACGCGCCGGCCGTGCCGCTGGCCACCGGGCTGGCCGATCACGCGGCGTTCGACGACGCCATCGACAACGGCTACTCGGGCGCCGCCGGCTGGTTCTTCCTGCACGGCCTGCCGCCCCTGCCGAACAAGCTCAACCCCGGCCACGCCCAGATCATCCACATCCTCAACCTGGTGCGGCAGAACGCCGAAGTCGGTGAGATCGAGGCCGCCCTCAAGCAGGACATCAGCATTTCGTTCAAGCTGCTGCGCTACATCAACTCGGCCGGCTTCGGCCTGGCGACGCCGATCCAGTCCTTCCGCCACGCCGTCACGATGATCGGCTACAACAAGCTCAACAAGTGGCTGTCGCTGCTGCTGGTCACCGCCAGCCGCGACCCGGCCGCCTCGGCGCTGATGCAGACCGCCATCATGCGCGGCCGTTTCATGGAACTGGCGGCCGCCGGCGCCATCGCCAGGGACGAACTCGACAATCTCTTCATCACCGGTTCGTTCTCGCTGCTCGACCTGCTGCTGGGCTCGCGCATCGATGCCGTGCTGAAGGAAATGCGCCTGCCCGCCGCCATCGGCGAAGCCCTGCTGCACCGCGCCGGCCCCTACACACCCTATCTCGACCTGGCGCTCGCCTGCGAACGGGACGATGTGACCGAGCTCGCCGCCCGCGCCGCCGCGCTGGGCCTGTCGGCCGACACCGTCAACCGCGCCCAGATCGAGGCCCTGGCTTTCGCCGACAACCTGCAACTGGACTAGTAGGGTCTGTTTACATCCAGTCGCCGTGCGCCGACTGGATGTAAACAGACCCTAGCCGGTTCGACCTACAATAAGTCTCCAATCCGGAATTCACGGGAGACAGGATCATGAACATGTTAAGAATGGCCGCCGCCGCCCTGATTTTGGCGGCATCGTTCCCGGCGTCCGCGCAGACGCCTCCCGCCGGACCCGGCGGCGCGCTCTCGGCGGAAGAAAAGGAGAAGCGCTGCCAGGCCGCTCCGGAAAAATGCCAGCGCATGAAGGAGGGCACCCGGATGCGCCAGGCCATGCGCGAAGCCTGCGAAAAGGACCCCGCCGCCTGCAAGGAACGCCATGAAAAAGCGCTGGAGCGGCGCCGGGCAAAGGCGGTCGGGCCGAATTAGTCTTCGCTGCATCACCCCACTCAGGAGATCGTCATGCGCAAACTCTTCTTTGCCGTCGTCGCCATCGGTGCCGGCCTTGCGGGCGCCGCCCACGCCATGAAACCCGGGCTATGGGAAATCACCACCCAGACAAGCGGCGGCGGCATGCCGGCGATGCCGGCCATTCCCGAGGCGCAGCGCAAGCAGATGGAAGCCATGGGCATCAAGATGCCCGGCGGCGCCGGCGGGGCGATGACCATGGCGGTGAAGCACTGCGTCACCAAGGAACAGGCCGAGAAGCGCCAGCCGCCGCAGACCGACGAGGATCGCCGCCAGCGCTGCGAGCAGAAGGACGTCAAGGTTTCGGGCAACACCACGACCTGGAAGATCGAATGCACGGGCGAACAGAAGATGACCGGCACCGGCTCGATCACCTACCGGGGCGAGGAAAGCTATCAGGGCGAATCCACGTTCAACATGCAGGACGGCAAGCGCGGCCCGATGACCATGAAGCAGAACTATTCGGGCAAGTGGCTGGCGACGACCTGCAAGTAGCCGACCGGGGCAGCGGAACCTACTCGCCCAGGTAAGCCGCCCGCACGCGCGAGTCGGCGAGCAGATTGTCGGCCGTGTCGGCGATGGTGATGTTGCCGCTTTCCATGACGTAGCCGCGCGCGCAGGTTTCGAGCGCCAGCCGGGCGTTCTGCTCGACCAGCAAAATGGTGACGCCCTGGGCGGCGACGGTGCGGATGACCTCGAAGACCTTCTGCACCATCAGCGGCGCCAGGCCCATCGACGGTTCGTCGAGCAGCAGCAGCTTGGGCCGGCCCATCAATGCGCGGCCGATGGCGAGCATCTGCTGCTCGCCGCCGGAGAGCGTGCCGGCGAGCTGCTGGGAACGTTCGCGCAGGCGCGGCAGCAACGTGTAGATGCGTTCGAGGTCGGCGGCGATCCCATCGTCGTCGCGGTGGTAGGCGCCCATCGCCAGATTCTCGGCGATGGACAAGCGGGCGAAGACGCCACGCCCTTCGGGCACCAGCGCAAGGCCCTTGCCGATCAGCGCATGCGAGGGCAGTTGTTCGAGACGGCAGCCAGCGTAGTGCATTTCGCCCCGCGCCGCGATCATGCGGGCGATGGCCTTCAGCGTCGTGGTCTTGCCGGCGCCGTTCGCACCGATCAGGCAGACCATCTCGCCTTCCTCGACGGCGAAGGAAATACCCTTCACTGCGGCAATGCCGCCGTAGTGGACCTGGAGATTCAGGATATCGAGCAGCGGCATCAGGCGACCGCTCCGCCGAGATAGGCCTCGATCACTTTCGCGTCCTTCTGCACCGCCGCCGGCACGCCCTCGGCGATCTTCTCGCCGTAGTCGAGTACGGCGACGCGGTCGCACAGGCCCATCACCAGCTTGACATCGTGCTCGATCAGCAGCACGGTGAGGCCGTCGTTGCGCAAGCCGAGGATCAGGGTGCGCAAGGCGGCGGTCTCGGTGGCGTTCATGCCGGCGGCGGGTTCGTCGAGCGCCAGCAGCTTCGGCTCGGTGGCCAGGGCGCGGGCGATTTCGAGGCGGCGCTGGTCGCCGTAGGGCAGGTGGCGCGCGAGGTCGTCGGCGCGGTCGGCGATACCGACGTAATGCAGCAGTTCCTCGGCACGGCGGCGGATGGCGGCTTCCTCGTCGCGCGTGGCGCGGTCGCGCAGCACGGCGCCGACGACATTGGCGCCGGTGCGGGCATGGCGGCCGACCATGACGTTTTCCAGCGCCGTCATGTTGGCGAAGAGGCGGATATTCTGGAAAGTGCGGGCGATGCCGGCCTGCGTCACTTCGTGCGGACTGCCCAGCCGCAGCGGCCGGCCGGCGAAGACGACCTCGCCGCCGTCCTTCGGGTAGAGGCCGGTGAGGACGTTGAAGAAGGTGGTCTTGCCAGCGCCGTTGGGGCCGATGAGGCCGTAGATTTCGCCGGCGTTGATAGTCAGCGAAACGTCCTTCAGCGCGGTGACGCCACCGAAACGCTTGCCGATGGCGAGGGCTTCGAGCAGTGCGCTCATGCCTTCTTCTCCGTCATCTCGCGGCGGTGGCGCGCGTCGGGCCACAGGCCGGCCGGGCGGTAGAGCATGACGACGATCAGCGCCACGCCGAACAGCAGCATGCGCAGGGATTCCGGATCGAGCAGCACCTTGCCGAAGATCGCCAGTTGCGCCGGCCCGGCGGCGTTGCGGAAGACTTCCGGCAGCACGGTGAGCAGCAGGCCGCCGAAGATGACGCCGGGAATGTGGCCCATGCCGCCCAGCACCACCATGCACAGCACCATCACCGATTCCATCAGGCCGAAGCTCTCGGGCGAGACGAATTCCTGGAAGCCGGCGAACAGCCCGCCGGCGACGCCGCCGAACGAGGCGCCCATGGCGAAGGCCAGCAGCTTGACGTTGCGCGTATCGATGCCGCAGGCCTTGGCGGCGATCTCGTCCTCGCGGATGGCGACCCAGGCGCGGCCGATGCGCGAATCCTGCAGGCGGATGGTGACGAAGACGATGCCCAGCGCCAGGACGACGAACAGGTAGTAGTAGAGGTACGGCCCGGGAATCTCGACGCCGAAGACCTCGACGGCTTTCGACAGCGGCTGGCCGCCGATGCTGATCGGGTCGATGCGCGCGATGCCCTTGGGGCCGTTGGTGATGTTCACCGGCGCGTTGAGGTTGTTCATGAAAATGCGCACGATCTCGCCGAAGCCGAGCGTGACGATGGCCAGATAGTCGCCGCGCAGGCGCAGCGTCGGCGCCCCCAGCAGCACGCCGAACAACCCCGCCACCATGGCGCCCAGCGGCAGGATGGCCCAGGCCGGCCAGTGCAGGCCGAAGTGCGGCGAGGCCAGCAGCGCGTAGAGATAGGCGCCGACGGCGTAGAAGGCGATGTAGCCGAGGTCGAGCAGGCCGGCGAAGCCGACGACGATGTTGAGGCCCAGCGCCAGCATGATGTAGAGCGCGGCGAAGTCGAGCACGCGCACCCAGGCGTTGCCGAAACTCTTGCCGATTACGAAGGGGGCGAGGACCAGCGCCGCCGCGATCAGGAAAGTGCCGAGCAGGGCTTTGTGCTTCTCGTTCATCATGCCCGTTCCGACACCTTCTCGCCCATCAGACCCGAGGGTCGGAAGATCAGCACGACGATGAGGACGAAGAAGGCGAACACGTCCTGGTAGTTGG
>CAZWFC010000168.1:0-5936 GCA_964632965.1 uncultured Rhodocyclaceae bacterium
CCGCTGATCGTCACCTACCATCCGGCCTACCTGCTGCGCACGCTGCCGGACAAGGCGAAAGCCTGGGAAGACCTCTGTTTCATGCGCAGGACGATGCGCGGCTTGGTCGGTTAGTCGGCGCTGTCGCCGTCGACGTAGAGCCAGCGGCTGTCCAAGGGACCGCGGCAGGCTGGCACGTCCGCATGGGCCGGCGGCTTCACGGTGGGGTCAGGCGAGCGAGAAGAAGAACGTCGCCCCCGCGTCGGGGTGCGCCTTGAACCAGATGCTTCCGCCGTGCCGTTCGATCAGTTGCTTGACGATGGAGAGGCCGACGCCGGTGCCGGGAAATTCGCTGTCGCGGTGGAGCCGCTGGAACATGCCGAACAGCTTGTCCGCGTATTGCATGTCGAAGCCGACGCCGTTGTCCTTGACGTAGAACACGGGCGATCCGCCATCCTCGTCGGCGCCGACTTCGATCAGCGGATGCTCGCGGCTGGCGGAAAACTTGCAGGCATTGCCGATCAGGTTGGCGAAAACCTGCCGGAGCATGGCCTCGTCGCCGTCGACGACGGGCAACAGCTTCACTTCGATGTCGGCGTTCGGGTAGGCGGCGCGCAGGTCGTCGGTGACCGCGACGACCTGCTTGTCGAGGTCCACCGGCGCCTTGTTCAGGGGCAGGCGGCCGGCGCGCGAGTATTCGAGGACGTCGTCGATCAGGTGTCCGAGCTTGGCCGTGTTGGCGGTGACGCGATCGAGCGTGTTCCTGCCTTGTTCGGACAGGCGGTCGCGTTCGTCCTCGACGAGCATTTGGGCATAGCCGTTGATGGCGCGCAGCGGTGCCCGCAGGTCGTGGGAGACCGAATAGGAGAAGGTCTCCAGCGATTTGTTGGCGTTTTCGAGCTCCGCGGTGCGTCTCGCCACGCGCTGCTCCAGTTCGGCATTGAGTCGGCGCAGCTCGTGCTCCGCCGATTGCAGGGCATCGACCATTTCGTTGAATTCCGCGGCGACTTCCGCCACTTCGCCCGGGCCTTCGACGACGGCGCGCACCTCGGCCTTGCCGTCCTTGAGCTGGCGGGCGGTCGCGGCGAGGGACAGGACCGGCCGCGCAATGCGGTGGGCGAAAAACAGCGCCAGCCCGGCGAAGCCCAGCAAGGCGACCAGCCCGAGCAGCGAGTTGCGGATCGCGTTCGCGTATGCCGCTGCGTAGATCGGCTGCGAGGGAACGCCGACATAGGCGTACCAGTCCGCCTCCGGGATGGGCGCAACGGCGTAGAAGCGATGGACGCCATCGCTGCCGGTGCCTTCGTATTCGCCGTCCCTGGTGGCCAGTGTCTGCCTGACGATGCCGAGATCCTGGACGTCCTTGCCGAGCAGCTTCTCCGGGTCCTCGTTGCGCCATATCAGGCGGGCGTTCGCGCTCAGGATGCCGTAGCGTGTGCCCGGCGCCATCGGTGCGGCGGCGATATTCGGATCGTAGGCCGACATGTCGAGGGGCAGTCCCATGAAGCCCTTGATGTCGTTGCCGTCATCGACGATGGGTGCGATGAGCACCGAAACCCATTTGCCGGTGATCGGGCCGAGAAACGGATTGCCGGCGAGAAAGCGCTTTTCGGCCAGCGCGCGCCGGAACCATTCCGTCCTGGCGACGTTGACCGGCTTCCCGCCCGGCTGCGGCACGGCCGAGCAGACGGCAAGGCCGTTCATGTCGATGGTCGTCAGGTTGGCGAAGCGCGGGAACAGGGACTGGAAATCGGCCAGTATCGGATCGCAGCGCGCGCCATCGACGAGCCGCATCAATGGGCGCCGGGCGAGAGTCTCCAGCGCTTCCCGGTTGGTGGCCAGGGTCCGCGAGGTGTTGGCGGCGATGATCTTGGCCAGCGTGCGCACGCTGGTCCGCGCCTGCTCGACGCCGTGGCGCGATTCCTCGTAGATGCTGTAGGCGAGCATCGCCACGAGCGGCAGGACGACGGCGGCGACCAGCGCGAGCAGCAGGGAACGGATGGAAAGGTAATGCGTATTCACGCTGAATTGTTTTTGGAAATGCCATGCCCGTTCGGCAACAGGCATGGATATTACTATCGGCGTAAGCGGCGGGGCTAGTTTCTTGCGCGGATGCGACCGGGGCCGACGGTTTCATCCCAGCTGCCGTCGTAGCCCTCGTAGTGAATACGGTACTTTCCCTGCGGCTTGACTTCGAGGACGCTGGCGGGATACCAGCTGCCTTTCCATTCGACATCGACGTCGTCGCCCGCGGCGAAGGATTTCCCGGCGGGCTGGGCGGCGGCGACCGGCGGCGCGGCGAACGCCTTGATGCGGTTCCTGGCGATGCCGGCGAAGCTGCCGCGCGGGTATTGCCGCAGGTATTCCTCGAAGTCCGCCTTGTCGCCGCTGGCCTTGATGCTGCTCCAGAATTCGAGTTCGACCGCGGCGGCGCTGGGGGTGGCGGTGGCCGGTGCGGCGAGCGGTTGCGCGGGCTGGACGTTGATCGTGACCGGACCGCTGATGAAGTAGAAATCGCCATCGGTCTGGTCGTAGATCGCCGGGTTCTGGTCGTGGCCGACGCCCTTGGCCTTGGCGATGACGGTGCTTCTCAGCTTTCTCACGGCTTCGTCGAGGCGCAGGCCGGGGGTGGCGATCAGGGGCAGGAATTCGCGCGTGAACAGGCCGTTCGGGTTGTGGTCGGCGTCGGAGAGCTTGTCGAGCGCCTGCTGGCCGATGCCGGCCGAATAGACGACCAGCGTGCCGTTCGGCGCCTGCGGGATGGCCAGGCCGCGGCCGGCGCCGATGCTGCGTCCGTAGGCTTTCTTGAACGGGTTGTCGCGGCAGGCGTCGATGACCAGCAGACTCAGTTTCGCCTTGGCGTCGGACAGCCGCTCCAGCACCCGCTGCATGTCGACGGCCTCGTCGATCAGGTCCTGCTCGTTCTTGACCTTGATATCGACGGGCAAGAGGAAATTGCTGCCGCCCGCCTGCACGCCGTGGCCGGCATAGAAGAAGATGCCGACGCCGCCGCCGGCCACCTTGTCGACGAACTGGCCGATGGCCTGGTTCATCTCGCGGCGATTCAGGTTGGAATAGGACATTACCTCGAAGCCGACTTTCTTCAGTTGCAGGCCGATCGCCCGCGCATCGTTGGCGGCTTTTTCGAGTTTGGTCACGTCCTGGTAACTGTCGTTGCCGATCACCAGCGCCACGCGCTTCTCGGCGGCGGCATGGCCATAGCCGCAGATGGCGAAGGGAAAGAGCAGGGCGGCAACGATCAGGCGGGCGGACATGGCGCGATTCCTCGGCGTGGACTCCGCCCATGATGCCCGATCCCGGTGGTTTTTGAGCGCCGGTTCGCCGCGGCGCGGAGTCGCAAACCGACTGCCTTGCGCTATGATCGACCGCAATGATCATCGAGAGGTCGCGACATGATGGAAACCTATGTTCTTGTGCTGCTGGGCGTCGTCCTGCTCTTGCAGATCGTGCTGCTGGTCCGGGGGGCGCGGGCGGTGACGCCGGTGGGTGTCCTGATGCAGCTCGACCAGCTCGATCGGGCTACGCGGGAACTCCAGGTTTCGATCAACAAGGTCGAAGGCGGGCTGGGCGCGGTCACGACGCATGTCCAGGGGGTGGCCCAGGCCACGGCCGGGGGGCTCGACGTGGTGCGCGGCGCCCTCGACGAGAAGCTGTCGCAGGTGGTCGCGGAATCCCGCACCGGTCGCGGCGAACTGGTTGCGGCCTTCCAGAGTTTCGAGGGCAAGCTCGATCAGCGCTTGGCGACCCTCGATCTGTCGCAGGCTTCCGGCCGCAAGGAGCTCGCCGAAGCCCTCGCCGGGCTGCGCGGCGAACTCACGCAGGCGGTCGGCAATCTCGCCGCCGAGAGCATGAAGAGCCGCGATGCGCTGATGGAAAACGCAGCGATTTTCGAGCAACGGATACAGGAACGCTTCGAGGCGCTGACGGCGGCCAACCAGCAGGTTCTCGAATCCCTGAAAACGAATGTCGGCACGCAACTGACGGCGATGGCGACCGCCTTGCGCGCGCAGCTCGACGGCAACGGCAATCAGGTCAGGAACCAGCTTTCCATCATCCAGGAATCGGTGGCCCAGCATATGACGGGCTTGGCCCAGGGCAACCTGCAGAGCGCGGAGCAGTTGCGCAGCGTGCTCAACGAGCGCCTGTCGGCAATCCAGGCCGACAACACCGCCAAGCTGGAGGAAATGCGCCGCACGGTCGACGAGAAGCTCCACGCCACGCTGGAGCATCGCCTCGGCCAGTCCTTCCAGCTCGTCTCCGACCGTCTCGAACAGGTGCAGCGCGGCCTCGGCGAGATGCAGGCGCTGGCGGTGGGCGTCGGCGACCTGAAGCGGGTGCTGAGCAACGTCAAGACGCGCGGCACCTGGGGCGAAGTCCAGTTGGGCGCGATCATCGAGCAGATAATGACGCCCGAACAATACGGGACCAACGTCGCCACCCGGCCCGCCAGCGGCGAGCGCGTGGAATTCGCCCTCAAGCTGCCCGGCAGGCAGGACGACCAGCCGGTCTGGCTGCCCATCGACGCCAAATTTCCGCTGGAGGACTACCAGCGCCTGCTCGACGCCCACGAGAGCGCCGACGAGGAGGGCATCAAGACGTCCGCCAAGGCGCTCGAAGACCGGGTCCGGGCCGAGGCGAAAAACATCCGCGACAAGTATGTCTATCCGCCCCATACGACCGACTTCGCCATCCTCTACCTGCCGACCGAGGGGCTGTTCGCCGAAGTGCTGCGCCGCCCCGGCCTGTCCGAGGCGATGCAGCGCGACTACCGGGTGGTGATCGCCGGGCCGACGAATCTGGCGGCGATACTGAACAGCCTGCAAATGGGCTTCAAGACGCTGGCCATCGAGAAGCGCTCCTCGGAGGTGTGGACCCTGCTCGGCGCCGTGAAGACGGAATTCGGCAAGTTCGGCGAGGTGGTAGCGGCGACACAGAAGAAGCTGGAAGCCGCCACCAACCAGTTTTCCGAAGTCGGCGTGCGGACGCGCGCGATCCAGCGGCGGCTGCGCAATGTCGAGGAACTGCCGGCGCCGGAAGTGGCGGTGGTCTTGCCGCTGCTGGAGCCGGAGTCGGTTGCCGACCCGGAGGACGAGGAAGTGGAAGAGGAAGCGGAAACCGTATCCTGAAGTCGGATGAGTCGTTGCCGGACAATCGTTTTACCGTCGCAAAAAAATGCATTTCAAATAACAAACAACAGGAGTGGAAATCATGTCAGCAACAAACCAGGCCGCCATACCCGCGACCCTGATTCCGGGCGACGGCATCGGGCCCGAGATCGTCGATGCCACCGTCAAGGTCCTCGATGCGCTGGGCGCGCGCTTCGATTGGGAAATCCGCCAGGCCGGACTGGCCGGGATGAAGGAATCCGGCGACCCGCTGCCGCAGGCGGCGCTCGATTCGATCCGCCGCACCCGGCTGGCGCTCAAGGGGCCGCTGGAAACGCCGGTGGGCGGCGGCTATCGTTCGTCCAATGTGCGCCTGCGCGAGGAGTTCAAGCTCTACGCCAATGTGCGCCCGGCCTATACGATCATTCCCGGCGGCCGCTACGAGGACATCGACCTGGTGCTGCTGCGCGAGAACAACGAAGGCCTGTACGTCGGCTTCGAGCACTACATTCCGATCGACGGCGATCCGCATGCCGTGGCCATGGCCACGGGCGTGAATACCCGCGCCGGCTGCCGGCGCATCGCCGAATACGCCTTCGACTACGCCGTCAAGAACGGCCGCAAGAAGGTGACGATTGTGCACAAGGCCAACATCATGAAGGCCCTGACCGGCCTGTTCCTCGAAACGACGCTGGAGGTGGCGAAGAAGTACGAGGGCCGCATCGAGTGCGACCAGCGCATCGTCGACGCCTGCGCCATGCAGCTGGTGCTCAATCCCTGGCAGTTCGACGTCATCGTCACCACCAACCTGTTCGGCGACATCCTGTCCGA
>CAZWFC010000169.1:0-5926 GCA_964632965.1 uncultured Rhodocyclaceae bacterium
ACGCGGACCGGCTCCGGCTCGGGCGCTGCCGAATGGACGAGCTGCAGCACCGGCGCGCGCGCGGATTCCGGCGGCATGGCCGACTCGTCCGGCACGGGCGGCACGGCATCTTCGGTCGGCGGAGGCTCGGCGGCGGCCTCGACGACAGCGGCCGGCGGCACTTCGACGGGCGGCACCGCGAGCGGGACGGACGCGTCCTCGCCGCTCCTCAGGCGCTCGCAGCGTGCCGCCAGCTCGGTCGCGTCGCGGCCGGCGCCACCGCCGCTTTCGAGTTGCGCCACCCAGGCACGGAAGAGCTCGTGCGCCAGGCCGATCATGTCGAGCAGGGCCGGCGTCGCCTCCTTCTCCTGCTGCAACCAGCCGTTCATCACCTGCTCGACGGCCCAGGCGGCCTCGCCGAGGTCCGCCAGGCCGACCATGCGGCCGCTGCCCTTGAGGGTATGGAAGGCGCGCCGCAGAACGACGAGGGCGGCGTGGTCCTCGGGCGCGGCGCGCGCGTGCGGATAGGCTTCGGCGATGGTGGCCAGCACCTCGTGGGCTTCTTCGAGGAAGATCGCGAGCAGTTCGGCATCGATCGCGGCGCTGCCCGCCGCCGCCAGCCGCAGGGCTTCGGGCGAGGGCGTCGGCGCTTCCGGAACCGCGGGGGCCATGCCGGCGACGGCTTCCTCGATATGCGCGGTGGTCTGTCCGGCATCGATCGCGGCGATGGCGTTGTCGGCCTGCCGTTCGAGCGCGTCGTCGGCCACCAGGCGGGCGTCTTCGCGCAGGGCGGCGAGGTTCTGGCGAATTTCGGTGCGCAACAGAGCGTCTTCGGGCGCGTCGCGCAGGGCGCCGGCCAGGGTCTGGGTCATGCGCCGCGCGGCTTCGAGTTCGGCCTCGACGCTGGGTACGGCCGGCTCTTCCGCCGCGGCGGGCGGCGCAGGCGGATTGAGGATGGCGTCGATGTCGGCGCTGCCGGATGGCAGCCTCTCGACGAAGAAGCCGAGAGCGGAAAGCTTGCCGGCGACCTCCTCGAAATCGGCCTGATCGGGCGCGTAGTCCGGCTGCCCGAAGGTGGCGATGCGTTCTTCCGCCTCGCGCAGCACGGCGGCGGCGCGCTCCTGGCCCAGCACGGCGAGCGCGCCGGCGACCTGGTTCACCGGGTTGGCGAGGCCCGCCAGCTCGGCGGTGCGCGTCGGGTCGCGGAAGAAGGAGTCGAGCGTCTGTTCGATGCTGCCGAGGTTGACGAGGATTTCCTTCGCCACCTGGCTCATCAGCAGGCGCTCCTGCGCCCGGCGGCCCATCTCGTCGAGCTGCGGCAGTTCGGCCGACGCCGGCGCCTCGCCGCGCATCATGGCCCCGATGCGCACGACGACGACATCGGCCTGGTGGGCGAACTCGGCATCGAGGGAGGCGAAGTTGTCGAGGGCGCTCTCCTGCAGCAGCAGGGCCGTGGCGATTTCCAGCGCCGCCGACTCGTCGTGGCGCAGCGGGTCGCGGCGCAACTGGTTGGCATACGCGGTGACGGCGCCGGCAAGGCGTGCGAAATCGGGCTGGCCGAGTTGCGCCGCCTGCCCGTCGAGGCGGCCGACATGATCGTGGAAAGCGGGCAGGGCGGCGGCCGTGCCGGCGCAGAAGCGGCTCCATTCGTCCATCGCCGCCTGCAGCCGCTCGCGCACGGCGCGCAGCAGGGGGCGTTGCGCGTCGGCATCGGTCGCGCCGACGCGCGCCGGCACCAGACCGGACAGGCGATAGGCGGCGCGCACGCATTCGAGGTGGTCGCCGGCGGTTGCCCGGGCGATGGCCACGCTGTACAGCGTGTCGCGCATCAGGCGCTCGGACACCGTGCCCGAACCTTCGAGCAGTTTCCGGATCTGCGCGTCGATGCGCGCGCCGAGCCGCCGCGCCTGGGCGTCGACCGGCAAGGCGGCGCCGGCGAGGGCGTCGAGGAAGGCCAGCGTCACCCACCAGAAGGCCCGCGCGGCGGGGACGGTCTGCGTCATTTCGATCACCGCCACCGAATTGCGCATCTCGGTGATGCCCCTGGCATCGTTCTTCAGCCACTTGAGCAGGCCGCGCTCGTAGCCGAGCCGTGCCGCCTTGAGGCGCACGGCGACGGCCTGCGGCGCCAGCGGCGCCGGTTCGCGCTCGCGGCGGGGCGGACGTTGCGTCAGGTCGGGGAAGAACAGGTCGGACGGCGGCGGCGCGGGCAGGCCGCGCGCGACGACCACGTCGCGGTAGATCGGGTAGAGGCGCAGCGGCTGGTCGGGCAGGCCGCCGACGAGGTCGTCGAGGTAATGGCGGATGGCGGCCAGCGCGTGCTGCGCCGCGGTGCCGACGGTAGCGGACCAGGGCACGGCGCCGTCTTCGAGCACGCTCGCATCGCACGCTGCCAGCAGGTGTTCCAGCGTATCGGAAAACTGCGTCAGGCCGTCGAGCCCGACGATGGCCAGCGCGCCGTGCGCCTGGTGCAGGTGGCCGCGCGCCTGCCTGAGCGACGCAACGTCGGCGGTGTCGGCGCCGTAACGCTCCAGCGCCGCGCCGGCCCGTTCGAGGGCGAGATCGATCTCGCCCTTGACCCAGGTCAGCGGTCCGATGTCGAGTTCGGCGGCAGCGTTCATCATGCGCGGTTGGTGCTCAGTACCATGGCTGGCATTAGCGTGAAATACGTGGGCAAGCGCGCCGGGGGTTAGCCGAGCGAAGCGAGCCAATTGGAAGCCTCCCCGCGAGGGGAGGATGGGAGGGGCGGGTCCATTTGCCAGCTTGGGACTTGGTGAAGGCAGCGTGTCTCATGGTGCGGGGTGGTCCATCGGAGCCATGAGCGCTATACCTTGAAACCGGCGACCGAGCCCTTGAGCTCGACCGCGAGATCGGCCAGTTCGCCGACCGAGCCGGCCGTCGCCTGGGTGCCGATGCTGGTCTTTTCGGTGATGCGCAGAATCTCCTGCATGCCGGCCGCCACCTGCGTGGCGATCCCGGCCTGACGCTGCGTATCGGACGAGATGTCCGCGATCAGCTGGGCGAGGTTCTGCGACACCGCGGAAATCTCGGCCAGCGCCTGGCCGGCGGCGTCCGACAGGCGGGCGCCGTCGACCACGCCGCGGGTCGAGTTTTCCATCGCCGACACGGCATCGTGGGTGTCGGCCTGGATGGTCTTGACGATGGCGGCAATCTGCTTCGTCGCCTCGGCCGAGCGCTCGGCCAGCCGCTGCACTTCCTCGGCCACGACCGAGAAGCCGCGCCCCGCCTCGCCGGCCGACGCGGCCTGGATGGCGGCGTTCAGGGCCAGCACGTTGGTCTGTTCGGTGATGTCGGAAATCAGCTCGACGATCTCGCCGATCTCCTGCGAGGATTCGCCGAGGCGCTTGATGCGCTTGGAGGTTTCCTGGATCTGGCTGCGGATATCGTTCATGCCGGCGATCGAGTTCTGCACCGCCGCCGCGCCCTTGCCGGCGGCGTCGAGCGACTGGCGCGCGACGTTCGCCGACTCCGTAGCACTCGTCGAAACGGCGTTCATCGATTGCGCCATCGACAGCACCTGCTCACCGGCCGCCGCGATCTCCAGCGACTGGCGCTCGCTGGCCGCCAGCAGCTCCGCCGAGGTGTCCTGCGCCGCGCCGGAGGCCGCTGTCACGCGCGTGGCGGCATCGTTGATGCGCTTGACCAGCACCGACAACTCCTCGACGGTGTAATTCACCGCGTCGGCGATGGCGCCGGTGATGTCCTCCGATACCGTCGCGCGCACCGTCAGATCGCCGTCGGCGATGGCGCCCATCTCGTTCATCAGCCGCAGGATCGCCTCCTGGGCGGCATCCTTGGCCGCTTCGGCGGCATGCCGCTGGCGTTCCGACTCCGCGCGGCGGGCGGCGGCATCGGCGTTGAATACCTTGCCCATCAGCACCAGGACGCCGAGCGCCAGCGCACCGAGCAGGGCGGCACCGGCGGCGTTGCCGCCGCGGTCGAGTTCGTCGGCGTAGGCGCGCGCCAGGTTGTCGGCCGCCGCCGCCAGCGTCCGGTTGTCCTTGAGGATGCGCGTCGCCGCCTCCTTGGCCTGGATCACGGCCTCGCTCTCGGGTACGGGCGTGTCGGCGGCGGTGAACGCCTTTTCCTGGGCGACGAACAGCTTGATGCTCTTGTCGCTGCGGCCCCACTCGGCGCTCAGGGCATCGAGCGCCGGACGGACAGCTTCGGCCGTCGGCGGAAGCGTCATGCCGTCGACGTCGCCGCCCTGGCCGACGCGGTCGAGGAGGACGGTCATGCGGCCGGCGCTGTCGCGCAGTTCGGCGAAGCCGGCTGACTGGCCGGTGATCGATGCGTACGTGGCCTTGGCCACCTGCTGCGCCAGGGTGCGCATCTGTCCGGCGGCGGAGAGATAGGCGGCGCCGTGGCCGGCGCTGCGGATGTTCATGAAGACGATGAAGGCCGCCAGCGCCAGGCACAGCAGGAAGACGGTGCCGAGGATCTGCAATTGCCGGCTGACCGGCTTGTCGCCGATCAGCGGCAGGCGGGCGGTCGGCCTGGCGTCCGCGTCGTCGTCCGCGGCCTGCGGCGCGGCGGTATCGCCGAATTCGTCCGCCTTGGCGGCGGGCGATTTGAAGGGTAGCTTGAAAGCCATGTCACTCTCCCGTGTTACTGCCGTTCCCGGCAAGCCCGACATCGAGGAAGGCCGGGTCTTCGAGCAAGGTCGTAATCCTCAGCCGCAGCCATTGCCGGCCCGCGGAGTCGGTGCAGGACTCGCCGATCCAGGCCGGGCCGTCGTCCGGCGCGGGCTCGACGCTCATGTCGTCGAGGCTCTTCAGGCCCAGGGTGCGGTTCACCAGCAAGGCGCTGTTGATGCCGTGGCGCGCACCGATCAGCAGCAGGCAGGCGGCGGCGTTGTGCGGCGTCGGCGCGCCGCCGCGGAAGGCGGAAAAATCGACGACGCCGTAGAGCGCGCCGCGCACGTTGGCGACGCCGGCGAACCACGGCTGCGTCAACGGCACCGGCGAAAGCTGCGTCAGCGGCACGACCTCGCCGGAATCGACCAGGTCCATCAGCCAGTGGCTGTTGCCGGACTCGACGCCGAGCAGGGCGCGCGTCGGCGCGCCGCGATGCACGTCGGCGAGACGGGCCGCGAGGCCTTCCTGAAACTCGCGCAGGCTGGTGCGTTTCGTCATGGCTTTTACGGCAGGGCGGCGATCTTCGCCAGCAGGGCGTTGTGGTCGACCGGCTTCACCAGGTAGTCCTGGGCGCCCTGGCGCATGCCCCAGATCCTGTCGGTTTCCTGATTCTTGCTGGTGCACATGATGACCGGAATGTGGCGCGTGGTTTCTTCGCGCGTCAGGGTGCGCGTCGCCTGGTAGCCGTTGATGCCGGGCATCACCACGTCCATCAGGATCAGGTCGGGCAGTTCATGCTTGGCCTTGGCGACGCCCTGCTCGCCATTCTCCGCCGTGATGACGAGGTAGCCGTGGCGCGAGAGGAATTCGTGCAGCACATGGCGCTCCGTGGGCGAGTCGTCGACGACGAGGATCTTCTTCACCGGCATCGCGGCTTCGTCACACCGGCGGCCGGCGCGCCGCATGGCGGGCCACCGTCTGCAGCAGGCTGTCCTTGGTGAAGGGCTTGGTCAGGTATTCGTCCGAGCCCGCCATGCGGCCGCGCGCGCGGTCGAACAGGCCGTCCTTCGACGACAGCATGACCACCGGCATGGCCGCGAAGCGCGCGTTCTTCTTGATCAGCGCGCAGGTCTGGTAGCCGTCGAGGCGCGGCATGAGGATGTCGCAGAAGACGACGTCGGGCTGGTGGTCGGCGATCTTCGCCAGCGCGTCGAAGCCGTCCTCGGCGAGCACCACCT
Organism: uncultured Rhodocyclaceae bacterium; assembly: GCA_964632965.1. Classification (GTDB taxonomy): domain Bacteria; phylum Pseudomonadota; class Gammaproteobacteria; order Burkholderiales; family Rhodocyclaceae; genus Nitricoxidireducens. The sequence continues at coordinate 5,816 of CAZWFC010000169.1, forward strand.
GGCAGCCCGACTGCGCGAGGAAAATTTCCGCAGTCTTGCGGATGGTGTTCGAATCGTCGATCACCATCACCTTGATGCCGGAAAGGCGGGGTATTTCGCTCACGTTACTCC
>CAZWFC010000170.1:0-5908 GCA_964632965.1 uncultured Rhodocyclaceae bacterium
TGCCTCCAGCCTTCACAGCGCCTACACCTATCGGCTGTTCAGGTTTTTAAAGAACCCGGCCTTTTGCTGCTTCGGCCGTATCTGCAATCAGCAGAGAAACGAGATTATAGGGATGCAATTCTGCTTTGTAAAGACTACTTTTCAATTTTTTTACAGTTCATCGTTTCCATAGCGGCGCAGCGCCGTTTTCATCTCGGCGACGACCCTGTTTCTCAGGGCCGGGGGGGCCAGTACTTCAACATCGGCGCCGAAGCGGAGTATGTCCATCGCCAATTCGCGCGGGTCGCTATAAGGGAGTTCAAGAACATAGCTGCCGTCCGCCTCCAGCTTTCCCTTCTGGCGCGGATGCCACTGTTCGTTGGCGACCCAGCGTGCGCGCTGCGGCGTGAAGCGCAGGCGCGCCCATTCCACGTTGCGGCCGGAGAAGATGCCGTAACCCGCTCCGAGAACCGCGTCGAGAGTCTTGTCCGGCACATTGCGCGCGGGCGCCTCCAGCATTTCCGCCCGCCGGATGGCATCGACGGAAAAACTGCGCAACTCGTCGCGCACATGACACCAGGCATCGAGGTACCAGTTCTCGCGGTAATGCACGAGCCGCTGCGGCGAGACTTCCCGGTCGCCGACCTCGTCGCGGGACTTCACGTAATACGCCAGTTGCAGGCGCTTGCGCCCCAGCAGCGCCGAACCGACCACGGCGAAGTGGTCCAGCGCCATCCGCCGCGCCGCGACACCCGTGATGCGTATCCTCTTCTGAACCTCTTCCGCCGCATTGTTGCCCGTACCCAGCAGTGCGCCGAGTCGCACCAGCAGGGGCTGGATGTGCGGCCCGAGCAAACCGCCCGCATCCAGATTCATGAGCAGGTGCTGCATCGTCAGCAAGGCATGGATCTCGGACGCGTTGAACCATAGCCCCGGCAGCTCGTAATGGCCGGCCCCCAGCTCCGGCTCGGCAAAGCGGTAGCCGCCCTGCTCGCGGTCCCAGACGATGGGCGCATTCAGTCGATTGCGCAGGTATTCGAGATCGCGCTTGATGGTCGCCCGCGACACGCCGAGCTTCTCGGCGAGAACGGCGAACGGCACAATCCGCCGCTCGCCCAGCAGTTGGTCGATTTTGTAGAAGCGCTCGGTACGGTCCATGCGGCTGCCCACGAAAATTGGATTCGGAATAATGCTACCAATAGACATCGGCCGATGATCTTGAGGTTTTCCTCTTATGGCCTCATATTGCGTTTGTCCGAATGCCGATGGGAGACCCCGCCATGAAATTCCGCCTGTTCGCCATCCTTGCCCTTGCGACCGCCGTGCTTTCCGGCTGCGGCTACAACCAGATCCAGATCAACGACGAGGCCGTGAACTCGGCCTGGTCGGAAGTATTGAACCAGTACAAGCGACGCGCCGACCTGGTGCCCAATCTGGTCTCCATCGTGCAAGGCTACGCGGCCCACGAGAAGGAAGTACTGACTCGCGTCACCGAGGCGCGCGCCAGCGTTGCCGGCTTGAAGGCGACGCCGGAACTGATCAACGACGAAGCAGCCTTCGCCAAGTTCCAGAAGGCCCAGGGCGAGCTTTCCGGGGCGTTGTCGCGGCTGCTGGTAGTGTCGGAGAATTATCCGCAGCTCAAGGCCGATGCCAACTTCCGCGACCTCCAGGCTCAGGTGGAGGGCACCGAAAACCGCATCACCGTGGCGCGCAACCGCTATATCAAGGCGGTACAGGAGTACAACGTCTCCGTGCGTACCTTCCCGAACAACCTGACGGCCATGGCGATGGGCTGGAAGACCAAGGCCAATTTCACTGTGGAAGACGAAAAGGCCGTCAGCACGGCGCCGAAGATCGACTTCAACGCGCCCAAGCCGGCAGCCGCGCCGACCAGCACGCCAACCACCGCCGGATACTGAACCGCGCGGCATGAAGCGCCTGCTGGCCTCGCTGCTGCTGTGCCTGTGGGCGACGCTCGCCGGCGCCGCCGACGGACTGCTCGCCCTGCCGGAACTGAAGACGCGGGTCACCGACCTGACCGGCACCCTGACCGCCGAGCAGAGCCAAGCGCTGGAGGGCCGGCTGGCGGCGTTCGATGCCGCCAAGGGCAGCCAGATCGCCGTCCTGCTGCTGCCCTCGACGCAACCAGAAACCATTGAACAGTTCGGCATCCGCCTGGCGGAAGCCTGGAAAGTCGGCCGCAAAGGCGTCGACGACGGCGTGATCGTCATCGTCGCCAAGGACGACCGCCGCCTGCGCATCGAAGTCGGCTACGGCCTTGAAGGCGCGCTCAACGACGCCACGGCCAAGCGCATCGTCAGCGAAACCATGTCGCCACGTTTCAAGCAGGGCGACTACTTCGGCGGATTGCAGGCAGGCCTGGAAGCAATCATCGCAGTGATCGAAGGCGAGGCGTTGCCGGCGCCCCCCGCGCAAGCGCGCGGCCACGCGGGTGCGGTAGGGGGCGATGGCGATTGGCCGACCTGGATTTTCATGGCGATTATTTTCGCCTCCCTGGCGCGCCGGCTGCTCGGCATCCTCGGTTCATTGGGCGCCGCGGGATTCGCCGGCTTCCTCGCCTTCGGCGCTTTCGGCCTCTGGGCAGCTGTGGTGGCGGGCGTCGTCGCCTTCCTGTTCTCCTTCATTCCGCTCGGCGTACTGATGAGCGCCCGTGGCGGCGGATGGCATTCGTCCGGTTCCGGTGGCGGCTTCTCCGGCGGCGGCGGAAGCTTTGGCGGCGGCGGCGCGTCGGGAGGCTGGTGAGATGCGAGTGCAACGTCTGTTCCGTCATCTGCTGATGCCCCACTGGTGGGTGTCGCGCGCCTTCGACCGGCAAACCCTGCGGGCGATCGAATCGGCCGTTGCCGATTCCGAGCGGCACCACCGCGGCGAGCTGCGCTTCGTCGTCGAAGGCCTGCTCCCCGTCGGCCATTTGATGCGCGATGTTTCGACACGGCAGCGGGCCGTCGAACTGTTCTCGGCTTTGCGGATATGGGACACCGCGGAAAACAGCGGCATCCTGATCTACGTGCAGTTGGCCGACCGGCGCGTGGAAATCCTTGCCGACCGCGGCATCGCCGCGCGGGTGTCGCAGGCCGCCTGGGATGCGATCTGCCGCGACATGGAGCGCGCATTCAAAACCGGCGATTACCGGGGCGGCGCGCTCCAGGCCATCGCCCGGGCCGGAGCACTGCTGCAGGAGCATTTCCCCGCCACGGGCGCCAATCCCAACGAACTTCCGGATCGGCCGCAGGTGCTGTGAGCGCACGCAAGCCCTGGTTTCTCTACCTGATCGAGTGCGCCGACGGCAGCATCTACACCGGCATCACCGTCGACGTCGCCGCCCGTTACGAGGCTCACGCGCAGGGCAAGGGCGCCCGCTACACCCGCGCCCACCCGCCGGCGCGCCTGCTGGCAACGGAAGCCCACCCGGACCGGTCGTCGGCATCGCAAGCCGAATACCGGATCAAACGACTGACGGCCGCGGAAAAGCGCGCCTATGCGTTGACTTGCGGCGGATTGCGGGTTTCCGCGAGAACTTCCTGAATGCCCTTGGCCACCTCGGCCGGATTGTATTTCGACAGAAAGCCGTCGGCGCCCATGGCCAAGCCCTTGTCCTTGTTCGACGCTTCGGACATGGAGGAATGCAGCAGCACCTTGACGCCCTCGAAGCGCCGGTCCTGCTTGATCAGCCGGGTCAGCTTGAAGCCGTCCATTTCAGGCATTTCGATATCGGTGATGATGATCGGCAAAGTGGCCGCCAGAGGCTGGCCGAGCGCGGCCGCCAGAGACGCCATGGCATCCAGCCGCTGCCAGGCTTCGTACCCGTTCACCGCGAACTCCGAAGTAACGCCGATCTTGTCGAGAATCTGTTGCAGCTGCGCTCGCGCAAAGGCGCTGTCATCGACGAAAAACAGCTTGATTCCCGGCGGCGGCGGGGCGACGTCGATCATCGACGCGGAAATATCGACCGCCGTATCCTTGCCGGAGATCATGTGCAGTATTTGTTCGACATCCAGGATGGAAGCAAGTCGCCCGTCCGCCAGCCGGGTCACGCCCGTGAGTTTCGATTTCCCGGAAAGCATGGCGGGCGGCTGATGAATGTCGCTCCAGTCGATGCGGATGATCGTCTCGACCGACTCGACCAGAAACGCCTGCGTGGTCTGTGAAAACTCGGTGACGATCATGATCGGCGGCTGCTCGGGTACCGGATTCCCGCACACGGCGATCAGGTCGATCACGGAAACCAGCTGCCCGCGCAAGGAGGCCATCCCCGCCACATACGCCGGAGCGGACGGCGCCTGGGTTATCTCCACCTTGCGGATGACTTCCTTGACCTTGAAGACGTTGATGCCGTAGGTCTCCGGCGAACCCACCTTGAAGAGGAGAAGCTCCATCTTGTTGGTGCCGGCCAGATTCGTGCGCTCATCGATGGCGGCCAACATGTTCCGGCTACCGGATGCAGTATTCACAGGCATCGGTGTTGACATCAGGACAAGCCCCCTCGATTTCCCAGATGATCCGCCATGAACCGACGTTGCCGCCGGCATGGCCGCGGAAACATTACTGTTTCCCGTCAATGGGTAATTTCATTATGTAGCATCGAATATACAGTACCGCGCCTGTCCGTGGGGCCGCTGCGGACACGCGCCTTGCCGGTCTGCCGAACGGCAAATCCGGCGGCGACGGGTCAGGCAGGCTAAAATCGGGCCCATCCGGCAATGCCGAACCATCCCAAGAGCGAGGATTCACCATGCCCTACACGCCCGATCTCGTCGACGAATTGAACACCCTGATCCGTTTCGATCTGGCCACAAGTCAGCAGGGCATCAAGGTGCACAAGACGGCGGATGCCGCCGTGATTGCCGCCACCCAGCGTCTGCATGCCAAGGGCCTGCTGACGCTGGCCGATGGCGGCTACCTGACCCGCCTCGGCCGCGATGCCGCGGAGCACGCCCAAGCGGCCCTGACCATCCTCACCTCGGATGCGGGCAGCCCGGCCCGTCTCGATGCCTGAATTCCGGTCTTGCCGCACGAACGTCCCGCCATGGCCGGCTCCCGCGTCAACGCGCCGAACTGCGTGAAGTGCGCCCACTACTTCATCACCCACGACGTCCGATTTCCTTACGGTTGCCGGGCGATGGGCTTCAAGAGCCAGCAATCGCCGCAACACGAGATCATCGCCGCGACGGGGACGCACTGCCTGGCTTATGAAGTGCGGGCCGCCGCGGCGGAGACCCGCAAGCCGTAGAACCGCCCTGTCGTCCGCGGCGCATCGCATGCGCCGCGCCTGAAGTTTTCCTAGGTATGCCATGCGCTCGCGGCTATCATGCGCGACCGCAAAGAAAGCCCCCCGCATGATCATTCTCAAGAACGTTACCCTGCGCCGCAGCGCCAAGGTGTTGCTGAACGGTGCATCCGTCACCGTCAATCCCGGCGAGAAGGTCGGCCTCGTCGGCCGCAACGGCGCCGGCAAATCCACGCTGTTTTCGCTGCTCAACGGTACCTTGCACGAAGACGGCGGCGATTTCTCGCTCCCCGCGCAATGGCGCATGGCACAGGTGGCGCAGGACATGCCGGAAACCGACCGGAGCGCGACCGACTTCGTCATCGAAGGCGACACGGTCCTGCAGGCGGCGCAGGCCGAGGTGGCCGCCGCCGAGGCCAGCGACGACGGCATGCGCATGGCGCACGCCTACATGGCGTTGCACGACGCCGGCGCCCACGATGCCGAGGCCCGCGCGCAGGCGCTGATACTCGGACTCGGCTTCAAGGTCGCCGAGCTCGACAACCCGGTCAACAGCTTCTCCGGCGGCTGGCGCATGCGTGTGGCGCTGGCCCGCGCCCTGATGTGCCCTTCCGATCTGCTGCTGCTCGACGAGCCGACCAACCACCTCGACCTCGACGCGCTGGTCTGGCTGGAAGCCTG
>CAZWFC010000171.1:0-5859 GCA_964632965.1 uncultured Rhodocyclaceae bacterium
CATCGCCAACGACGTCGCCAAGTATTTCGCCATCATCCCGGCGGCCTTCGTCACCGTCTATCCGCAGCTGGCAGCCCTCAACGTCATGGGCCTGGCCAGCCCGAACTCGGCCATCCTGTCGGCGGTGGTCTTCAATGCGCTGATCATCATGTTCCTGATCCCGCTGGCGCTGAAGGGCGTCACGTACCAGCCGCTGGGCGCCGCCGCGCTGCTGCGCCGCAACCTCACCGTCTATGGGCTGGGCGGCCTCATTGCGCCCTTCATCGGCATCAAGCTGATCGACATGCTGATCGCCGCCGCCGGTCTCGCCTGAGAAAGGAAACCATCATGAAAACGCTAATCCGCCCCGCCGTCTCCCTGTTCGTGCTGCTGTCCGCCGTGACTGGAATTGTCTATCCCGTCGCAGTAGCGGGCATCGCCCAGGCGGTGTTTCCCGACGCCGCTGCCGGCAGTCTGATACTCAAGGACGGCAAGCCGGTCGGCTCAGGCCTGATCGGCCAGAACTTCACCGATCCGAAGTACTTCTGGGGCCGGCCGTCGGCCACCGCGCCGCAGCCTTACAACGCCTCGGCGTCCGGCGGCTCCAACCAGGGACCGCTGAATCCGGCGCTGGTCGATGCCGTCGAGGGCCGCATCGAAGCCCTCAAGGCCGCCGATCCGGACAACAAGCGGCCGGTTCCGGCCGACCTGATCACGGCCTCCGGCAGCGGCCTCGACCCGCATATCAGCCCGGCCGCCGCCGTCTATCAGGTGGAACGCATTGCCCGCACGCGCCAGATCAAAGCCGAGACGGTGGCAACCCTGGTTGCCGGGAATACGGAAGGTCGCCAGCTCGGGCTCTTCGGCGAGCCGCGCGTCAATGTGCTCAAGCTCAACCTGGCGCTCGACGCCCAAGGTTCATAGCCCGATGTCCGAACCATCCTTTCTCATCGAGCTGTTTTACATGGCTCTGGCACTGGCCGCGATCTTCCTGCCACTCGGAGTGGTCGCATTCGTCGTTACGCGCGGCCCCCGACGGCGCGGGAGAAACAGTAAATGGAGCCCCCCGTGAAACCCATGGCTTATATCGGCATTGCCCTCAACGACGGCGTGTTCCATGTCGACGCGCGTCGTACGGGCCGAAGTCCGGCACAGGTCAGTTTCCCTTCGGACGCGCGCGGAACCGAAATGCTCAAGCGCTACGTCGCCAGCATGCGCGAACCGGTGCGCCTCGCCATCGCCGTCAGCGCCGCCACCATCGGCATTGCGCTGGCCCTGGGCGAGCCCCCCGAGCGCGAAGTATTTCTCGTTTCGCCGCTGGTGGCCGACCAGCCCTCCGAACTCGCCAGCTTCGCGGCACGTCCCGTGTAGGCCGATTCCGGCATGAAGATTCACTATTGTCCGGTATGCGGCGCGGCCCACGAGGTTCATCCGACCCTCCACGCCCTCGCCTACGGACGGCAACTGACCTGTTCCCCCCGTTGCAAGACGGACTTCCCGCGCGTCGTCTGCTCGCGCATACTGGGGCAGGCAGCCAACGATGCCGCCTCCGCCGACAAGCACGACACGAACAAGGGAACCGTATGCTGATCAACTGCGTTGCCTACCAGGAAGGGAAAAAGCTCGCCGATATTCCCATCGCGGACATCAGCGACCATGTCGTCCGGCCCGATTGCTTCGTCTGGGTGGCGCTGCGCGACGCCACCGATGCCGAGTTGCACGAGATGCAGCAGGAATTCAATCTCCACGAACTGGCGGTCGAAGATGCCCGGCACGGCCACCAGCGGCCGAAGATCGAGGAATATGGCGATTCGATCTTCGCCGTCATGCACCTGCCCGAAATCGACGACCAGGGCGAATTGACTGTCGGCGAAGTCAGCATCTTCGTCGGCAGCAATTACGTCCTTTCGGTGCGCAACCGCAGCCGACAGAATTTCCTCGGCGTACGCAGCCGCTGCGAACGGGAACCGAACCTGCTGCGCCAGGGTTCGGGTTTCGTCTTCTACGCCCTGATGGACGCGGTCGTTGACCGCTACTTTCCGCTCGTCGATGTCCTTGAGTCCCAACTCGAACTCGTCGAGACGCAGATATTCGTCAAAGGCGAGGCCCGCACCAACGTCCAGCGCATGTACGAGCTCAAGCGCGAGGCAATGGTGCTCAAGCATGCGGTGGCGCCGCTGATGGAAGCCGTCGGCAAGCTGCACGGCAGCCGCACGCATCGCCTCTGTTCGAGCAGCCAGGAATACTTCCGCGACGTCTATGACCACCTGGCCCGCATCGACGCCTCCATCGACACCATCCGCGACACCATCGGCACGGCGGTCCAGGTCAATCTCTCGATGGTCACCATCGAGGACAACGAAACCACCAAGCGACTCGCCGCCTGGGCCGGTATCTTCGCGGTGGCCACCGCTTTCGCCGGCATCTGGGGCATGAACTTCCAGAACATGCCGGAACTGCAATGGGAGTACGGCTATCCGGCGGCGCTGTTCTTCATCACCGCCGTCTGCGCCTTTCTGTTCCGGCGCTTCAAGCGCGCCGGCTGGCTCTAGTGCCCGCCCTTGCCTCCGGGGTACTGTGTTGACAAGGATATCCATCGCATGACCGACGGCCGCCCCGATCCCGACCAGCTCCTCGACCGGATCAAGGAAGATGAGCTTCGCGCCGCCCGCGGCAAGCTGAAAATATTTTTCGGCGCTTCGGCCGGCGTCGGCAAGACCTACGCCATGCTGTCGGCCGCGCGCCAGCAGGCGCCGCAAGGCACGGACATCGTCATCGGCGTGGTGGAAACCCACGGCCGCAAGGAAACCGAAGCCCTGGTGGCAGGACTGGAGCTCCTGCCGCAAAAGGACGTTCCCTATCGCGACAAGGTTCTGAGGGAATTCGATATCGACGGCGCGCTGGCGAGGAAGCCCAAGCTGATCCTGATGGACGAACTGGCCCATTCCAACGTGCCGGGTTCGCGCCATCCCAAGCGCTGGCAGGACATCGAGGAACTGCTGGCAGCCGGCATCGACGTCTATTCGACGATCAACGTCCAGCACCTGGAAACCCTCAACGATGTCGTCGGCGGCATTACCGGCATCCGCGTCTGGGAAACCGTACCCGATCACGTCTTCGATACCGCCGATGAAGTGGTGCTGGTAGACCTGCCGCCGGACGAACTGTTGCAGCGTTTGAAGGAAGGCAAGGTCTATCTTCCCCACCAGGCCCAGCGCGCAATCCAGAATTTCTTCCGCAAGGGCAATCTGATCGCATTGCGCGAACTGGCGTTGCGCCGCACCGCCGACCGCGTCGACAACCAGATGCTCCAGTACCGCCGCGATCAGTCCGTTGCACCGGTGTGGCAGACGCGGGACTCGCTGCTGGCCTGCATCGGTCCCGGCGAGGGCGCCGACCGCATCATCCGCAGCGCCGCCCGCATCGCCGCGCGGCTCGATGTGCCATGGCATGCGCTGTATATCGAAACGCCGGAGTTGCAGCGTCTTTCCGAGCGCCAGCGCCAGCGCGCCCTCACGAACCTCAAGCTGGCGCAGGAAATGGGCGCCGAGACGGCATCGCTGGCCGGCAGCGATGCCGTCGACGTGGTCGTCGAGTACGCGCGCGACCACAACCTCTCGCGAGTGGTCGTCGGCCGCGATCATGCGCGCGCATGGCGACCGTGGTACCGCTCGTTCGCCGACCGCGTCGGCAAGCGCGCGCCCGATCTCGATGTCATCCAGGTGGCGCGGGACGAAGGGCATGCCAGAAAGCCGGTCGATGACCAAACCGACGAGTCGTGGCTGGACCGCCTGAAAGCACCCTGGCAGTCCTACGCGAAGGGCGCGGTCATTTGCGGCATCGCGACGGCGATTGCCGCCCCCCTGCATTCGGTGTTCGATCTCGCCAACATCGCCATGCTGTTCCTGCTGGCGGTCGTGCTGGTTTCCGTGCGCTACGGACTAGGCCCCTCGGTGATGGCCGCCTTCCTCAATGTCGCCGCCTTCGACTTCTTCTATGTGCAGCCGCGGTTTTCGTTCGCCGTCAGCGACGTGCAATACTTGATGACCTTCGGCGTCATGCTGGCCGTCGGCCTCGTCACCGCCAAGCTCACCACCGGGCTCAAGTATCAGGCCCGTGTCGCCAGCCGCCGCGAGCAGCGGGTGCGCGCGCTCTACGAAATGTCGCGCGATCTGTCGGGCGCCCTGATGCCGGAACAGATCGCCGAGATCGGCCAGCGCTTTGCCGAAACCGGGTTCGGCGCCAGGGCGGCCATCCTGCTGGCCGACGACGACGGCGACCGGCTCGGCGAGCCGATCCATGTGCCGGGCGGCAGTCTGGCCGTCGATATCGGCATCGGCCAATGGGCTTTCGATCATTGCACCGAGGCCGGCTGCGGCACCGACACGCTGCCGGGCAGCCCCATTCTTTACGTCCCCCTGAAGGCGCCGATGCGCACCCGCGGCGTGCTGGCGCTGGAGCCGCGCAATCCCCGCCGGCTGATGGCGCCCGAACAGCGGCGCCTGCTCGACACCTTCGCCCGATTGATTGCCATTTCCCTCGAACGTGTCCATTACGTCGACGTCGCGCAGACGACGACCGTGCAAATGGAATCGGAGCGCCTGCGCAATTCGCTGCTGTCGGCCATCTCGCACGACCTGCGCACGCCGCTCGCCGCACTGGTCGGCCTGGCCGACTCCATGTCGCTGACACAACCGCCGCCAACGGGGCAGCAGATCGGCATCGCGGAATCGATGCGCGAGGAAGCCTTGCGCATGAATTCGCTGGTCAACAACCTGCTCGACATGGCGCGCCTGCAAGCCGGCATGGTCAAGCTCAACCGGCAATGGCAACCGCTGGAAGAAGTCGTCGGCAGCGCTCTCAAGGCCGTGCGTTCGTCCATCGCCGGCCGTCACGTCGGCGTCGATCTGCCGGACGACTTGCCCTTGATCGAGTTCGATGCCGTGCTGATCGAACGCGTGCTCGCCAACCTGCTGGAGAACGCCGGCAAATACACACCCGGCGACAGCCGCATCGAGATCGGCGCCACGCCGAACGGACCGCTCATCGAGGTCTGGGTTGCGGATACCGGCCCCGGGCTGCCCGCCGGCCGGGAAGAGGAAATTTTCAAGAAATTCGAGCGCGGCCAGAAGGAAAGCGCGACACCGGGCGTCGGCCTCGGCCTGGCGATCTGCCGGGCCATCGTCGAAGCGCATGGCGGTACCATCCGGGCCGAGAATCGCCGCGATGGCGGCGCACGTTTCATCTTCTCGTTGCCGCGCGGCAATCCGCCGGCGGTCGACGAGGTGGAAGAGCAGGCCCTCACCATGGAGAAAGGCAAATGACAGAGCCAGTCCCGGTCATTATCGTCATTGAGGACGAGCCGACGATCAGGCGCTTCGTCAGGATGTCGCTGGAAGCGGAAGGTTGCCAGGTCTTCGAAGCCGACTCCGTGCAGCGCGGCCTGATCGAAGCGGGTACCCGCCACCCCGACATGGTGGTGCTCGACCTCGGCCTGCCCGACGGCGACGGCGTGGATTTCATCCGCGACCTGCGCACGTGGTCCGATATTCCCATCCTCGTACTCTCGGCACGGACGACCGAAGCCGACAAGGTCGGCGCTCTCGACGCGGGCGCCGACGACTATCTGACCAAACCCTTCGGCTCGGCGGAACTGCTGGCCCGGGTTCGTGCCCAGCTGCGCCGCCGATCCAGCACCGGTAGCAGCGGCGCTACGGTCTTCGAATTCGGCAAGATCGAGATCGATTTCGGCAAGCGCCTCGTCGAGCGCGCGGGCGAACCCCTGCACCTGACGCCTATCGAGTACCGGCTGCTGGCCTACCTGCTCACGCATCCGGACAGCGTCCTGACCCACCGCCAACTGCTCAAGAACGTGTGGGG
>CAZWFC010000172.1:0-5800 GCA_964632965.1 uncultured Rhodocyclaceae bacterium
ATGCGATGGACAAGGTCGGCAAGGAAGGCGTCATCACCGTCGAAGACGGCAAGTCCCTGCAGAACGAACTCGAAGTCGTCGAAGGCATGCAGTTCGACCGCGGCTACCTGTCGCCCTACTTCATCAACAATCCGGAAAAGCAGATCGCCGTTCTGGACAATCCCTTCATCCTGCTGCACGACAAGAAGATCTCCAACATCCGCGATCTGCTGCCGGTACTGGAACAGGTCGCCAAGGCCGGCCGTCCGCTGCTGATCGTCGCCGAAGATGTCGATGGCGAAGCGCTGGCCACCCTGGTGGTCAACAACATCCGCGGCATCCTCAAGACCGTCGCCGTCAAGGCCCCGGGCTTCGGCGACCGCCGCAAGGCCATGCTCGAAGACATCGCCGTCCTGACCGGCGGCACGGTGATCGCCGAGGAAGTCGGCCTCACCCTCGAAAAGGCCACCTTGGCCGACCTCGGCCAGGCCAAGCGCATCGAAGTCGCCAAGGAGAACACCACCCTGATCGACGGCAACGGCAAGGAAGACGGCATCAAGGCCCGCGTTGCCCAGATCCGCGCCCAGATCGAGGAAGCCACCAGCGACTACGACAAGGAAAAGCTCCAGGAACGCGTCGCCAAGCTGGCTGGCGGTGTGGCTCTGATCAAGGTCGGTGCCGCCACCGAGATGGAAATGAAGGAAAAGAAGGCCCGCGTCGAAGACGCGCTGCACGCCACGCGTGCCGCCGTTGAAGAAGGCATTGTCCCCGGCGGCGGCGTCGCGCTGCTGCGTGCCCGCCAGACCGTCAAGGTCAAGGGCGACAACCACGAACAGGAAGCCGGCATCAAGATCGTGCTGCGCGCCCTCGAACAGCCGATGCGCGAGATCGTCGCCAACGCCGGCGACGAGCCCTCCGTGGTGGTCAACAAGGTGATGGAAGGCAAGGGCAACTACGGCTACAACGCCTCCACCGGCGAGTACGGCGACATGGTGGCGATGGGCGTGCTGGACCCGACCAAGGTCACGCGCACCGCGCTGCAGAACGCCGCCTCCGTGGCCGGCCTGATGCTCACCACCGACTGCATGGTCGCCGAGCTGGTCGAAGACAAGCCGGCCGGCGGTGGCGGTATGGGCGGCATGGGCGGCATGGGCGGTATGGGCGGCATGGACATGGGTATGTAATGTCCGGCTGAGCTTCATCGCTCGAACGGAACGCCCCGCCTTGCGCGGGGCGTTTTCTTTGGGAAATCGGGCGCCGAATGCCACTGGCCCCGGCTGGGGAAAACATTGGCATTTATTTTCGCTTCCCCTATACTCACGGCTGTATCGGCCTACTGAAACAAGGCAAACCCGTCGAAAGGCGGAGACGCAAAGTTACCGGTCTAAAGGGTGCCCCGAGTACGCACCCCACGACAGCGGGATCGCCAGGCTAGGAAGGACGTTCGCCCCTTGCGTTTTTTGCGGCGCATGTCTCTCACCCCGGCGTCGTTCGCTCCGTTTCCTGGCAGCCCGCCCCGCTGCCTTCCCGGTTACCCGCTTTGCTCCCTTGTGGTCGATGGCCTTGGCTGTTGCGCACTGTTGTGCTCCAGCCGCTTGCAAGAAGGAGAATGCCATGGGCATGGCGATGGTCAGAAGGCGGATTGCCGGGTATGCGAAGGTGACGCGCAAGCCGCGCGCGCCCTTGCCGAAGCGGAAAAAAGACGACGAGATGGTGGGCGAGCAGGCGCGGCCCGCCGCACCCATGGCGGCGTTCAATCCGCGCAAGGTGCAACCGAAGACCTGGTGGCAAAAGGCGTCGAAGCCGGCAGCCATCGCGCTCACCCTGCTGCTCGGCGCCGGGCTCGCCTATCTCGTGCTGAAGAGTCCGGGCCGCCAAGCCTACGATTACTCCGCGGACGCTGCGCAATATCCGCGCACACCCTCGTCGGCGGCGATGAGTGCCGCGGCGCGCCGCTCCGGGCATACCTTCGGTACCAGCAGCGGCGAGGGCGACACCGACGGCGTCGTGTCGCCGAACCGCTCGACACCCACCGACGACAGCTTCCGTGCCTCGGGCTATGTCCGCAAGAAAGTGCTGTTGCCCAACATATCGGGCGAATGCGTCGTCAAGGGCAACGGCACCCGCGATATCGGCGATTGCCTGCGTCGGCAGGAGGAGCCGCAGTAGTCGCTCTGCCGGAGCGCCCCGGCCGATGGGCAAAGACGGTCGCCGGGACGGAAATAAACGCGGGCAGCGGGGCGCAGCCGCCAGTCTTGCCTATGCTAGACTGACCGGCAGAAAAAGCGGCTGGAGCGGTGGATCGCCGCTCCCCCGGATGTCGGCTTCCAGCATGGGAAACCGGCATTTCGCAGGCCGCGTAAAGGAGAACAGCGGTGCGTACGTTACCGGCGGCCGCTTACTTCCAACTTACGCCCAGGAGGAAGTGACCGCGGGTCACGCCGACGTTCGCCCAGCCATGAGAATCCTGCTTGCCGAAGACGACCGCATCATTGCCGATGGTCTGGTCCGCGCCCTGAAGAAATCCGGCTACGCAGTCGATCACGTCGTGACGGGGGCGGATGCCGATACCGCCCTGGTCACCCAGGAGTACGACGCGCTGATCCTCGATCTCGGGCTGCCAAAGCTTTCGGGTATCGACGTCCTGAAGCGCTTGCGCGGCCGCAAATGTCCGATGCCGGTGCTGATCCTCACCGCCCAGGACGGCATCGAAGACCGGGTGCGCGGCCTCGACGCCGGCGCCGACGATTACTTGACCAAGCCCTTCGCCCTGCCCGAGCTTGAGGCCCGCGTGCGCGCGCTGACCCGTCGCGGCACCGGCATGCCGACCCAGATCGATTTCGGCCCGCTGACCTACGACCAGGCCGACCATATTGCCCGCATCAACGGCCAGGTGGCCGATTTCTCGGCGCGCGAACTGGGCCTGCTCGAAATCCTCATTCTGCGGGCCGGCCGGCTCGTGAGCAAGGAACAACTGGTAGACCACCTTTGCGGCTGGGGCGAGGAGGTCAGCACCAACGCCATCGAAGTCTATGTCCATCGCCTGCGCAAAAAGCTCGAACCCGGAGGCATCAAGATCGTTACCGTGCGCGGTTTGGGCTATTGCCTGGAAAAGCCGGGGCTGACGGCAGGCGAGGATGCCGCCGCAATCTGAGCGCGCGCCGCGCGCGGCGGGTCCGGTTGTGCGCCGCTCCGGCGTTTTCGGCCCTCCCGGGGAACTCAATTCCCTGTTCGGCGAAATCCTTGACTGGATGCTGGCGCCGCTGCTGTTTCTCTGGCCCATTTCCATTGCCGTCACCAACCACGTTGCCAACCAGATCGCCGACCAGCCCTACGACCAGGCCCTGTCGGAGAACGTTGCCGCCATCGTGCGCCAGGTCAAGATCGACGGTAGCCATGTCGGTGTCAATTTCCCGGCACCGGCGCGGGCGATGCTGCGCGCCGACGAGTTCGACACGCTCTATTACCAGGTCACCGGCCTGCGCGGCGAACTGGTGGCCGGCGACCGGGAAATACCCTGGGTCGAGATCCCGCAGAAGATCGGTGCCGACGACGTATTGTTCCGCGACGACGCGATCAACGGCGAAGACATTCGCGTCGCCTATTCATTCCTGCCGGTGCCCTCCGGCCGTGTGCCGGTGCTGGTGCAGGTGGCGGAAACGCGCAAGAAAAGGGAAAACCTGGCCTCGCGCATCATTTCCGGCGTCCTGCTGCCGCAGTTTGCCATCATTCCGCTCGCGGTCTTCCTCGTCTACCTCGGGCTCTCGCGCGGCATCGCGCCGCTGAACCGGCTGCAGGCGCGCATCCGGCGGCGCCGGCCCGGCGATCTTTCGCCGATCCCGATTCGCGGCGTGCCCGAGGAGATGCGGCCGGTGATCGTCGCGCTCAACGAGATGATGGAGCGCCTGGAAGAGAACCTCCAGGCCCAGCAGCGCTTCATCGCCGACGCCGCGCACCAGTTGAAGACGCCGCTGACCGGCCTCAAGATGCAGACCGAACTGGCGCTCGACGAAACCGACCCGGCGGCATTGCATGCCTCGGTCGTGCTGATTGCCGAGGCGACCGAGCGCGCCGCGCACCTGACGAGCCAGCTGCTGCTGCTGGCGCGCGCCGAAGCCAGCCACGAGAAGATACACGCCGTCGAGCCGCTCGACATCGAGAAACTGGCGCGGCGTACCGCGGAGGAGTGGGTGATGCGCGCCATGGCGGCCCGCATCGATCTCGGCTTCGAAGGCACCGGCTGGCCGCTGCTGATCGACGGCGTGCCGCTGCTGCTGCGCGAGTTGCTGAACAATCTGCTCGACAACGCCATCAAGTACACGCCGGCCGGCGGGCGCGTCACGCTGCGCACGCGAGCCGGCGACAGCGCCATCGTCGAGGTCGAGGACAGCGGCAGCGGCATCCCGCCGTCCGAACGCGAACGCGTCTTCGAGCGCTTCTACCGCGTACTCGGCACGGCCGCCGACGGCAGCGGCCTCGGCTTGCCCATCGTCAGGGAAATCGCCGACCTGCATCGCGCCAGCGTCGAGCTGCTGCCCGGCGAGGGCGGCAACGGCACGCTGGTGCGGCTCGCCTTCCCGCGCCGCGAAGCCGCCGCGTCCGGGGCGGAACTCTCGTCCTGATAGCATTCTTACAACTTTCGTCAGCTTGTAAGGAAGCTGTCAGCCTGCGCGGGTCAAAATGCCGTCGTTGTCAAAAGGCGGGCCGTGGTGCGCGGGTCGCCGATATTCAGTCCGGACAGGAAAATAAGTGCGGCGGCGCGAGTGGCGCAACGACCGTTCCCCAGCCCGGAAGCACGAGGTAGCGGCGAATCCTCGCTGAAACGATTGGCCTTACAAGGAGGAGACTATCAATGGCAATGCAACTCAGCCAGAAGCATCATGACTATTGGAACCGGAACCTCAAGATCACGGCGATCCTGCTGACGATCTGGTTCGTCGTCACGTTCGTGTTCGGTTGGTACGCGCGCGAACTCAATGAAATCAACATTCTCGGCCCGCTGGGCTTCTACATGGGTGCCCAGGGTTCGCTGGCCATCTATGTGGCCATCATCTGGTTCTACGCCCACTACATGAACAACCTGGACAAGGAATTCGGCGTCCATGAAGGGGAGGAAGAATAATGGCCACTGTATCCCAGTCGCAATTCACCGCCAACCTGAAGAAGTACTACACCTTCTACACCGGCGGCTTCGTTGCCTTCGTCATTATGGTCGGCATCCTCGAACAGCTGGGCGTGCCGAACAAGATCCTCGGCTATGTCTTCCTGTTCGCCACCATCATGCTCTACGCCGGCATCGGCTTCATGTCGAAGACGGCCGAGGTGTCGGAGTACTACGTGGCGGGCCGCCGCGTGCCGGCGCTGTTCAACGGCATGGCGACCGGCGCCGACTGGATGTCGGCCGCATCCTTCATCGGCATGGCCGGCACGCTCTACCACGCCGGCTATGACGGCCTCGCCTTCGTCATGGGCTGGACCGGCGGCTACTGCCTGGTGGCCCTGTTCCTCGCGCCCTACCTGCGCAAGTTCGGCCAGTTCACGATTCCGGACTTCCTCGGTGCGCGCTACGGCGGCAACATCCCGCGGTCCATCGGCGTCTTTGCCGCAGTGCTTTGCTCCTTCACCTATGTGATCGCGCAGATCTACGGCGTCGGCATCATCACCAGCCGCTTCACCGGCCTGGAGTTCGCCGTCGGCGTGTTCGTCGGCCTCGCCGGCATCCTGGTCTGCTCCTTCCTCGGCGGCATGAAGGCGGTGACCTGGACGCAGGTGGCGCAGTACATCATCCTGATCATCGCCTACATGATCCCGGTGGTCTGGC
>CAZWFC010000173.1:0-5798 GCA_964632965.1 uncultured Rhodocyclaceae bacterium
AGGCCCTGGTCACCGAGCGCGGCGAGGACGAGAAGATCTGGGGCTCGATGGTCAAGCAGACGCTGAAGCGGCGCAAGCCGGGCTTCAACGAGTCTTACTACGGCTACCGCTCCTTCGGCGACCTGCTGGAGGATGCGAAGAAGCGCAAGCTCTTGACGCTGGAACGCGACGAGAAGTCCGGCCAGCACACCATCCGCCTGCCGGCGGACGACTGAGCGTGGGCGCCATCGCCGAAATCAGGCCGGAGCAATCCGTCGCGCTGCTGCAGGAACTGCACATCCTGACGCGCGACGGCAAGCTCAACCAGGACAGCCGACGCAAGCTCAAACAGGTCTATCACCTCTACCACTTCATCGAGCCGCTGCTGGCCGAAGTGATGACGGCGCGCGGCGACCTGACCTTGGTCGACCACGGCGCCGGCAAGTCCTACCTCGGCTTCATCCTCTACGACCTGTTCCTGAAAGCCGGGGAGAGCGGGCACGTCTACGGCATCGAGACGCGCGCCGAGCTGGTGGCGAAGTCGCGCGAACTGGCGCAGCGGCTGGGCTTCGCGCGCATGTCCTTCCTCAACCTGTCGGTCGAGGAATCCATCGCGTCGGCGGAGCTGCCGCAACGCGTCGACATCGTCACGGCACTGCACGCCTGCGACACCGCCACCGACGACGCCATTCGCTTCGCGTTGCACAAGGAGGCCGCCTTCATCGTGCTGGCGCCCTGTTGTCAGGCCGAAGTCGCCGCCGTCCTGCGCCGCCGCAAGAACGAGTCGTTTGCACAGACGCCGCTGTCGGAAATCTGGCGCCATCCGATCCATACGCGCGAATTCGGCAGCCAGCTCACCAACGTGCTGCGCTGTCTGCTGCTCGAAGCCCACGGCTACCAGCTCACCGTCACGGAGCTGGTGGGCTGGGAGCACTCGATGAAGAACGAGCTGATCATCGCCCGCCGCACCGGCGCGCCGCGCAAGAACGCCCGCGAACGGGCGGAGCGGATACTGCACGAGATGAACCTCGACGAGATGAAAAGCCGCTTCGCGTATTGAGCGATAGTCGCTGGCGGCGCGGCCAAAGCAGGTCGTGTCCCGCAGGGGAAGTTGGGTATAATTTGCCGGTTAGTCCGAAAGGCCGTGGCATAGGTGTCCGGCCGTTCCGGCTTCTCCCTTTTTCGCTTCGAGCCCAATCGACCACAGACAATACCGCCGTCATGCGTATCCTGCTTAGCAACGACGACGGCTACTTCGCCCCCGGCATCGAGGCGCTCGACAAGGCGCTGGCGGGCGTCGCCGAGATCGTCGTCGTCGCGCCCGAATGCGACCGCAGCGGCGCCAGCAATTCCCTGACCCTCGACCGTCCGCTGTCCCTGCGCCGTGCCGCCAGCGGCTATTCCTACGTCAATGGCACGCCGACCGATTGCGTCCATCTGGCCGTTACCGGCATGCTCGACCAGTTGCCGGACATGGTGGTCTCCGGCATCAATCTCGGCGCCAACATGGGCGACGACACCATCTATTCCGGCACCGTGGCCGCCGCCACCGAAGGCTACCTGCTCGGCATTCCGGCGATCGCGGTATCGCTGGCGAGCAAGCGCGGCGCGCATTTCGCCACGGCGGGGCGCGTCGCCCGCGAACTGGTCGAGCGTCATCTGCGCCAGGGTTTCGCCGCCCCGGTGCTGCTCAACGTCAATGTGCCCGATGTTCCCTATGAGGAATTGCGCGGCATCCGGGTCACGCGTCTGGGGCGCCGCCACAAGGCCGAAGGCGTCGTCAGGCAGACCACGCCGCGCCACGAGACCGTGTACTGGGTCGGCGCCGCCGGTGAAGCCGCCGATGCCGGCGAAGGAACCGATTTTCACGCCGTCGCCAACGGCTATGTCTCGGTCACGCCCCTGCAGATCGACCTGACCCACGTTGGCCAGATCGGCGCCGTGAAGGACTGGCTGACAAAATGATGGCCCCCCACGCTCACATTCGTTCGCTGCCCCCCACGGGGGGGCGCATGCCCTCTTGGGGTCCCCCAAGGGGACTTCCTTCGGGGCGCGGCCCGGCGAGGGCATGATGAACGCCGCGCTCAACGGCATCGGCATGACCTCGCAGCGCACGCGCACGCGCATGATCGAGCGCCTGCGCGAGCAGGGCATCCGCGACGAGCGCGTGCTGACGGCGATGGCGTCCGTGCCGCGCCACATCTTCGTCGGCGAGGCCCTGGCGCACCGTGCCTACGAGGACACGGCACTGCCCCTGATTCTCGGTCAGACCATTTCGCAGCCGTTCGTCGTCGCGCGCATGACGGAACTGCTGCTGGCCGGGCGCGACAGCCTGGGCAAGACGCTGGAGATCGGCGCCGGTTGCGGCTACCAGGCGGCGGTGCTGGCGATGCTGACCAAGCAGGTGTATTCCATCGAGCGCCTGGCGCCCCTGCTGGCGCAGGCACGCGAGAATCTGCGGCAATTGCGGCTGGGCCATGTGCGCCTCAAGCACGCCGACGGCATGCTGGGACTGCCCGAAGCCGCACCATTTGATACCATTGTCGTCGCCGCCGCGGGCGCCAGGGCGCCGCAGTCCCTTCTGGACCAGTTGGCGTCGGGCGGGCGGCTGATGATTCCGTTGGGCGGTGCCGACCAGGTGCTCTGTCTGTATGAGCGCGGGCCGCAGGGCATCGCCGAAACACGCTTCGACGGGGTGCGCTTCGTACCCTTATTGCCGGGGGTTGCATGAACCATATCTATGCAATGGCTGTCTTGACGGTTGCGCTGCTGGCGGGTTGCGCCAGCCATGCGCCGGCGCCCGTCGTCGAGCGCGGCGCGCCGGCCGCGCCGCCTGCGCCGGTGGCGAAGGCGGCGATCCCCGTGCCGGTGGCCGGGGAGGGCCGCATCCTGTACACGGTCAAGAAGGGCGACACGCTCTACAGCATTGCGCTGGAGCATGGTCACGACTACAAGGACATCAGCGCCTGGAACAATATCGAGAATCCCAATCGCATCCAGGTCGGTCAGCAACTGCGCGTCTCGCCGCCCGAAAGCGAGGCTCCCGTGGCGGTGGCCAAGCCGGTGGTGAGTTCGGCGCCGGTGGAGGCGAAGGCGGCCGGGGCCAATACGGAGACCTACAAGCGCGAGCCGCGCGGCGGCAAGGTGGCCTATTCGGAGCAGGCGCTGGCGCAGATGCGCGAGCCGGCGCCGGGACCTGCTCAACCTGCCGACAGGCCGGTCGAGAAGCCCGCCGACAAGCCTGCTGAAAAAGCCGCGGTCGCGCCGACCGGGGACGACGCCATCGACTGGGCCTGGCCGTCTTCCGGCAAGACCCTGGCGGGCTTCGCCGATGGCGCTGCCGGCAAGGAAAGCAGCAAGGGCATCGATATCGCCGGCAGAACGGGAGAGCCGGTCCATGCCGCGGCGGAAGGCATCGTCTCCTACGTCGGTAGCGGCTTGCGCGGCTACGGCAACCTGGTGGTGATCCGCCACAATGCGACCTACCTGACGGTGTATGCCCATAACAGCCGCATCCTGGTCAAGGAAAAGCAGGCCATCGCCAAGGGCCAGAAGATCGCCGAGATCGGCAGTTCGGACGCCGATCAGACCAAGCTGCACTTCGAGATCCGCCGCCAGGGCAAGCCGGTCGATCCGCTCAAGTACCTGCCCGCCCGCTAGTGGACACGTGAGCGACGACGACCTTCCCAACGAGTTCGAGAACGTCGATCTTGCCGAAAGCGGCGACGGCGGCGAGACGGAGTTTCTCGACGACGTCACCCAGCTCTACCTCAACGAGATCGGCGCGACCGCGCTGCTGAAGCCCGACGAGGAGCTGCGCCTGTCGCGCGCGGCGCGCAGCGGCGATTTTTCGGCGCGCCAGCACATGATCGAGGCCAACCTGCGCCTCGTCGTCAGCATCGCCAAACACTACCAGCATCGCGGCATTCCCTTCGACGACCTCATCGAGGAAGGCAATCTCGGCCTCATCCACGCACTGGAGAAGTTCGACCCAGAGCGCGGTTTCCGCTTCTCCACCTACGCGACCTGGTGGATACGCCAGAACATCGAGCGCGCGATCATGAACCAGTCGCGCACCATCCGGCTGCCGGTGCATGTGGTCAAGGAGCTGAACATCGTCCTGCGCGCGCTGCGCAAGCTGGAGACCGAAGGCGGCGACGACGACGGCTGCACCGACGTCGAGGCGGTGGCGCGCCTGCTCGACAAGCCGGTGGCGGAGATCCGGCATGTGCTGCGCCTGAACGAGCGCACGGCCTCGCTCGATGCGCCGCTGGATATCGACCACGACCTGTCGGTTGCCGACGCCATCGCCGACGATCAGTCCGCCGACCCGGCGCAGCAACTCGAACAGGTCGAAATCGAACTGCATGTCGCCGACTGGGTGGCGCAGCTTTCCGACAAGCAGCGTTACGTCGTCGAGCTGCGCTACGGCCTCAACGGCAACGAAGTCAGCACGCTGGAAAAGCTGGCGGACGAACTCGGCGTCACCCGCGAGCGCGTGCGCCAGATACAGATCGAGGCGCTGGCCCAGTTGCGGCGGCGCCTGGCGCGCGACGGCGTGCGACGCGACGCGGTGCTTTAGTCTTGCTACTGCCGGCCCTTGCCTGCGCGGCGTCGGGGGCGGCTTGCAGCGCCTGCGCCAGCTGGAATACCGCCATCGCATAGAAGCTGCTGCGGTTGTAGCGCGTCAAGACATAGAAGTTGTTGTAGCCCAGCCAGTATTCGGTCGGCGCATCCGGCGTCACCAGGTCGATCAGTGCCGCCGGCCGGGCCGGGGCGTTGGCGGCTTGCACGCCGGGCATGTCGGCCGGCAGGCGTTGCGGCCGGATGCCTTCGCCGATCAGCGCGGCCGGGTCGCTATCCACCGCGACGGCGACGGCGATCGGGCCATCCGTCTCCCAGCCATGCTCCTTGAGAAAGTTGGCGACGCTGCCGATGGCGTCGACGGGGCTGGACGTCAGGTCGATGCGGCCGTCGCCGTCGAAGTCGGTGCCCCAGCGGCGCTGGCTGCTGGGCAGGAACTGCGGCAGGCCCAGGGCCCCGGCGAAGGACCCGGTGTAGAACAGCGGATCGCGCTGCTCGTCGCGGGCGAGCAGCAGCAGGGCTTCGAGTTCGCGGCGAAACAGGTCGGCGCGCGGCGGATAGTCGAAGGCCAGCGTCGTCAGGGCGCCGAAGGTGCTGAAGCGGCCGGTATTGCGGCCGTAGATGGTCTCCACGCCGATGATGGCGAGGATGATTTCCGCCGGCACGCCGTATTGCGCCTGCGCTCTCGCCAGGGCCGCGCCGTGCTGTTGCCGGAAGTACCGCCCGGCGGCGATGCGGCGCGGCTCGATGAAACGGCCGCGGTAGGTCTGCCAGGAGCGGATCGACGGATCCTTCGGCGGCATGATGGCGTTGATGACCGCCGGGATCGGCCTTGTGCGGGCGAACAAGGATTCCAGTGCGTCCGCATCGAAGCCGTGCCGGGCCTGCATGTCGGCGACAAAGGCGCGGACGTCGTCGCGTCCGGCGTAGGTTTCGGCCCGGAGCGGCAGGGCGAGCAGGCAGGTCAGCAGGATGGCGCAGAAACGGGTCATGGCTTGAAGGCGGCGATGTGGGCTCGCAAGGCGTCGAGCCGGGACAGATTACCGTAACGCACTGCGCCGTAAAGGCGGGCAATGGCCTGTATATCGGCGGCAATTTCGGGACGGGCCGCCGCCACGCGTGCGGCGTAGTCCAGCGGGCCTTCCCACGGCCGGCGCGCCAGGCCGCGCCGTGCCAGCCGGCGGCCGGCCAGCAGCCACAGCGCCTGCGCCGGATCGATGCGGCGGCGCTGGCGG
>CAZWFC010000174.1:0-5776 GCA_964632965.1 uncultured Rhodocyclaceae bacterium
CGCTGGCCGGCATCATCGTGCGCAACTCCATCCTGCTGGTCGACTTCATCAACGGCAAGCTCGCTGCGGGCATGGACTTCGCCGAGGCGGTGATCCAGGCCGCCGCGATCCGCGCTAAGCCGATCGCCCTGACCGGGCTGGCCGCCATGCTCGGCGCGCTGTTCATCCTCGACGACCCGATCTTCTCCGGCCTCGCGCTGGCGCTGATCTTCGGCATCCTCGTCTCCACCGTGCTGACGCTGGTGGTGATCCCCGTTCTTTACTACGCGGCCATGCAGAGCCGCCTGCACCTCCAACCCCGACAGGAGTAATCCCATGAACGTCAACCAACTCATCCGCATCTTCGCCGGCAGCTTCATCCTGCTCTCGCTGGCCCTCGCCCATTTCAACGGCCAGGCTGACCTGTCGCAGCTTTCCTGGCTGTGGTTCACTGCCTTCGTCGGCGCCAACCTGCTGCAAAGCGGCTTCACCAGGTTCTGCCCGCTCGAAATGATCCTCATCAGGCTGGGCGTCGCCAAGGCCGGGTAAGGCGTCTGCCGTGGCGGTGGACCACGGCAACCTGTCGCAGGAGAAATCCATTAACCTTGCGGTCGGACATTCTTGGTCCGATCGTTTTGGCGCGCCATGAAGAATCGTTTGAGCCGTTTGCGGGAACTGTCGCTGCGCGACCTGCTCGTGGTGGTCGTGCCGCTCCTGATGCTGCTGGCGGCCGGCTTCTGGGCGGCGTCGCGTTTCATCCAGCCGGCTCCGCCCGATACGCTGATCCTCGCCTCGGGAGGCGAGGGTGGGGCGTATCAGCGCTTCGCGGCGGGCTACAAGGACGTGCTCGCCCGCTACGGCATCCGCCTGGTCGAAAAAACCTCGGCGGGAGCGCAGGAGAATCTGCGCAACCTGCGCGACCCGGACGTCGAACTCGACGCCGGATTCTTCCAGGGCGGCGTCGCGCGGCCGACCGAAGACGACGCGCTGGTGTCCATCGGCGGCCTGTACTACGAGCCGCTGTGGGTGTTCTATCGCGCGGGACTGGCGAAGCCGGCCGTTCCCGACCGCATCGCCCAGTTGAAAGGCCGACGCATCGCCATCGGCGCCGCCGGCAGCGGCAGCCATCATCTGGCGCTGGAACTGCTCCACGCCAACGGCATCGACGGCGGCAACGCCGAGTTGCAGAATCTGGGCGGGCTGGCGCTGGTCGAGGCCTTCGCCGCCGGACGCATCGACGCCGCCTTCGTCGTCGGGCCGACCCAATCGGCGACGGTGTGGACTCTGCTCTACACGCCGGGTGTCAGGCTCATGAGCCTGGCCCATGCCGACGCCTACACGCGACGCTTTCCCTATCTCTCCAAGCTGGTGCTGCCGAAGGGAGCCATCGACCTGGAGCGTAACCTTCCCGCTCGCGACGTGACCCTGGTGGCGGCGATGGCGACGCTGCTGGTGCGCGAGGATACGCATCCGGCGCTGGTCGACCTGCTGATGCAGGCGGCCGGCGAGGTCCACGGCGGGCCCGGGGTATTCCAGAAGCCGGGCGAATTCCCCAAAGCCCTGGCGGTCGATTTTCCGCTGTCGAAGGAATCCGAACGCTTCTACAAGTCGGGCAAGCCCTTCCTGCAACGCTATCTGCCCTTCTGGGCGGCGACGCTGGTGGATCGCCTGGTGGTGCTGCTGATCCCGTTCTTCGCCTTGCTGATTCCGATTGTCAAGGTCGCGCCAGGACTCTATAGCTGGCGCGTGCGCTCGCGCATCTACCGGCGCTACGGCGAACTCAAGTTTCTCGAAGCCGAAGTGGCGGCCAATCCGGGCAAGCACACGCGCGCCGAATGGCAGGCGCAACTGGATGCCATCGAGAAGGATGTGAACCGAATTCCCACGCCGCTGGCCTATGCCGACATGTTCTATACGCTGCGCAGCCATATCGAGCTGGTGCGCGCGACGGTCATGCGGCTTACGGCATCGGACGCCGCGCCGGCAGCGTCGTCCTAAAGCCGGCGGATTTTTTCCACCAGGGCCGTCGTCGAGCTCTGGTGGATGAAGGGGATGGAATGCACTTCCCCGCCCCAGCCGGTGACTTCGCGGTAGCCGACGATTTTCTCCACGGCCCAGTCGCCGCCCTTCACCAGGATGTCGGGACGGATTTCGAGAATGCGCTGCAAGGGCGTGTCTTCGTCGAACCAGGTCACCAGCGACACGCATTCGAGCGCGGCGAGCAGCGCCATGCGGTCTTCGAGGCGGTTGATCGGGCGGTCGTCGCCCTTGCCGAGCCGCTTGACCGAGGCGTCCGAGTTTGCCGCCACGACGAGGCCGGCGCCCAGCGCTCGCGCCTGGGCGAGGTAGGTGACGTGGCCGCGGTGCAGGATGTCGAAACAGCCGTTGGTGAACACCAGCGGCCGCGCCAGGCCGGCGATGCGCGCGGGCAGGTCGGCCGGCGCACAGAGCTTGGCCTCGAAGGCGGGCGCGGTATAGCTCATGCGTGCGGTACTATTTCTTGGCGGCGGCCGGCTGTTCGGCCGGGGCGTTATTCACCGGCGGATTGTCGAGTTTCCTGGCGGCTTCCTCGGAAATGATCTCGAAGACGCGCACCACTTTCTGCACGCCGCCCGTGGTGCGGGCGATCTCGACAGCGGTATCGGATTCGCGCTGGGTGACTTGTCCCAGCAGGTAGACGGTGCCGGCCTCGGTCACCACCTTGACATGGTAGGGGGCGAACTTGTTGGCGTCGATGAAACGGGCCTTCACCTTCGAGGTGATGTAGGTATCGTTGCTGCGCGCACCGAAGGAACTGGGGCCGGCGACCAGCAGTTCGTTGGTGATGGCGCGGACATTCGGCACGCCGGCGATGACCTTTTCGACCTCGGCCTTGGCGGCTTCGCTGGGCAC
Source organism: uncultured Rhodocyclaceae bacterium (assembly GCA_964632965.1). Classification (GTDB taxonomy): domain Bacteria; phylum Pseudomonadota; class Gammaproteobacteria; order Burkholderiales; family Rhodocyclaceae; genus Nitricoxidireducens. The sequence continues at coordinate 2,872 of CAZWFC010000174.1, forward strand.
TTCGCCGGTCAGCAGCACGGCATGGTTGTAGCTGGTGATATTGATGTGCGCCTTGTCGCCGAATTTTTCGTTGAGGCGATTGACGGCGCGCGTTTCGATGGCCTCGTCGGCGATGTAGGTTTCCGTCGGGCGGCGGTCCGAGAGCGCCAGGGCGCCGGCACCGACGCCGACGGCGGCGACCGGAACGCAGCCGGTCAGGGCAGGAGCGAGGGCGGCGCAGGCGCCGGCCAGCAGGAGGGCGTTCAGGGTGTTACGGGTGCGAAGTGTCATGCGTCTTCTCCCAGTAAAAGAGTGTCGATGCCGTCGCAGAGGCAATGGATGGTCAGGAGGTGGACTTCCTGGATGCGCGCCGTGCGACTGGCGGGTACGCAAAGATGGATGTCGGCGGGACCGAGGCGGCCGGCCATCTTGCCGCCGTCCTTGCCGGTCAGGGCGACGACGCGCACCCCGCGCGCCTGCGCCGCCGCCATGGCTTCGAGGACGTTGGGCGAGTTGCCCGAGGTCGAGATCGCCAGCAGGACGTCGCCGGAACGCCCGAGCGCCTTGACCTGCTTGGCGAAGATGTCCTCGAAGCGGTAGTCGTTGCCGATGGAGGTCAGCGTCGAGGTGTCCGTCGTCAGGGCGATGGCGGCCAGCGGTTCGCGTTCCTTCTCGAAACGGTTGAGCAGTTCGGCGGCGAAGTGCTGCGAGTCGGCGGCCGAGCCGCCGTTGCCGCAGGCCATGACCTTGCCGCCGGCCCGCAGGCAGTCGACCATGGCGCGCACGGCGGCGGCAATGGGCTCGACCAGCGCCGCGACGGCGGCTTCCTTGGTTTGTATGCTTTCGGCGAACTGGTCGCGGATGCGGTTTTCGATGCTCATGGTGAAGGGTACTCCGGCAATTGTCCGAGCTTAGCCGCCGCGGGACGCCGGCAATGGCCCGAATTGGCCGGCTAAAGGACGACAAATACTTCGATCAGCAAACGCCGCCACGGGTTCCGGTGTTGCGTCAGTCTGGCGATGCGGGCGTCCACGCTGCTGCCGCGGTCGATTTCCGCCGCCACGCTGCGGTTTTCGGCGCGCGGCAGGTAGCCGAGCTTGCGGCCGCGCCACTCGACGCGCACGGCGTTGGCGTCGTGGGCGTTGTCCGGTTCGCGGATCAGGGTCAACGCGTCGCCTTCGCGCATTTCGTCCCAGAGTTCGGTGCCGGTGTAGTACTGGAAGCCGGCCAGGGGCGAACTCTGGACGAGGATCTTGATCGATCCGGCGTCTGCCGTTCCGGCCAGGACCAGCAGCGTCAGACCCAGGCTAATCAGCAGCGAACGCATCTTTGAGCCATTCGATCCGACCATCCTGGATCAGCATGCAATCGAAGCGGCAGGCCTGCTCGCCGTGGCGAGCCAGCCAGTGGCGGGCGGCGAGGATCAGCCGCGCCTGCTTGGCGGCGGTGATGCTGGCCGCCGCGCCGCCGTAGCCGTTGCCGGAGCGCAGCCGCACTTCGACGAAGACCACGCTGCCGGCGTCGCGGCAGATCAGGTCGATTTCGCCGCCGCGCACGCGGAAGTTGCGCTCGACGACCGTCAGGCCGCGGCGCATTAGGTAGTCGGCGGCGGTCGCTTCGCCCGCCGCACCTTTCTCCTGCCGGCTCGTCATAGAATGGGCCCCATGCACATAGAACATATTCCGAGCGCATTGTATGTGGTCGCCACGCCGCTGGGCAATCTCGACGACATCACCCTGCGCGCCCTGGCGGTGCTGCGCGGCGTCGACCTCATCGCCTGCGAGGACACGCGCCACACGCGCCGCCTGCTCGACCGCCACGACATCCGCGCGCCGCTGCTGGCCCTGCACGAGCACAACGAAAATGCCGCCGCGGAAAAGATCATTGCGTTGCTCGGCGAAGGGAAAGCCGTGGCGCTGGTCTCCGATGCCGGCACGCCGGGCATTTCCGATCCCGGCGCGCGTGCCGTCGCCGCCGTGCGCGCCGCCGGCCTGGCGGTCGTGCCGCTGCCGGGGCCGAGCGCGGCGATCACTGCGCTGTCGGCCTCGGGACTGCCGGATGCCCGTTTCCTGTTCGCCGGTTTCCTGCCCGTAAAGAGCGCGGCGCGCCGCGCCGAACTCGAAAGGCTGGCGGCGGTTCCCGCCGCGCTGGTGTTCTACGAGGCGCCGCACCGCATCGACGAGACCGTCGCCGACCTGGCCGCCGTGCTGGAACCGCAGCGGACGCTGGTCGTGGCGCGCGAACTCACCAAGCTTTTCGAACAGATCGCGTCCATGCCGCTTGCCGAGGGGCCGGCCTGGTTCGCCGCCGACGACAACCGGCGCCGCGGCGAATTCGTCCTCGTCGTCTCCGGACCGCCGCCGCGCGAGGGTCTCGACGCCGAGGCCGAACGCGTCCTCGCCGCCCTGCTGGCGGAACTGCCGCTCAAGCAGGCCGCCAAGCTCGCCGCCACGATCACCGGCGTGGCAAAGAACGACCTCTATCAACGGGCGCTGGAACTGAAGGCCTTATAATCGTCCGATCATGCAAACGCTGACCCTGACCCGTCCCGACGACTGGCATCTGCACTTGCGCTCCGGTGCCGCGCTCGCCGCCGTCCTGCCCGATACCGCGCGCCGCTTCGGCCGCGCCATCGTCATGCCCAACCTGAAGCCGCCGGTGGTCACCGTCGAGCAGGCGCTGACCTACCGCGACGACATCCGCGCAGCGCGGCCGGACGGCAGCCGCTTCGAGCCGCTGATGACGCTCTACCTGACGGACAACACGCCGGCCGGTGAAATCGACAAGGCGCGTGCTTGCGGCTTCGTTCATGCCGTCAAGCTCTACCCGGCCGGCGCCACGACCAATTCCGACGCCGGCGTGACCGACCTCGCCAAGTGCCGCGCCACGCTGGCGCGCATGGAAAAGCTGGGCATGCCGCTGCTGG
>CAZWFC010000175.1:0-5686 GCA_964632965.1 uncultured Rhodocyclaceae bacterium
CCTCATCGGCGAGCCCTACTGGCGGCAGTTACCGCCGACGGAAGATGTTGCCAAGAGGTGTCTTGCCAACTCAACCTCCGACTTTCTCATGCTCCCGGAACTTCTCGCGTCGTTCGGCCACCTTGGCTGCGACGTCGTTGAAATGGTTCTGGCTGACCAGGACGGATGGGATAGATACGAGGCGGCCAAATGGCTCACCATGCGCCGGTGGCTTGAAGCCAATCCCGACGACGAGTTGGCCAAAGAGGTTCGAGTCCAACTGACCTCGGAACCCGAGCGCTACGCCACTTACACGCGTGAATACCTGGGCTGGGGGGTGTTTGCGCTGATGCCACGGTGAAGCGAGTTTGCGCACTGAATTGCCGCCGTGGCCTATCCATCGCTGCGCAAAAAATCGCGCGGCGCAGGTGACCTCAAAATAGGCCCGTTTCGAATTCCATCGTGACTCCGACAATCCACAAAGGCTACCTACCCGGCGCCATCGGGAGAATCGTCGAGCTTCACGCGCGCTACTACCGCGAGCTCGCCGGATTCGGCCTCCCCTTCGAGAGCAAGGTGGCGCGCGAGCTTGCCGAATTCTGCGAACGCTACGACGGCGAACGCGACGGTCTCTGGCTGGCGCTGCGGGATGGCCACATCGAGGGATCGATTGCCATCGACGGTTCCCATGCCGGGCAGGACGGGGCGCATCTGCGCTGGTTCATCGCCTCCGATCAGGTGCGCGGAACGGGCGTCGGGACGGCCTTGCTCGCTGCGGCGATGGAATTCTGCCAAGCGCGGCATTACGACCGGGCATATCTGTGGACCTTCGAAGGCCTTGGCGCCGCGCGGCATCTCTACGAGAAGTTCGGCTTTCGCCTCGCCCTCCAGCAACGCGGCACGCAATGGGGCGCCGCGGTGAACGAACAGCGCTTCGAACTCCGGGCCTGACGCTGCGTTGCCGGGGCTACAATCAAGATTCCCGCTGCAACAACGTCTGAACGAACAGGAGCCATCATGACGACTATCGACAGGAAATCACCGCTTCGTCGCGCCGCGATCGGCATCGCACTGACCCTGATGGCGGGCGGCGCCTTCGCCGACAAGCCGGACTGGGCCGGCAACGGCAAGCACGCGGAAGGAAAGAAGCACCACGAGGAAAAGGAACGCGGCGACCGCGCCGACGGCCGGCAAGGCTCAGCCGTTGTCTTCAGCTTCGGCAGCGACGAGCGCCGCATCGTCGGCGACTATTACGGCATGCAGGCGAGCAAGGGCAAATGCCCGCCGGGCCTGGCCAAGAAGCACAACGGCTGCCTGCCGCCGGGGCAGGCGAAGAAATGGCAAAGGGGCCAGCCGCTCGCCAAGGATGTCAGGTACTACGCGCTGCCCAGGGAACTGCTGGTGCGCCTGCCGGCGCCGCCGCCCAATCACCGCTATGTCCAGGTCGCCGGCGACGTCCTGATGATCGCCGTCGGCAGCAGCATGGTGGTCGACGCCATCGAGGACATCCTGCGCTAGGCAAGCCGCCAGACCGCCGGGGGGAGGCTCACCTCGGCAGCGCGGCGACGGCGTCGGTGACGTCCCAGTGGATCACGGCGTCGAACTGCCGCGACAGACGCACGTTGAAATAGTGGCTGGCGCGCTCGTCGTGCGGCAGGTAGGTGACGCCCACGGCCCGTTCCGGCCGATTCTCGCCGAGCGCCGCGGCCAGCGCCGGGCGGTCGGCGAAGCTCAGCAGGAAAGCCGACATCCCGGCGGTGTGGAGCAGCGCCGACCAGCTCCCCGCCAGCGCCGGACGCAGGCGCTTGACCGTATCGCGCCGGCCCCAGCCTGAGGCGGCGCGCACCCGCCCGGAGTAGGTCGAGAAACCCACCAGCACCGCTTCGCCCGGATGGCGTTCGCGCATCAATTGGCCGAGACTGGTCTCCCCGGCGGCTGTCTGGTCGGTGGCGCGCGCATCGCCCTGATGGATGTTGTGCGCCCAGACGACCAGCTTCGCCGCCCGGCCGGAAGTCGCCGTCAACCAGGCGTTCAGCCGGTCGAGCGTGTCGGCCATGTGCCGCTCGCGCCGGTTCCACGACGAGATTCCCGGCAGGTACATCGCGCGATAGTAGTCCTCGCCGGCGGCCACCGTCTGGGCGCTCTGCCAGGCGGCGAACAGTTCCTCGCCGGGCACCGCGGCCTGATCGACGCGCAGCTGCATCGCCGCCAGTTGCCGCCGCGCGCCGGCGCCGCAGGGCTCGTGCCCGAGCCTGACGACGGCGTGACCATAGTCCTGCGGTTCGTCCAGATAATGTTCGAAGCAGCGGTAGTCGCGCCGGGCTTCGGCCGATTCCTGCAACGACGAGCGGGCAAGATGGCCGGCCACCGCGCGCGCCGACTCCGGCACGCTGTAGAGGTCCATGCCGAACAGCCGCACCGGCGTTGCGTCCGTCTGCCGGTTGTGGCGGCGCAGCCACTCGGCGAAATCGCGCACCTCGTCGTTGCGCCAGGTCCAGCGCGGAAAGCGCACGATGTCCGCCAGCGCGGCCGTCGCATCGGGGTCGTCGCCGCGGCCCTGCACATAGGCATCGAGCCGCCGCAGCGGCTCCCAGGGCGCCTCGAAGACGACCGCGGTGAAGCCGCGTTCCTCGATCAGGCGGCGCGTGATGCGCACCCGTTCGCGGTAGAACTCGCGGCTGCCGTGGGTCTCCTCGCCGAGCATGACGATGCGCGCATCGCCCACCGCGGCCAGCAACGCATCGTAGTCGCGCTCGCCGCCGGTGAGCAGCAGCGCCGCCGCGCGCACCAGCGCGAGCGGATCGGCCGCGACCGCCGCCTCGTCCGCAGCGGCCGCCCCGGCACAAACGAGTAGCAGCAGAGCACGTATCCAGCGCATCGTCTCCCCTTCTTCCGGCACACGGAAACATGATACGCGGCCGCTCCCCGGCGACGGCCCGGTATAATCCGTACCCCAGCAACGCCAAGGTTTTCCCCGCTGTGACCCTCCCCCTGCTGTCCCTGTCCGCGACGCCGCCCAAGCCCGGCGCGCGCCTCGACCTGCCGCCGCTGGCGGGGTCCGCCGACGCGCTCGCCGTCAGCCAGCTCGCGGGATGCGGCCAGTTGCTGACGGTCGTCGCGGCGAGCCCGCTCGACGCGCAGCGCTTGCAGGAGGAAGTAGCCTGGTTCGCACCGCAACTGCGCGTGCACCTGCTGCCCGACTGGGAAACCCTGCCCTACGACAATTTCTCGCCGCACCAGGACCTGATCTCGGAGCGCCTGGCGACGCTGCACGCCGTCGTGCGCGGCGAGTGCGACGTGCTCATCGTCGCGGCGACGACGGCGCTGGTGCGCATCGCGCCGCCGCTGTTCCTCGTCGGCCACACCTTCTTCCTCAAGAAAGGCGAGAAGCTGCATATGGACAAGCTGCGCGAGCAGCTTGCCATCGGCGGCTACCAGCCGATGACGCAGGTGGTCGCCGCCGGCGAGTACAGCGTGCGCGGCGGCATCGTCGACCTCTTCCCGATGGGCACGGCGCTGCCCTTCCGCATCGAGCTGTTCGACGATGAGGTCGAGACCATCCGCACCTTCGACGTCGACAGCCAGCGCACGCTCTACCCGGTGCCCGAGATCCGTCTTCTGCCAGCGCGCGAATTCCCGGTCGGCGAGGCCGGCCGCACCAAGTTCCGGAGCCGCTTCCGCGACAGCTTCGAAGGCGACGCCTCGCGCATCGCGCTTTACAAGGACGTCTCCGGCGGCATCCTGCCGGCCGGCATCGAGTACTACCTGCCGCTGTTCTTCGACGCGACGGCGACGCTGTTCGACTACCTGCCGCAGGACACGGTGCTGCTGCTGCATCACGACATCCCGGACGCGATTCGCCAGTTCTGGCAGGACACCAACGGCCGCTTCGACATGCTCAAGGGCGACCGCTCGCGCCCGGTGCTGGCGCCCACCGAGCTGTTCCTCACCGACGAGGCCTTCTTCACCGCCGCCAACCGCTTCGCGCGCATCGTCCTCAAGAGCGCGGCCGACGCAGCCGGCCCGGCCCTCCCGCCGCCGGCCATCGCCGCCGACCGCAAGGCCGACGAACCGCTGGCGGCGCTGAAGGAATTCCTCGGCAGCTTCGCCGGCCGCGTGCTGCTGCTCGCCGAATCGGCGGGCCGGCGCGAGACCATCGCCGACTATCTCGGCGAATACGGCCTGCATCCCCAGCCCTGCGCCGACTTCGCCAGCTTCGTCGGCGCCGAGGCCTCGTTCATGCTCGGCGTGGCGCCGCTGTCCGCCGGCTTCGTGCTGCCAGCGGCACAACTCGCCGTCGTCACCGAGAACGAGCTGTATGCCGCCACGGCGCGGCCACGCCACCGCCGCGGCGACACGCGCCGCGCCAACCTCGACGGCTGGCTGCGCGACCTCTCGGAACCGAAGATCGGCGACCCGGTGGTGCACGTGTCGCACGGCATCGGCCGCTACTGCGGCCTGACGCACCTGGACTACGGCGACGGCGACACCGAATTCCTGCACCTCGAATACGCCGAGGGCGCCACGCTCTACGTGCCGGTGTCGCAACTCCATGTCATCGCCCGCTACAGCGGCGCCGACCCCGAAGCCGTCGTCCTGCACCGCCTCGGCTCGGGCCAGTGGGAAAAAGCCAAGAAGAAGGCCGCCGAGCAGGTGCGCGACACCGCCGCCGAACTGCTGCACCTCTACGCCCAGCGCGCCGCGCGCCAGGGCCACACCTTCAGCTTCAAGCAGCACGATCTCGAAGCCTTCGCCGACGGCTTCGGCTTCGAGGAAACCCCGGATCAAAAGGCCGCCATCGACGCCGTGGTCGAAGACATGAAGTCGGGCAAGCCGATGGACCGCCTGGTCTGCGGCGACGTCGGCTTCGGCAAGACCGAGGTCGCGCTGCGCGCGGCCTTCGTCGCCGTGTCCGACGGCAAACAGGTGGCCGTGCTCTGCCCGACAACGCTGCTCGCCGAGCAGCACTACCAGACTTTTGCCGACCGCTTCGCCGACTGGCCGGTGAAGGTCGCCGAAATCTCGCGCTTTCGCAGCGCGAAGGAACAGACCGAGGCCATCAAGGCCCTCGGCGAGGGCAAGATCGACATCCTCGTCGGCACCCACCGCCTGCTGCAGAAGGACGTGGAATTCTCGCGCCTGGGGCTGGTCGTCATCGACGAGGAGCACCGCTTCGGCGTGCGCCAGAAGGAAGGCCTGAAGGCGCTGCGCGCCGAGGTCGACGTGCTGACGCTGACGGCGACGCCGATCCCGCGCACGCTCGGCCTCTCGCTCGAAGGCCTGCGCGATTTCTCGGTCATCGCCACGGCGCCGCAGAAGCGGCTGGCGATCAAGACCTTCGTCTCGCGCTGGTCGAACGGCACCATACGCGAAGCGGCCCTGCGCGAATTCAAGCGCGGCGGCCAGGTCTATTTCCTGCACAACGAGGTCGAGACCATCGAGAACATGCGCGAGCGGCTCGCCAAGCTGCTGCCCGAGGCGCGCATCGTCGTCGGCCACGGCCAACTGCCGGAGCGCGAGCTGGAGCGCGTGATGCGCGAGTTCACACAGCAGAAGCACAACCTGCTCTTGTGCTCGACCATCATCGAGACCGGCATCGACAACCCGCACGCCAACACCATCATCATCGCCCGCGCCGACAAGTTCGGCCTGGCGCAACTGCACCAGTTGCGCGGCCGCGTCGGCCGCTCGCACCACCAGGCCTACG
>CAZWFC010000176.1:0-5680 GCA_964632965.1 uncultured Rhodocyclaceae bacterium
CCTGGCAGTTCGACGTCATCGTCACCACCAACCTGTTCGGCGACATCCTGTCCGACGAGATTTCCGGCCTGGTCGGCGGTCTCGGCATGGTGCCGGGCGCCAACATCGGCGAGCATGCCGCCATTTTCGAGGCGGTGCACGGTTCGGCGCCGGACATCGCCGGCAAGGGCATCGCCAATCCGACGGCGCTGTTGCTGGCGGCGGCGATGATGCTCGACCATGTCGAGCGGCGCGACCTGGCGGCGCGCCTGCGTCAGGCCATCGACCAGGTGCTCAACGAGGACAAGGTCCGCACCAAGGACCTCGGCGGCACGGCCTCGACACAGGAGTTCACCGCGGCCCTGATCCGGCGCGTGGCGGCCTGACGCGCGCAACCCCGTAAATGAAAGAGCCCGCTCATGGCGGGCTCTTTTTCATTCCGGAGGCAGCCGGATTACTTCTTCTTGGCGGCAGCCTTCTTGCCGGCCACAGCGGCCTTGAAGCCGGCGCCGGCGGTGAAGCGCGGCACGGTGGTGGCGGCGATCTTGATTTCCTTGCCGGTCTGCGGGTTGCGGCCGGTGCGGGCGGCACGCTTGGAGGACTTGAATGCGCCGAAGCCGATCAGGGAAACGGAGTCGCCCTTGGACACGGCCTTGACGATGGCGGAGGTGACGGCGTCCAGGACGTTGCCGGCGACAGCCTTGGTGATGTCGGCTTCCTTGGCGATAGCTTCGATGAGTTCAGTTTTGTTCATGCTTGGTATCTCCTGAGTGAAATAGGGTGGCGAAAACGCAGAGCCGCCTGGATTCTAGCCGAGTTAACGCCGCTCGCCGCTCTATGGCATGCCGATATTTCGGGATTTTTTTGCGGCTATTTGCCGGTGACGGAACCCTCGGGGTTCGACCGGGCCTTGATATTGGCCTGCAACTCGGCCTTGTTGATGGCCGTGACCTGCTTGCCGAAGGCGTCCCGCTCCGCGGTGCCCCGCTTGGTCGCCTCGATGCTCTTGATACAGCGCCAGCGCTTGCCGCTCTTGGTCTCGATCTGGCGCATCTCCTCGGTCGGATGGCGCCTCCCGCAGTGATAACAGTAGGTTGTGGAGGAGGGCATGGGGCGATAATCCTTCTTCGGTCCAGATCCAAGGCTACTTGCACGTCACCACGGCGATACGCGGCGACTGCCGGGTGGCTGTTCCGTCGGCAACTCGACCTGCCGGGATTCGCCATCCGAAAGGAAAACGGGCCAGACCATTTCTGATCCAACCCGTCGGTATTACTGGCGCGCCCGGAGAGATTCGAACTCCCTACCCCTTGGTTCGTAGCCAAGTACTCTATCCAGATGAGCTACGGGCGCTTTAGAGCCAAAGATTATACACAAAGTTTTCGGAAAATTGCCAGCCGGGAAACGGATTTTCGTCGCCGGGCTCAGTGGCTCACGTCTTCCAGTTCGGCGACGGAATCGAAGCGGCGCTGGTTGGCCTCATGGAGCTTCTTGACGAGCAGCATGGCGCCGGCGACGAAGAGGCCGAACAGGACGATGATCCAGTGGATCGAGAGATTGGCCTTGATCAGCAGCGAATAGGTGCTGGTCATGATGAGTATCGACAGGTTCTCGTTGAAATTCTGCACGGCGATCGAATGGCCGGCGCCCATCAGGATGTGGCCGCGGTGCTGGAGCATGGCGTTCATCGGGACGACGAAGAAGCCCGAGAAGATGCCGATGACGATGAGCAGGGGCAGCGCCAGCCACATGTCGCGAACGAAGACCATGCCGATGACGCCGACGCCCATGGCGATGCCGAGCGGGATGACGCGCACCGTCTGGCGCAGCGTGATCATCCGGGCGGCGAGGACGGCGCCGACGGCGACGCCGATCGCGACCACGCCCTGCAGCATGCTGGCTTTGGAGAGATCCAGGCTCAGTGCCGTTTTCGCCCATTCGATGACGATGAACTGCAGCGTCGCGCCGGCGCCCCAGAACAGGGTGGTGACGGCCAGCGAGATCTGGCCGAGCTTGTCGCGCCAGAGCAGCGCCAGGCAGTGATTGAATTCGTGGATCAGGTAGACGGGGTTCTTCTTGAGCGGCTTATGGTCGACGCCGGTATCGGGAACGTAGAGGTTGAACAGGGCGGCGGTCAGATAGAGCAGGCCGACGACGGTCAGGTTCATTTCCGGCACCGTGCTGATGCCGGTATCGATGAACGGGAAGTCGAAGGCGAGCAGGGATTGCGCGATGTCGGGGCGGATCATGGCGCCGCCGAGCACGACGCCGAGGATGATGGCCATCACCGTGAGGCCCTCGATCCAGCCGTTGGCGACCACCAGCAGCCGGTGCGGCAGGTATTCGGTGAGGATGCCGTACTTCGCCGGCGAATAGGCGGCGGCGCCGAGGCCGACGACGGCGTAGGCCGCCAGCGGATGCAGGCCGAAGAACATCAGCGCGCAGCCGCCGATCTTGATGGCGTTGCTGATGAACATCACGCGTCCCTTCGGCATGGAGTCGGCGAAGGCGCCGACGAACGCGGCCAGGGCGACGTAGGAAACGGTGAAGAAGGTCTTGAGTAGCGGCTCGTATTCGCTGGGGGCGTGCATGTCGCGCAGGATGGCGATGGCAGCGATCAGCAAGGCGTTGTCGGCGAGCGCGGAAAAGAACTGCGCCGCCATGATTATGTAGAAGCCGATGGTCATGGGCGGGTTGGTTTATACCACGAAAGGCCGGTGCGATTTTTTGCGCAGTGCGGCGAAGATGCATGATTTCATGCGGCTTGGATGCTTCATCAGGCTATCTTATGCGGCGGATTTGTGATTGAATATCAGCCATAACGAATAGTAGCCGAGGGGGAATCATCATGGCTGATCGCAGGCTCCAGGTATTTCATGCCGTCGCGAAACAACTCTCTTTCACGAAGGCCGCGGAAGTGTTGTTCATGACGCAGCCGGCCGTCACCTTCCAGATCAAGCAGCTTGAGGAACACTTCAACACCCGCTTGTTCGATCGTGGGCACGGTCGCATTTCCCTTACCCCGGCGGGCGAACTGGTGCTCCAGTACGCCGAGAAAATCCTCAATCTTTCCTCCGAGATGGACGTGCGCCTGGGCGAGATGACCGGTGAAATCGGCGGCTCGCTGCTGGTCGGCGCCAGCACGACGATCGCCGAATTCATGCTGCCGCGCATCCTCGGTGAATTCAAGTCGCTCCATGTCCATGTGCGTCCGCGCCTGGTCGTCGCCAACTCGGAAACCATCGAAACGCGCGTTGCCGAGCACACGCTCGACATCGGCTTCATCGAATCGCCGTCCCATCAGCCCAACCTGCAGACCGAAGTCTGCTGCGACGACGAGCTGATGGTCATCTGCAGCCCGAAATTCCCGCTCGCCAAGGCCAAGGAAGTGACGCCGCAGCAATTGCTCGAACATGCCTTCGTCTCGCGCGAACCGGGCTCGGGCACGCGCGAATTCACCGACGGCTACCTGCGCAAGTCGGGCGTGCAGCCGGAAGACCTCCAACTGGTCATGGAAATGGGCAGCCCGGTGGCCTTGAACGGCGTGCTCGAAACCGGGCTGGGTTTCTCCATCGCTTCGCGCGCCTCGGTGGCCAAGGCGCAGCGGCTCGGCGACCTCGTCGCCATTCCCCTGAAGCCGCGCCTGATCCGCACGCTTTCCATGGTGTACCCGAAGGAAAAATTCCGTTCCCGCCTGGTCACCACCTTCGTCGAGTTCGCGTCCGTCAAGCTGCGCCAGATGGCCGCCAAGTAGGCGGTCCTTCTCCAGTAGAATCGGGCGGATGTCTCGGCCCTATTTCCGTCCGGCTCTCGCCCGCATCGATCTTGCCGCTCTGCGGCACAACCACGCCGTAGCACGCCGTCACGCCGGCGGCGCCCGCATCTGGAGCGTCGTCAAGGCCGACGCCTACGGTCACGGCCTGCTGCGGGCCGCACAGGCGCTGGCAAGCGTCGCCGACGGCTTCGCCCTGGTCGAGATCGAAGGCGCGGTCGCCCTGCGCGACGCCGGCCTGCGCCAGCCGATACTGATGATGGAGGGCTTCTACGCCCCCGACGAGCTGCCGCTCTACGCCGAGCACCAGTTGATTCCCGTGCTGCACCGGCCGGAGCAGATCGTCTGGCTCGCCGCGGCGGCGCTGCCGGCGCGGCTGCCGGTCTACGTCAAGCTCAACACCGGCATGAACCGGCTCGGCTTCAACGCGGACGAGTTCCGTGCGGCGATCGCCGCGCTGAAGCGGCTCGATGCGGTCGGCGAGATCACCCTGATGACGCATTTTTCCGATGCCGACGAAGAGTTCGGCATCGCCGCACAAATGGCGGCATTGAAGACGATGCGCGGCGACCTGCCGTATCCCGTCTGCCTGGCCAACTCGGCGGCCCTGCTGCGTTTTCCCGAGTCCGTCGGCGAATGGGTGCGGCCCGGCATCATGCTCTACGGCAGTTCGCCGTTTCCCGGACGGCAAAGCGCGGAATCGCTCGGCCTGGCCCCGGTGATGACGCTCGAAAGCGAACTCATCGCCGTGCGCGATTTGCAGCCCGGCGACCGCGTCGGCTACGGCGGCAGCTTCACGGCCGACACGCCGATGCGCATCGGCATCGTCGCCTGCGGCTATGGCGACGGCTATCCGCGCCATGCGCCGACCGGTACGCCAGTGCTGGTCGCCGGCCAGCGCACGCGCACCCTCGGCCGCGTCTCGATGGACAAGCTCTGCGTCGATCTCACGGCGCTGCCGCAGGCCGCGCCCGGTGCGCCGGTCGTGCTGTGGGGGCGCGGGTTGTCGGCCGACGAAGTGGCCGCCAGCGCCGGCACCATCAGCTACGAAATCTTCTGCGCCCTGGCCGGGCGGGTAGCCGTGCAGGAGGAAGATCTTGGCTAAGGCGAAGAGCATCTATTCCTGCACCGAGTGCGGCGCGACCAGTCCCAAGTGGCAGGGACAGTGCCCCGGCTGCGGGCAATGGAACACGCTGGTGGAAGCCGTGGCCGAGACGACGGCGGCATCGGCCAATCGCTACTCCGGTTCGTTCGCGCCGCTGGCGGGCGCGGCCGGCCTGCAACTGCTGTCCGACATCAAGCCGCGCGACGAACCGCGCCAGCCGACCGGCATCGAGGAATTCGACCGCGTGCTCGGCGGCGGGCTGGTGGCCGGCGGCGTGGTGCTGATCGGCGGCGATCCCGGCATCGGCAAGAGCACGCTGCTGCTGCAGGCGCTCTCCCGGCTCGCCGAAGCGCGGCTGAACGTGCTCTACGTCTCCGGCGAAGAGTCCGGCGAACAAGTGGCGCTGCGCGCGCGGCGCCTGCAACTGCCGGTGGACGGCCTGCGCCTGCTGGCCGAGATCAACCTCGAAAAGATCATCGCCATGCTGGCACGCGAGCGGCCGGCGGTGGCCGTCATCGACTCGATCCAGACCCTGTGGTCGGATGCGCTGCAATCGGCGCCCGGTTCGGTGGCCCAGGTGCGCGAGTGTTCGGCGCAACTGACGCGCTTTGCCAAGCAGTCGGGCACCTGCGTCATCCTCGTCGGCCATGTCACCAAGGACGGTTCGCTGGCCGGGCCGCGCGTGCTCGAACACATCGTCGACACCGTGCTGTATTTCGAGGGCGACACGCATTCGAGCTTCCGCCTCGTGCGCGCCTTCAAGAACCGTTTCGGCGCGGTCAACGAACTCGGCGTCTTCGCCATGACCGACAAGGGCCTGCGCG
>CAZWFC010000177.1:0-5608 GCA_964632965.1 uncultured Rhodocyclaceae bacterium
AAGATCAAGGACAACGCGATCGCGCGCACGCCCATCGGCCGCCTTGGCGTGCCGCGCGACATCGCCAGCGCAGTGACCTTCCTGGCCAGCGAGGCCGCCGGCTACGTGACCGGCGCCACGCTGCACGTCACCGGCGGGCGTTACGCCACCTGAACGAGGTATCGATATGGACTTCGGTTTCACCCCTGAACAGGACGCGATGCGCGAGTCGGTGCGCCGCTTCATGCGCGAGCGCGTCGCGCCGCGCGTGGCCGAATGCGAGAAGCAGCGCGAGTTCGCCTGGGATCTGCTGCCCCAGTTGCAGCCCTTCGGCTACCTGGGCGGCCTGCTGCCCGAAGAGGCCGGTGGCTTTGCGATGCAGTACGCCGACTGGGCGATCCTGATGGAAGAAGCCGGCTACTGCTGGCTGTCGCTGCGCGTGATGATGAACTCGCTCAACATCCTGGCGCAACTGCTGCACCGGCATGGCACGCCCGAGCAGCAGCAGCGCTACCTGAAGCCGCTGCTCGCCGGCCAGCTCAAGCACTGGATGGCGATCACCGAGCCCAACCACGGCTCCAACGTGGCCGGCATCGAGACCCGCGCCGAGGACAAGGGCGACCACTACCTCGTCAACGGCAGCAAGCTGTGGATCACCAACGGCATCCACGGCAACTTCGGCGTGCTGGTGGCGCGCACCTTCAGCGCCAGTTGCGACGGCGGCATCAGCCTGTTCATCGTCGATCGGGCGCAGACGCAGTACGACGCGCGGCGCGCCGACGTGATGTTCATCCGCGCCACCGGCACCTCGCAGCTCGGCTTCCACGACGCCGTGGTGCCCAAGGCCAACCTGCTGGGCAAGGAAGGCGAAGGCCTGAAGGCCATCCTCACCGGGCTCAACTTCGGCCGCCTGAACGTGGCCATGGGCGCGGTCGGCGCGGCACGCTCTGCGCTCGACCTGTCCATCGACTACGCCCGGCAGCGCAAGCAGTTCGGCAAACCCATCGCCGGCTTCCAACTGGTGCAGAAGCTGATCGTCGACATGATGGTGCGCTGCGAGGCCGCTCGCGCCCTGGGCTACCGCGCCGCCTGGGCGCTGGATCAGGGCGGCGCGGCGCGTACCGAATGCTCGATCGCCAAGCTCTACGCCGCCGAGGCGGCCCATGAAGTGGCCGGCATGGCGCTGCAGGTGCATGGCGGCTCGGGCTACAGCGAAGACCTGCCCGTCGAGCGCATCTTCCGCGACACGCGCGGCGGCATGATCCCCGAGGGCACGACCGAAATCCAGACGCTCATCATCGGGCGCGAGGTGCTCGGCGTCTCGGCGTTCCACTGAGGCGGCGCCGACATGGGCATGACCTTGCTCCACGCGCTGCGGCTGAACGCACGCCGCAATCCGCAGCGCACGGCGATCCGCTTCCGCGACACCGCGCTCAGCTACACGGAACTGCTGGCACGCACCGAGCGCGCCATGTGCGCCCTGGCCGAACTGGGCATCGCGCCGGGCGAGAAGGTGCCGATGCTGTCGCACAACCATGCCGACATGCTGGTGGCCTACTTCGCGCTCACCGGCATCGGCGCCATTCCCGCGCCGCTGAACTACCGCCTGGCCGACGATGACCTGCGCCACGGCATGAGCGCGGCGCATGCGCGCTTCGTGCTGCTCGGTTCGGGCTTCACCGAACGCGCCGAAGCACTGGCCGACCCGGCGCGGCGCTGGATCTGGTTCGCCGACGCCGAACCCCACGCGCCGGCCGGCGCGCTGCGCTGGCAGGCGCTGCAGGCTGCCGGCACGGGTCCCGTACCCGAGGGCCGCGCCGGCAGCACCGTGATGCTGCACACTTCCGGCACCACCGGCCGGCCCAAGGGCGCCCTGCGTTCGCGCTTCGGCTTCGAGGAGCGCGCCATCGAACAGGGCTTCGGCATGGACGACCACACGCTGTGCGTGCTGCCGATCTGCCTGGGCGCCGGCTGCGTCTACACCCTGTTGCCGCTGTACCTGGGCGCCAGCATCCGCCTGCACGAACACTTCGACGCCGGCGCCGTGATCGACGCCATCGAGCGCGAACGTGTCCAGTCCACCATGCTGCTGCCGGCGATGCTGCAGGCAATGGTCGAGCACCCGCGCTTGGCCAGCGCCGACCTGTCCAGCCTGCGCGTCATCCAGTCCGGCGCCGGGGCGCTGTCGGGCGCGCTCAAGCGCGCGCTGCTCGGGCGCTTCGGCGACGGCATCCTCAACATCTACGCCGCCTCCAGCGAGGTCGGCCCCTACGCCAACCTGAAAGGCGCCGAGGTGCGCGACCATATGGAGAGCAACTGCGTCGGACGACCCTTCTTCGGCGTCGAGCTCAAGCTGCTGGGCGACGACGGGCTCGAAGTGCCAACGGGCGAGGTGGGCGAGATCTGCTGCCGCAGCGAGTCGCAGTACGACGGCTACTTCGAAGACCCCGAGCTGACCGAGAGCACGCGCCGCGGCGATTTCCTCACCGTCGGCGACCTCGGCCGCCTGGACGCGAACGGCCTGCTG
Organism: uncultured Rhodocyclaceae bacterium; assembly: GCA_964632965.1. Lineage (GTDB taxonomy): Bacteria > Pseudomonadota > Gammaproteobacteria > Burkholderiales > Rhodocyclaceae > Nitricoxidireducens. The sequence continues at coordinate 2,507 of CAZWFC010000177.1, forward strand.
CACTTCGTGGGCCGCAAGCGCGACATCATCAAGAGCGGCGGCATCAACATCTACGCCTCCGAGATCGAGGAAGCGCTGCAGCAGCACCCGGCCGTGGCCGAGGCGCATTGCGTGGGCCTGCCCGACGACCGCTTCACCGAGCTGATCTGCGCCGTCATCGTGCCGCGCGCCGGCCAGCAGCCGACGGCCGACGACATCACCGCCTTTGCCGCCGCGCACCTGGCCGCCTACAAAAAGCCCCGGCGCGTGGTCTTCATGGCCGAGGTCCCCAAGAACCTGACCGGCCGCGTGATCAAGGCCCAGCTCACCCTGCAGGTGCTGGCCCTGCCGACCCCCGACCCCAAGGAAACCGCATGAACCTGTCCGCCCTGCGTGCCGAGCCCTGCTTCTTCGAAGACCTGGACATCGGCAACACCTTCGACAGCCCGACGCGCACCGTCACCGAAGCCGACGTCGTCAACTTCGCCTGCCTGTCAGCCGACTTCAACCGCCTGCACGTGGACGCCGAATTCGCCAAGGGCACACCCTACGGCCAGCGCATCGCGCACGGCCTGCTGGTGCTGTCCGTGATGTCGGGCCTGGTCACCCGCATGCAGCTCAACCTGCACCTCGAACCCAGCCTGATGGGTCTGCTCGACATCCAGTGCCGCTTCCCCAAGCCCACCTTCATCGGCGACACGCTGCGCGTGCGCGTGGAAGTGGCCGAGAAGAGCGAGACCTCCAAACCCGACCGCGGCGTCGTGGCCTTCAAGCGCCAGGTCCTCAACCAGCGCAGCGAGGTCGTGGTCGAAGGCGTTTGGAAGCTGCTGGTGCGCCGCCGCCCGGCCTGACACGAGAACCCATCATGACCATCAAGACCCCCATCGGCTACACCACGCGCGACGACATCTTCGTACGCGGCCGCAACATCGCCACCGAGATCATCGGCAAGCTCGACTTCGTCGACATGATTTTCCTCGCCGCCACCGGCGAACTGCCCAGCGAGCCGATGAAGCGCATGAGCAACGCGATCATCGTCACCGTCACCGACCACGGCCTGACGCCGAGCGCCATCGCCACCCGGCTGACCTTTCTGGGCGCTCCGGAATCGATCCAGGGGGCAGTGGCGGCCGGTCTGCTGGGCGCGGGCAACCACTTCCTGGGCACGATGCAACTCAGCGCGCAGATGCTGCAGGACGCCGTGGCCGGACTCGACCCCGACGCCGGCGACGCCGAGTTCGAGGCCTGCGCGGCTGCGCTCGTACGCGAGCACCGCAGCACCAAGCGCGTCGTGCCCGGCATCGGCCACCCGATCCACATCAAGGGCGACCCGCGTGTGCCGGCGCTGCGCTCGCTGGCCGCCGAATGCGGCTTTGCCGGACGCCACTGGCGGCTGGCTGGCGCCATCGAACGCGCCGCCCAGGTCGAATACGGCAAGCTGCTGCCACTCAACGCCGCCGGCGCCGTCGGCGCGTCGGTCTCCGACATGGGGCTGGAGCCGCTGTGGGCCCGCGGCTTCGCCTTGATCGGTCGTTCTGCCGGGCTGGTGGCGCACCTGATCGACGAGAAGCGCGCACCGCTGGGGCAGAAGCTGTGGGACCTGGTTCTGGCGCAGGACGACAGCGCCGAACTCGCCGGCCACGACAACCCGATTCCACAGCGCGCAGCCGCGCTGCGCAAAGCATGACCACCACCACAGCCGCGCCGCTGGTCGGCATCCGCGTAATCGATCTCTCGGAGTTGCTGCCGGGTCCCTATGCCACGCTGTTGCTTGCCGACCTCGGCGCCGAGGTCATCAAGGTCGAACGCCCGGGTGGCGACAACGCCCGCGTCATCGTGCCCGACATGATGGCACTGATCAACCGCGGCAAACGCGGCATTTGCCTGGACCTGAAAACCGAAGCCGGGCGCGCGGTATTGCGCCGCCTGGTGAAAACCGCAGACGTGCTGGTCGAAGGCTTTCGCCCCGGCGTGACGCAACGGCTGGAGGTGGACTACGAGCGCCTGGCGGCCATTAACCCGCGCCTGATCTACGCCTCGCTGTCGGGCTATGGCGCCACCGGACCCTACGCGCAGCGTGCCGGTCATGACCTGAACTACCTCGCTGCGGCCGGCGCCGTGGGCCTGACGCGCCGCAACGGCGGAGCGCCGACCCATGATGTCGGCTTGCCGGTGGCCGACCTGGCCGGCAGCATGTTCGCCGTGGTTTCCGTGCTGGCGGCGCTGCAGCAGCGTGCGCGCGACGGACGCGGCCAGTTTCTCGATGTGGCGATTGCCGACGCCGCGCTGCACTGGACCACACCGCGCCTGGGCGCCTGGCGGGCGGCCCGCGAACGCGCTGCGCCGGGCAGCCAACCCGGCCTGCACCGGCCGCCGGCCTATGGTGTCTTCGAGACCGCCGACGGTCGCTACCTCAGCATCGGCGCGATCGAGGACGCGTTCTACCAGCGCCTGGCCGCCGCGCTCGGCACCCCGGAACTGCAAAGCGCCGAGCTGGCGCACTTTCCCGGCCGCCTGCAACAGGCCGCACACATCAGTGAGACGATCACCCACTGCCTGCGTGCCCAACCGCTGGCGCATTGGGTGGCGCTGTTCGTGCGCGAGGACATTCCGTTTGCCGTGGTCAACAGCATGGACGATGTGCTCGCCGACCCGCACTTCACCGCGCGCGGCATCATCACCGCGCATGACGGGCGGCCCGGGTTTCGCTTCCCGGTGCCGATGCGCGCCTTGCCCGGCGATACCGGCCGCGCGCCCGCCTTGGGTGAACACAGCGCTCAAATCCTGGCCGAGTTGGGCCTGCCGGCCGATGCGCTGGATAATCCACGACGCCACGCGCCCTGAAAATACGTGGTGCGGGAGCGAATGCATAAAATCTCCACACTACAAATTCATACCTGATTAGCAATGAAGTTCAGCCAACACCTCCAAAACGCGCATCGATGCGAATTTCTGAGTCATTTCAGCCCAGTTCCTGCCGGGGATGCCTCGACGAGGCTGCGGAATGTGCATTTGACGAAGGTTTCTGACCCCAAAAGGCTCGTGGCTGAGGTTCCTTGCTAATCAGGAATTCATATGACTACTCCAGAAAGCGACAGTTTCCTAAGGTCTTTTGCGCGCGGT
>CAZWFC010000178.1:0-5559 GCA_964632965.1 uncultured Rhodocyclaceae bacterium
GAGATGGCCGCGGCCAGCCAGGAAAAATCGGCCGGCGTCGGCCAGATCAACGGCGCCATGGGTCAGTTGAACAAGGCCACGCAACAGAATGCCGCCGCCTCCGAACAGCTGGCCGCCACCGCCGAGGAAATGGGCGGCCAAGCCGAGCAGCTCCAGCAACTGATGGCCTTTTTCCGCCTCAAGGACGCCGCCTAGCGTTCATCGCGCGAGCCGGCCTGCCGTCCCGCGCCCACCAACCTGCCGCCGCAATGATCGCCCAAGACATCAACGATGCCGAGTTCGCCCAGTTCCAGCGGCTCATCTACAAGATCGCCGGCATCAGCCTCGCCGATTCGAAGAAGGTGCTGCTCGTCGGCCGCCTCGGCAAGCGGCTCAAGGCCCATGGCCTGTCCAGCTACGCGGACTATTTCAAGCTGATTTCCGGCGGCCATGATCCGGCCGAACTGCAAATGATGGTCGAGTTGCTGACGACCAACGAAACCTATTTCTTCCGCGAGGAAAAGCATTTCGACTATCTCGTCGACGAAATTGTGGCCAGGCATCCGGCCGGCCGCCCCCTCGACATCTGGAGCGCCGCCGCCAGCACGGGCGAGGAAATCTATACTATTTGCATGGTCCTGGCCGATGCCATGGGCGTTAACGGCCAGTGGTCGGTGATGGGTTCCGACATCAATACCCAGGTGCTGGCGCTGGCCCGCAGCGGCCACTACCCGATGGAAAAGGCCCGCGGCCTGCCGCCGGAATACCTGCGCAAGTACTGCCTCAAGGGCGTGCGCCAGCACGAAGGCACCTTCCTGATCGCACCCGAGCTGCGCCGCCATACGAACTTTATCCAGGTAAACCTGAACCAGCCGCTGCCGGCCGCCGTCGGCAAGTTCCACGTCATCTTCCTGCGCAACGTGATGATCTACTTCGACGCCGAGACCAAGCGCCAGGTCGTCGATCGCCTCATCAACCAGTTGCATCCGGGCGGCTATTTCATCGTCGGCCATTCCGAATCCCTCAACGGCCTCACCGAACGGCTGACGGCGGTAAAGCCGACGATCTACCGCCTGCCGTGAGCGCGATCCGGCAAATCTACCTCGAACCGGGGGACTTTCAGTTCGGCGCCGCGCCGTTGCGCCTGACGACCATACTCGGCTCCTGCGTCACCGTGACCTTCTGGCATCCGCGCCTGCATATCGGCGGCATGTGCCATATCCAGCTGCACCGCCGTCCGCCGCGGCTGGCCGACAGCGCGCTCGACGGGCGCTACGCAGACGATGCCTTCGTCCTCTTCGACCGGGAACTGGAGCGGCACGCCACTTCCGCACGCCAATACGTGGTCAAGCTGTTCGGCGGCGGCAACATGTTTCCCGGCAGCGCAGCCAGTACCATCGATGTCGGGCTGAACAACATCGCCGCCGCGCGCCGCCTGCTGGCGGCGCGCGGCCTGCGACCCGCCGTGGAACACGTCGGCGGCTCCGGCCACCGCAAACTGATCTTCGACCTGGCCAGCGGCGACGTCTGGCTGTCGTTCTCCAACCTGGAACCCGCAAAGGAAGCCGCAAGTGTCTGACAAGATCAAGGTAATGGTGGTCGACGACTCGGCGGTGGTCCGTCAGGTGGTGACGCAGGCCATCGCGTCCGATCCGAGCATCGAAGTGATCGCCACGGCGCAGGATCCGGTTTTCGCCCTCGAAAAGATGAAGACCCTCTGGCCCGACGTGCTGGTGGTGGACATCGAAATGCCGCGCATGGACGGGCTGACCTTCCTCAAGAAGATCATGGCCGAGCATCCGACGCCGGTCATCATCTGCTCCTCGCTGGCCGAAAAAGGGGCACAGGTGACCATGGAAGCGCTCGCCGCCGGCGCCTTCACCATCATCACCAAGCCGAAGATGGGCGTGAAATCCTTTCTCCAGGATTCGACCAACGACCTGATCTCCGCCATCAAGGCGGCGGCACGCGCCAACATGGGCGCGGTGCGTCGCATGACGGCAACCGTCCCGCCCGCCGTGCTGAAGCCGAAACTCAGCGCCGACGCCATGCTCGCCAGCCAGCACACCGGCGCCAGCATGTACGGCACCACCGACCGGCTGATCGCCATCGGCACCTCCACCGGCGGCACGCAGGCTCTGGAAGCGGTGCTGACCAAGCTGCCGGCGGTCTGCGCCGGCATCGTCATCGTCCAGCACATGCCGGAAAAATTCACGGCGCTGTTCGCCGACCGCCTCAACGGCCTGTGCAAGCTCGAAGTGCGCGAAGCCCAGAACGGCGACCGCGTCATGCCCGGCCGCGCCCTGATCGCCCCGGGCGGCCGCCACATGATGCTCAAGCGCAGCGGCGCCCAGTACTACGTGGAAGTCGCCGACGGCCCGCTGGTCAATCGCCACAAGCCCTCGGTCGATGTCCTGTTCCGCTCAGTGGCGCAAGTGGCGGGCAAGAACGCGCTCGGTGTCATCATGACCGGCATGGGCGACGACGGCGCCCGCGGCATGAAGGAAATGCACGATGCCGGCGCCCAGACGGTGGCCGAGGACGAATCGACCTGCGTCGTGTTCGGCATGCCCAAGGAAGCGATCAAGATGGGCGGCGTCGACAAGATCGTGCCGCTCGACCGCATTCCCCAGGAGATCGTGGCCTACGGCGGCTGACGGATGGCCGTTCGGTCCGCGCGCTATCGCACCCGGCACTATTTGATGCATCGCAACATTCTCGTTATGAATGCGTGCTAGTCTGATTTCTTAGTCCTACGTCGGAGAATAGTCGTGCCAGATACCCATTCATCCGAAGTGCTTGCCGCGCTCCTGGCGCGCCATCGCCATAATCCGACCCGCCTGGTCCAGATCCTGCGCGAAGCGCAGGAAGAACTGGGCTGGCTTGCGCCGGCAACGCTCGCCACCATCGCCAGCGGCGTGGATCTGCCCTTCGCCCGGGTTGCCGGCGTCGCCGGCTTCTACAGCTTTTTCCACACCCAGCCACAAGGCCGCTATCGCGTGCTGTGGAGCGACAACATCACGGACCGCATGCTCGGCAACCAGGACCTGATGCTGGAAATGTGCAAGAAGCTGTGGCTCGAACCCGGCCATGTTTCCGAGGATGGACTCGTCAGCGTCGCCACCACCTCATGCACCGGCATGTGCGACCAGGGACCGGCGATCCTGGTGAATTACCGCGCCATCACGCGCATGACGCCGGAACGGGTCGGCAAGATCTGCGAACTGATCCGCACCGAAGTTCCCGTCGGCGAGTGGCCGGCCGAATTCTTCCATATTCACAGCAACATCCGCCGCCGCGACATCCTGCTGAAGAACGATCTTGCACCCGGCGACGCCCTGCGCACCTCGATCGCCCGCGGCCCGTCGGCCGTCGTCGAATCCGCCTCCAACGCCCGCTCCTGGCGCGAAACGAGCACCACCGCCGCCCCCGGCCCCCTGCTGACGCTGGAGGAAATCAAGCGCTCCAACCTGCGCGGCCGCGGCGGCGCGGGCTTCACCACCGGCCTGAAATGGGAGGCCTGCCGCAACGCGGCCGGCCACGACGCCGATTCCACCCACTATGTCGTCTGCAATGCCGACGAGGGCGAACCGGGTACCTTCAAGGACCGCGTGCTGCTGACTGAAATGGCCGACCTGGTCTTCGAGGGCATGACGGTCGCCGGCTACGTCGTCGGCGCGCGCCGCGGCCTGCTCTACCTGCGCGGCGAATACCGCTACCTGCTCGACCACCTCGAAGCCGTGCTGGAACGCCGCCGCGGCGAACATCTGCTCGGCCACAACATCCTCAGCCAGCCCGGCTTCGACTTCGACATCGAGATTCATGTCGGCGCCGGCGCCTACATCTGCGGCGAGGAATCGGCGCTGATCGAATCGCTCGAAGGCAAGCGCGGCGTGCCGCGCAACCGCCCGCCCTTCCCCGTCACCCACGGCTACCTGAACCAGCCGACGACGGTCAACAACGTCGAAACCCTGGCCGCGGCGGCCCTGATCGCGGCGCGCGGCGGCGACTGGTTCCGCCGCATCGGCACGGAAAAATCGGCCGGCACCAAGGTGCTGTCGGTATCCGGCGACTGCGAGCGTCCCGGCATCTACGAATATCCGTTCGGCGTCAGCATCGCCGAAGTGCTGGCCGATTGCGGCGCCAGCGACGTCCAGGCGGTGCAGGTGTCCGGCCCGTCGGGGGTTTGCGTTTCGTCCGACGAACTGAATCGCCGCATCGGCTTCGAGGATCTGGCGACCGCCGGTGCGTTCATGGTGTTCAGCCGCGACCGCGACATGTTCGAGGTGGCGCACAACTTCGCCCATTTCTTCGCCCATGAAAGCTGCGGCTTCTGCACACCCTGCCGCGTCGGCACCACGCTGCTGAAGAACTGCATGGACAAGATCGCCGCCGGCCACGGCAGCGAGTACGACATCAACGAGATATTCAAGCTCAACCATCTGCTGCAGACGGCCAGCCACTGCGGACTCGGCCATACCGCCTGCAACCCGATGTTCGACACGCTGCAGAAATTCCGTCCAGCCTACGAGCGGCGCCTCAAATCGCTGGCCTTCGAGCCGGCGTTCAATCTCGACCACGCCTTGGCGCAGGCCCGGCAAATGACCGGCCGCGACGACGCGGCCGCGCATCTGGACAACACCATGGAGGTGAAGGCATGAAAACGAGCGATAGCGAAGTTTCGGCGGAGGCTAATGCGCGCGGAGCGCGCGTTAAGGCCGACAGGCCGGCCGGAGGCAACGCAAGCGACACCCCGGAACACGCCCAGACTTTCCTGCTCGACGGCGCCGAGGTTCCCTTCCGTCAGGGACAGACCGTCATCCAGGCGGCGCTGGCGGCGGGCAAGTACATCCCGCATCTGTGCTACCACCCGGAGTTCAAGCCACACGGTTCCTGCAAGCTGTGCACGGTGAAGATCAACGGCCGCCCGGCGGCCTCGTGCACCACGCTGGCCCAGGCCGGGCTGGCGGTTGAAAGCGAGATTCCGGAAATCAAGGACAAGCGCCGCACCCTGGTGCAGATGCTGCTGGTCGAAGGCAACCACTTCTGCCCGTCGTGCGAGAAGAGCGGCAACTGCATGCTGCAGGGGCTGGCCTACGACCTCGGTGTGATGTCGCCGCACTTTCCGCAGATATTCCCGACCCGGCCGGTGGACGCCTCGCACGACGACATCCTGCTCGACTTCAACCGCTGCATCCTTTGCGAGCTGTGCGTGCGCGCCAGCGCCGAGGTCGACCACAAGGGCGTCTTCGCCCTTTCCGGCCGCGGCATCACCAAGCACCTGATCGTGAACAGCGAAAGCGGCCGCCTCGCCGATACCGATTTCATGGCCACCGACAAGGCCGCCCATGTCTGCCCGGTCGGCGTCATCATGCCCAAGCGGCGCGGCTTCACGGTGCCCATCGGCAGCCGCAAGTTCGACGAGAAACCGATCAGCCAGCAGATCGAATCCGTCGGCCACACACTCCGGGAGGGTTGATGATGAGCGCAACCAAGACCAAGCTGCGCGTCGCCACCACGTCGCTGGCCGGCTGCTTCGGCTGCCACATGTCGTTTCTCGACATCGACGAGCGCATCCTG
>CAZWFC010000179.1:0-5548 GCA_964632965.1 uncultured Rhodocyclaceae bacterium
CCCATCTTTTCCTGGTCGGCCTTGGTCTTCGGCTCGACGGCGACGTGAATCACCGGCTCCGGGAAGACCATACGCACCAGCGTGATGGGCTTGTCGATGGCGCACAGCGTCTCGCCCGTCGTCGCTTCCTTGAGGCCGACGGCGGCGGCGATGTCGCCGGCGAACACTTCCTTGATTTCCTCGCGCTGGTTGGCGTGCATCTGCAAAATCCGGCCCAGACGCTCCTTGCGACCCTTGATCGGGTTGTACACGGTATCGCCGGACTTGATCACGCCGGAATAGACGCGGAAGAAGGTCAGCTGGCCGACGAAGGGGTCGGTCATGATCTTGAACGCCAGCGCCGAGAACGGCTCGTCGTCGGCCGCACGGCGCTCGCCTTCGGTTTCGTCTTCGAGGATGCCCTTGACCGGCGGAATGTCGGTCGGCGCCGGCATGTACTCGATGACGGCGTCGAGCATCGCCTGCACGCCCTTGTTCTTGAAGGCGGAGCCGCACAGCATGGGCACGATCTCGCTGGCGATGGTGCGCTGGCGAATGGCCTTCTTGATTTCTTCCTCGGAGAGAGTGCCCTCTTCGAGATACTTGTTCATCAGCTCTTCGGAAGCCTCGGCGGCCGCTTCGAGCATCTTCTCGCGCCATTCATTGGCGGTCGCCACGAGGTCGGCCGGAATCTCGCCGTAGGTGAACTTGGTGCCCTGGGACGCATCGTCCCAGATGATGGCCTTCATCTTGACCAGATCGACCACGCCTTCGAACTTGTCCTCGGCGCCAATCGGGATCTGCAGCGGGATCGGGTTGGCCTTGAGGCGCTCGCGCATCTGGTCGTGCACCTTGAAGAAGTTGGCACCGGTACGGTCCATCTTGTTCACGAAGGCCAGGCGCGGCACGCCGTACTTGTCGGCCTGGCGCCACACGGTTTCCGACTGGGGCTGCACGCCGCCCACGGCGCAATACACCATGCAGGCGCCGTCGAGAACACGCATGGAACGCTCCACCTCGATGGTGAAGTCCACGTGGCCCGGGGTGTCGATGATGTTGACGCGGTGCTCGGGATAGTTGCCGCCCATGCCTTTCCAGAAGCAGGTGGTGGCGGCAGACGTGATGGTGATGCCGCGCTCCTGCTCCTGCTCCATCCAGTCCATCGTCGCGGCACCATCGTGCACTTCGCCGATCTTGTGGTTGACGCCGGTATAGAACAGAATGCGCTCGGTCGTGGTGGTCTTGCCGGCGTCAATATGCGCGGAGATGCCGATGTTGCGATAGCGCTCGATAGGAGTCTTGCGGGCCACTTTGGTACCTGCCTTATCTAAACCAAACCGCCCAGGCACTCATTGACATGAGACACCAAGGCGGCAACGGGAAAAATAGCCGCGCGACAAAGCCGCGCGGTTACCGAATTACAATCAGAACCGGAAGTGCGAGAAGGCCTTGTTGGCCTCCGCCATACGGTGCACTTCTTCACGCTTCTTCATTGCCGAGCCGCGACCTTCGGAGGCTTCCAGCAATTCGCCGGCGAGGCGCTGCCCCATCGACTTTTCGCTGCGCTTGCGCGCCGCCTCTTTCAGCCAGCGCATCGACAACGCCATGCGACGGGAAGGACGAACCTCAACCGGCACCTGGTAGTTGGCGCCACCGACGCGGCGACTCTTCACCTCGACGACGGGCTTGACGTTGCTGATCGCCAGACCGAACACCTCGAGCGGATCCTTGCCGCTCTTGGTCTTGATCTGCTCGAAGGCGCCATAGATGATGCGCTCGGCGACGGACTTCTTGCCGCTAGTCATCAGAACATTGACGAATTTGGAGACATCGACACTGCCGAACTTGGGATCGGGCAGGATGTCACGTTTGGGTACTTCGCGACGACGGGGCATGGTGACCTCTTAGGCCTTTTTCGGGCGCTTGGCGCCGTACTTGGAACGGGACTGTTTGCGGTCCTTGACACCCTGGGTGTCGAGACTGCCGCGGACGATGTGGTAACGAACACCGGGAAGATCCTTGACGCGACCGCCGCGGATCAGCACAACGGAGTGCTCCTGCAGGTTGTGCCCTTCGCCGCCGATGTACGAAATGACCTCGAAACCGTTGGTCAGGCGCACCTTGGCGACCTTACGCAGGGCCGAGTTCGGCTTTTTCGGCGTCGTCGTATAGACGCGGGTACAAACGCCGCGCTTGGCCGGGCAGTTAGCCAGGGCAGGCACTTTGCTCTTGCTTTGCGGGGCCTGACGGCCTTTGCGCACGAGCTGATTAATGGTTGGCATATAAATTTATCCCAAGCTTGCGGCCCCCTGCCGGGAGCAAAGAGGCCGGATTATAGTAATCGTGACAGGCGGCGTCAACCAGCCTGCACATCTTCTTCGATATTTTAGTTCTGGCTAACCTAAAGATTAGCCTCCACTGAAACTTCGTTTTCTTCGACCGGGAGATCAAAGATTCCCTGCGCCGCATCCTCTCCAGCAGACTGCATGCGCCGCGCGCGGTGATACGCGAGGCCCGTTCCCGCCGGGATGAGGCGCCCGACGATGACGTTTTCCTTGAGGCCGCGCAGTTCGTCGCGCTTGCCCATGATCGCCGCTTCGGTCAGCACCCGCGTCGTTTCCTGGAAGGAGGCGGCGGAGATGAACGAATCGGTGGACAGGCTGGCCTTGGTGATACCCAGCAAAATGTCGATGAATTGTGCCGGACGCTTGCCCTCGTTGAGGAGCTTGTCGTTTTCGTCCATCACCTCGGCGCGCTCGACCTGCTCCTCCTGGAGGAACTTGGAATCGCCCGGATCGGAAACGACGACGCGACGCAGCATCTGGCGCACGATCACTTCGATGTGCTTGTCGTTGATCTTCACGCCCTGGAGGCGGTACACGTCCTGCACTTCGTCGATGATGTAGCGCGCCAGTTCCTCGATACCCTTGAGACGCAGGATATCGTGCGGATCGACCGGTCCGTCGACGATCACCTCGCCCTTGTTCACGACCTGGCCGTCGTGGGCCATGACGTGCTTGTCCTTCGGGATCAGGTATTCGTGGGCGATGCCGTCGGGTTCGGTGATGATCAGGCGCTGCTTGCCCTTGGTGTCCTTGCCGAACGACGTCGTGCCGGTAACTTCGGCCAGCATGCCGGCATCCTTCGGCGAACGGGCCTCGAAGAGTTCCGCAACGCGCGGCAGACCACCGGTAATGTCGCGGGTCTTCGCCGATTCCTGCGGGATGCGGGCGAGAATGTCGCCGACCGCGACCGGCTGGCCGTCCTTCACCGTGATCAGGGAGCCGACGTGGAAGGTAATGGTCACCGAGTGGTCGGTGCCGTGGATCTTGATTTCCTGGCCGGCTTCGTCGAGCAGCTTGACCTGCGGGCGCAGCCCCTTGACCTGGGACTTGGTGCCGCGCTTCGGATCGATGACGACGAGGGTCGACAGACCCGTGACATCGTCGATCTGCTTGGCGACGGTGGCGCCTTCCTCGACGTGCTCGAACTTCACCGTACCGGCGTATTCGGTCACGATCGGACGGGTGTGCGGATCCCAGGTGGCGAGAATGGCGCCGGCCTTGATGCTGTTGCCGTCGTCGCCGATCAGCGTGGCGCCGTACGGCACCTTGTGGCGTTCGCGCTCGCGGCCGTTGTCGTCGGTAATCATCACCTCGCCGGAGCGGGCGATGATGACCTTCTCGCCCTTCGGGTTGGTGACGTAGCGCATGGTCGCCGAGAAGCGCAGGACGCCGGAGCTCTTGGCTTCGACCTGACTCTGCGCCGCGGCACGGGAAGCCGCGCCGCCGACGTGGAAGGTCCGCATGGTCAGCTGGGTGCCCGGCTCGCCGATCGACTGGGCGGCGATGACGCCGACCGCCTCGCCGGCATTGACGATGGAACCGCGGCCGAGGTCGCGGCCGTAGCACTTGGCGCACAAGCCGTAGCGGGTTTCGCAGGAGAGCGGCGTGCGCACGCGCACTTCGTCGATGCCGAGCGCCTCGATGTTGTCCACCGCGTCCTCGTCGAGCAGGAAGCCGGTTTCGTAGATCACGTCCTGGGTGTCGGGATGCAGCACCTCGGTGACGACGACGCGGCCGAGGATGCGCTCGCGCAACGGCTCGATGACTTCGCCGCCTTCGACCAGCGCCTTCATGGCGAAGCCGTTCTGCGTACCGCAATCGTCCTCGATCACCACCAGATCCTGGGTGACGTCGACCAGGCGGCGCGTCAGATAACCGGAGTTGGCGGTCTTCAGCGCCGTGTCGGCCAGACCCTTACGGGCGCCGTGGGTCGAGATGAAGTACTGGAGAACGTTGAGGCCTTCGCGGAAGTTCGTCGTGATCGGCGTCTCGATGATGGAGCCGTCCGGCTTGGCCATCAGACCCCGCATGCCGGCCAGCTGGCGGATCTGGGCGGCGGAACCGCGCGCGCCGGAGTCGGCCATCATGTAGATCGAGTTGAAGGATTCCTGGGTGACGAGCTTGCCCTTGGAGTCAGTCACCTGCTGGTGGGCGAGTTGATCCATCATCGCCTTGGCCACCTGGTCGCCGGCACGGCCCCAGATGTCCACCACCTTGTTGTAGCGCTCGCCGACGGTGACGAGACCCGAGGTGTATTGCTTTTCGATTTCCTTCACTTCGCCTTCGGCGGCGTCGATGATGACATGTTTCTGGTCCGGGACCAGCATGTCGCCGACGGCGATCGAGATGCCGCCGCGCGTCGCGAGGCGGAAGCCGGACTGCATCAGCTGGTCGGCGAAGACCACCGTGTCCTTGAGACCGCAGCGACGGAAGCTCTCGTCGATGAGCTTGGAGATTTCCTTCTTCTTCAGCGCCTTGTCGATGGCCTTGAACGGCAGGCCCTTCGGCAGGATTTCCGAGAGGATGGCGCGGCCGGCCGTGGTCGAATAGCGCGTGATCTTCTCGCGCCAGCCTTCGCCGTCCGGCTCGTATTCCTTGATGCGCACGGAAACGCGCGCATGCAGGTCGCACTGACGCGATTCCACCGCGCGCAGCACTTCCGAGATATCGGCAAACAGCATGCCGGAACCCATCGCCGCGGCGTTTTCACGCGTGGCGTAGTAGAGACCCAGCACCACGTCCTGCGACGGCACGATGATCGGCTGGCCGTTGGCGGGCGACAGCACGTTGTTCGAGGCCAGCATCAGGGTACGCGCTTCCATCTGCGCTTCGAGCGACAGCGGCACGTGCACGGCCATCTGGTCGCCGTCGAAGTCGGCGTTGAACGCCGTACAGACCAGCGGGTGCAGCTGGATCGCCTTGCCTTCGATCAGGGTCGGCTCGAACGCCTGGATGCCGAGGCGGTGCAGCGTCGGCGCGCGGTTCAGCATCACCGGATGTTCGCGGATCACTTCTTCGAGGATGTCCCAGACGACGCTGGTTTCGGACTCGACTTCCTTCTTCGCCGCCTTGATGGTCGAGGCGATGCCCATCTTTTCGAGACGCTCGAAGATGAAGGGCTTGAAGAGCTCCAGCGCCATCTTCTTCGGCAGGCCGCACTGGTGCAGCTTGAGCTGCGGGCCGACGACGATGACCGAACGACCCGAGTAGTCGACGCGCTTGCC
>CAZWFC010000180.1:0-5505 GCA_964632965.1 uncultured Rhodocyclaceae bacterium
AGCACAGCGGCTTGTCGGTGTTCGCCGGTGTCGGTGAACGTACCCGCGAAGGCAATGACTTCTACCACGAAATGGCCGAATCCGGCGTTATCGACCTGAAGAATCTGCCCGAGTCCAAAGTGGCCATGGTCTACGGCCAGATGAACGAGCCGCCGGGCAACCGTCTGCGCGTCGCGCTGACCGGCCTGACCATGGCGGAAGCTTTCCGCGACGAAGGCCGCGACGTGCTGTTCTTCGTCGACAACATCTACCGCTTCACCCTGGCCGGTACCGAAGTGTCCGCCCTGCTGGGCCGCATGCCTTCCGCGGTGGGCTATCAGCCGACCCTGGCCGAGGAAATGGGCCGTCTGCAGGAGCGCATCACCTCCACCCGCGTCGGCTCCATCACGTCGATCCAGGCCGTGTATGTGCCGGCGGACGACTTGACCGACCCGTCGCCGGCCACCACCTTCCTGCATTTGGACTCGACCGTCGTGCTGTCGCGCGACATCGCCGCCCTGGGTATCTACCCGGCCGTCGATCCGCTCGACTCCACGTCGCGCCAGCTCGATCCGCTGATCGTGGGCGAAGAGCACTACGACACCGCCCGCAAGGTGCAGGCCACGCTCCAGCGCTACAAGGAACTGCGCGACATCATCGCCATTCTCGGCATGGACGAACTCGCGCCGGAAGACAAGCTGATGGTCGGCCGCGCCCGCAAGATCCAGCGCTTCCTGTCGCAGCCGTTCTTCGTTGCCGAAGTGTTCACCGGTTCCCCCGGCAAGTACGTCACGCTCAAGGACACGATCAAGGGCTTCCGCATGATCGCCGAAGGCGAGTGCGACCAGCTGCCCGAGCAGGCCTTCTACATGGTCGGCGGCATCGAGGAAGCCTTCGAGAAGGCCAAGACCCTTCAATAACCAGCCACAAGGACGCCGATCATGGCATTGACAGTACATGTGGATGTGGTGAGCGCCGAGGAGTTGATCTTCTCCGGCCTGGCCGAATTCGTCGTCCTCCCGGGCGAGGTGGGTGAGCTGGGTATTTTCCCCGGCCACATGCCCCTGATGACGCGCATCAAGCCGGGTGCCGTGCGCCTGAAGCTTCAGGGCCAGGAACGCGAGGAACTGATCTTCGTCGCCGGCGGCATTCTGGAAGTTCAGCCGGGTCTGGTGACCGTTCTGGCCGATACCGCCATCCGCGGTCACGACCTCGACGAAGCCAAGGCGATGGAAGCCAAGAAGAAGTCCGAGGAAGCGATGAGCGACCGCAGTTCCGAAATGGATTACGCCCGTGCCCAGGCCGAACTGGCCGAAGCCGTGGCCCAGCTCGCGGCGATCCAGCGCTTGCGCAAGAAGAGCCACTGACGTAAACGGGAAAGGGCAGCGACGCTGCCCTTTTTCTTTGCACTCTGCTAGACTGTACAGTCTAGTCTAAGTTGGATGCCCCTCATGTCGTCGATTACCGAAGATGCTTTCAGCGACAGTCGCCAGCGCCTGATCGAGGCGGCCACTGAGGCCTTCAGGGAAGAAGGCTACCGCGCCAGCATCGACCGCATTGCGGCCAAGGCCGGCGTTGCCCGGCAGACGCTCTACAATCACTTTCCGAGCAAAGACGCCCTGTTCGCCGAGATGACGCGTCGCTGCAGCGAGACCATTCTGGTCTCCCTGGATGCCCAGGACGTGGATGTACGTGAGTCCCTGCTTCGCTTCAGCACGGTGTTCCGCGCCAAGATCATCGGTGACAACGGTCTTGCAGCATTTCGTACCCTGATTGCCGAAGCCACGCGTTTTCCCGATCTGGCCAAGGCCTTTTACGACAACGGCCCCGCCCAGACGCTGGATCGCTTGTCCGACTTTCTTCGCCGCGCCATGGACCGTGGCGTTCTTCGCCGCGACGATCCGGTCTTTGCCGCCGAGACGCTGCTGGGCATGCTTACCGGCGTCGAGCGCACCCATCGCCTTTGCTGCAGCGTGCCACCGCTGCCGCCCGAACAAGAAGCCGCCAAGATTGTCCGTATTGTTGATTGTTTCCTCTTGGCCTTTGCCTCCGAAAGGAATGCCCCATGACACGCACGTCGCTAGCCCCCCTTCTTTTCTCTCTTGTTCTGGCAGCCTGCGGCGACGGCGCCAAGGGTCCCGGCGCCGGTGCGGCGGCTCCCCCGCCGCCCGAAGTCGATGTCGTGGTCGTCGCGACGGGCGAGGCCGTTGTCACGGCCGAGTTGCCCGGACGCCTGCAAGCGGTGCGTAGCGCGCAAGTGAGGGCTCGCGTCGAGGGCGTAGTCGAAAAGCGGCTGTTCGCCGAAGGCCGCGACATAGCCGCCGGCACGCCGCTGTTCCAGCTCGATGCGCGCACCTACCAAGCCAACCGCGATGCGGCCAAAGCCGATCTGGCCGTCGCCTGCTCGACTTTCGAGCGCTACCGGCCGCTGCTGGAGATCAAGGCCGTCAGCCGCCAGGAATTCGATCTCGCCGAAGCCAAGGTGAAGCAGGCCGAGGCGGCGCTCGCCAAGGCCGAGCTCGATCTCGAAAACGCCCATGTCGCGGCGCCCATCGCCGGGCGTATCGGCCGTGCCCTGGTGACCGAGGGGGCTCTCGTCG
Source organism: uncultured Rhodocyclaceae bacterium (assembly GCA_964632965.1). Taxonomy (GTDB): domain Bacteria; phylum Pseudomonadota; class Gammaproteobacteria; order Burkholderiales; family Rhodocyclaceae; genus Nitricoxidireducens. Next base: position 2,580 of record CAZWFC010000180.1, read on the forward strand.
GCAAGGGCGACGCCACGCATCTGGCGACGATCGAACAGCTCGATCCGATCTACGCCAACTTCACCCAGTCGAACGCCGATCTGTTGCGTCTACAGCAGGCCGTCAAGGCGGGGACCCTGAAGCGTGCCGACCAAGCGAGAGTCGATTTGATACTTGAGGATGGCAGCCTTTACGCCCAGAAAGGAAAACTGCTGTTCACCGATCTGGCCGTCGATCCGAACACCGGTTCGGTGATGCTGCGCGCCGAATTTCCCAACCCGAAGCGCGAGTTGCTGCCGGGTACTTTCGTGCGCATCCGCTTTCCGGAGTCGCTGGCCGACAACGTTATCAAGCTGCCCCAGCGGGCGGTGCAGGCCGGACCGCAGGGTCAGTTCGTGATGATCGTCGACGCCGAAGGCAAGGCCGCGCCGCGCCCGGTGAAAACCGGCGGCATGAGCGGGGGCGACTGGATCATCGGCGCCGGTTTGAAAGGCGGCGAGCAGGTGATCGTCAATGGACTGCAGAAGGCACGCCCCGGCAGCCCGGTGAAGCCGGTGCCGTGGAATCCGTCCGCGGCTTCGGCTGCGCCGCCTGCCCAGCAGCCTTCCGAAAAGAAGTAGGGGCTCACCATGCTCGCCAAATTCTTCATCGACCGTCCGGTATTCGCCTGGGTGATCGCCATCATCATCGTCCTCGGCGGCAGCCTGGCTCTCAAGAAGCTGCCCGTGGCGCAGTACCCGGCCGTGGCACCGCCGTCCATCGCTTTCAACATCACCTATCCGGGCGCCTCGGCCCAGGTCATCGAAGACACCGTGACCGCCCTGATCGAGCAGGAGATGAACGGCATCGAGCACCTGCTCTACATGGAGGCTGCCTCCGAACTGGGTGTCGGTACCCTGACGCTGACTTTCGATCCGGGCACCAACATCGACACCGCCTCGGTCGAGGCCCAGAACCGCTACAAGCGCATCGAGGCGCGCCTGCCCGAGGATGTGCGCCGTATGGGCGTGCCGGTGACCAAGCCCCAGCGCAACTACCTGATGTTCATCGCGCTCTTTTCGCCGGACAAGAGCCTGAACAACGTTGCCCTGGGCAGCTACGCCGCCGCCAACGTGCTCGACCAGATCCGTCGCGTCAAGGGTGTCGGCGAAGCCATCATGTTTGGCACCGAGTACTCGATGCGCATCTGGCTGAAGCCCGAGAAGCTCCAGGCTTTCAACCTCGCGCCCGGCGATGTCATGGCGGCCCTGCGCGCCCAGAACGTGCAACTGGCCACTGGCGAAATCGGCCAGGCGCCGGCCGCCGCCGGTCAGCAATTCACCGCCGTCATCGTCACCCGTGGCCGCCTGCAGACACCGGAGGAATTCGGCGACGTGATCGTGCGCGCCCAGCCGGACGGATCGACGGTGAAGGTGAAGGACGTCGCCCGGGTCGAACTGGGCGCCGAGAACTACAACATCTTTGCCCGCATCGACAGCCAACCGACGGCGGCGATCGCCGTGCGCGTTGCCCCGGACGGCAACGCCCTCGACGTCGCCAAGGCCGTCAAGGCGCGCATGGCCGAGCTGGAAAAGTACTTTCCCTCCGGCATCGCCTGGGAGGTGCCCTACGATACCTCGCGCTTCGTCGACATCTCCATCACCGAAGTCGTCATCACGCTGGTCGAGGCGATGGTGCTCGTCTTTCTGGTCATGTATCTGTTCCTGGAGAACTTCCGCGCCACGCTGATCCCGGCCGTCGTGGTGCCGGTATCCCTCATGGGTGCGCTCATGGGTCTCTACGTGCTTGGCTACTCGGTCAACGTGCTGACCTTGTTCGCCATGGTGCTGGCCATCGGCATCGTCGTGGACGACGCCATCGTCGTCGTCGAGAACGTGGAGCGGATCATGACCGAGGAAGGCCTGTCGCCGCGCGACGCCACGGTCAAGGCCATGGGCCAGATTTTCGCCGCCATCATCGGCATCACCCTGGTGCTGTGCGCCGTGTTCGTGCCCATGGCCTTCTTCGGCGGTTCGGTCGGCGCCATCTACCGGCAGTTCTCCGTGACGCTGGTGCTGACGATGTTGTTCTCGGCCCTGATGGCCTTGACCCTGACGCCGGCCATGTGCGCCACCATCCTGAAGCATTCGCCCGGCAAGGAAATGATGCCGAGCAAGGGTTTCTTCGGCTGGTTCAACCGCTTCTTCGGCCGCACCACCACCGGCTACCGCAATGGCGTCGGCCGCGTGCTGGGCCGTACCGGCCGCTGGCTGGCGGTCTACGCCGCCATCCTGGTGGCTGTTGCCATGCTGTTCGCCCGCCTGCCCGGCAGCTTCCTGCCCGAGGAGGATCAGGGCTACTTCATCAGCATGATCCAGCTGCCCGCCGGCGCCACCCAGGAACGCACCGTGGAAGTGGTCCAACAGGTGGAGAACTTCTATCTCAAGCAGCCCGAAGTGCAGCACGTCATCGGCGTCGTCGGCTTCTCCTTCTTCGGCCGTGGCCAGAATGCCGCCCTGACCTTTGTCCGTCTCAAGGATTGGGACGAGCGCAAGGGCAAGGATGGAGCGGTCGGTTCCATCGTCCGCCGCGCCAACATGGCCCTGTTCGGCATCAAGCAGGCCATGATTTTCGCCGTCAATGTGCCGCCGATCCCGGAGCTGGGCGCCGTCGGCGGTTTCGACTTCCGGCTGCAGGACCGTTCGGGCCAGGGCCGTGAAAAACTGATGGAGGCGCGCAACATGGCGCTCGGCCTGGCGGCCAAGCATCCGGCCCTGGCCGGTGTGCGGCCCGAAGGGCAGGAGCCCGGCCCGCAGATGATGCTCGACATCGACCGCGCCAAGGCGCGCGCCTTGTCCATCGACATCGGCCAGCTCCACGAGACACTGCAATCGGTGCTGGGCGTCGCCTACGTCAACGACTTCGTGCGCCAGGGCCGCATCCTGCGCGTGCAGATGCAGGCCGAGGC
>CAZWFC010000181.1:0-5502 GCA_964632965.1 uncultured Rhodocyclaceae bacterium
ACTGCCATCCGCTGCGGCGCCACGCCAACCTGATGGCGACCATGCTGCTGGGCGGGCTGTGGCACGGCGCCGGCTGGACCTTCGTCGTCTGGGGCGCGCTGCACGGCGGCTACCTGGTCGCGAACCATGTCTGGCGCACCTTCCGCAAGCGCCATCTGGCGGCCTTCCGCCTGCCGGCCGGCCTCGGGCGCTGGCTGGCGCGGCTGTTGACCTTCGGCGTGGTGGTGGTCGCCTGGGTGTTCTTCCGCGCCGAATCGATGACCGCCGCCGTGGCGATACTGAAGGGCATGGCCGGCCTGAACGGCTTCGCCCGGCACGAAGCGAATTGGGGCGGCGGCCAGGAACTGAAGTGGCTGCTGCTGATGTTCGTCGTCGCCTGGGGCCTGCCCAATGTGCAGCAACTGCTCCACCGCCACCGGCCGGCCATCCAGACCTACCCGGGCGAGATCGCGCCGCCGCGCTGGCGCCGCCTGGCCTGGCAGCCGAGCGCCGGCTGGGCCTTGGTGACGGCGCTGCTGTTCGTGGCGGCGCTGATCAACCTGTCGCGCGTCAGCGAATTCCTCTACTACCAGTTCTGATGAACCGCTACCTGCGCGCCCTCGCCCTGTCCGTCGCCGCCGTCCTGCTGGCGCTGGCGGGCGTGAACGCCTTCGTCGATCCCTACGGCCACTTCGACATGCCGAAGATCGCCGGCATCAACGAGTTCGCCCTCGGCTTCAATCACCGCCTGCCCCTGGCCAAGGCCCTGGCCATCGACCGCCTGCGGCCGGCGACTATCGTCGTCGGCAACTCGCGCGCCGAGACCGGCTACGACCCCGAACATCGCGCCTTCGCCGAGCGCCCCGCCTACAACCTGGCCATCGGCGGCGCCAACATCCAGACGGCGCGGCGCTACATCCTCGAAGCGCTCGCCGCCGGGCGCCTGCGGCACGTCGTGCTGACCGTCGATTTCAGCATGTTCGACCCGGCAGTCTGGAAAGCGGAGACGGAAGACGTCGCCCTGCTCACGGATGCCGCCGGCAAGCCGCGCGGCAAGCGGCACGAGGCGAGGCGCCTCGCCACCATTCTGCTGTCGGGTACCGCGCTGTCGGACAGTTGGTGGTCGCTGACGCACCAGCGGCGGCTGGTGGCGCATTACCTGCCCTCCGGCCTGCGCGACGACGCCACCGACATCGACCAGGTCATGCGCGAAGGCGGCCATCGCAATGCTTCGCTATTGGCGGAGAGCAACTTTTTTGCCGCCGCCCTGCGCAATCTGGAAGCGCCGGCGGCGCAGGACGACTACCACCGCGCCCTGCTCCAGCTCGACGACATCGTCGCCGCCGCGCAGCGCGGCGGCGCGCGCCTGACCCTGGTGTTCAACCCGGTCCATGCGCGCCAGAACTACCTGTTCGCCGCGGCGGACCTGTGGCCGGCCTACGAAAGCTGGAAGCGCGACATGGTCGCCGCCGCCGGCCGCGCCGACGGCGTCGCGGTCTGGGACTTCAGCGCCGTGAGTTCATGCACGTCCGAACCCCTACCGGCCAGGGACAACACCGCCGCCCGCATGCGCTGGTACCGCGAGACCTCCCACTTCCGCCCCGCGCTGGGTAACAAGGTGCTGGATCGTATCGGCGGGCTTGGCACGGATGCCGACTGCCCCGATTTCGGTCAGCCGCTTACGACGGAAAACCTGACGGCCAGCCTGGCCGCGCAGCGCCGCCAGCTCGCCGACTGGGTCGCCCGCCATCCGGAGGACGTCGCCGAGATCGACGCCCTGGCGCGCCGCTACGGGCGCGGAACCGGGGACGGGCGCACGGCGCCTTAGGAGTCGGGGCGGCGATCAATAAACCGCGTCATGGTCACCCACATTCACCGGGATAATTTGTTGATCCTGAATCAACAGTTCCAGCGTGATGCGGTAGGACAGATTGATTGACACCGAGTGCAGGCCTTCATGCTTGCCACGCAATGGATGCAAGCGGAGCGAAGGATGGGCAGGGTTGGCTTCCAGAAGCTGCAAGGTTTTCAGGTAGTGCTGGCGCAGGTCGGGATGGCGCTTGAGAAAGTGCGCCGCACGGCGGTTGTAGCGCTCGGTAAAAATCAAGCGATAGCTCATGTGGCCGATGTCACCCGCGCCACATGCGCCTCCGGCGACTCCTCCACAAAGCGCCCGGCGGCCAAGTCAGCGCGCGTTTCCGCCAGCGCGGCATCCAGTTCGCACTCGCGCAGATAGTGGTAATGCGCCAAATCCATCACCACGAACCTGTCCTTGCCCCGCACCGAAACCATGGCTTCCGGCGCATCCCTGAGGGCAAGCTCGATAGCCGAGATGCCTTTGGTTTTTAGATCGTTGGCGCTGATGCTGGACATGGGATGCTCCTGAATAATGGCTGAGTCGTACGCCACAGCATACTGTTTACCGCACCATCAAGCAAGCGATCAGCGTAGGCGCACGCCAATCTGGCCGGTGACGGCGGCGGAACCGTGGACGGGCGCACAGCGCCATAGGAGTCCGAGCATTCCGCAGTTCCGTGCGCGTCCAGGGAGGCAGGCGGCCGACTCCGCTCATGTCCCCCGCGACGGGCTGCGCCCGTCCCTCCTCCTCTACTTCGCTGCGTCGGCCACCCGCCTCCTTGGACGGATGATGCCGTTGGTCTTGAGTCAGCAAGAAAACCGGGAGCGTTGTTCGGCGAAGCCGCTGCTGGCATTGGTCCGGCCGAACGTCCGCCGTTGGACAGAAGCGGTCCTTCGTTCAGATCGCCTCGCCAGTTCGAAGTAAGTACTGGAAACTATTCGTTTTCTATCAAAGCGCATGCTCGACAGGACAAAGACTGACGTGTCTTCAGGAAAGCCTTTGTTACCACTGAACTCGCCACCGGCCACCACCGGTACATGCACCGCAATGCTTTAGGCTTTTCCAGTCCGTACGCCCCTCTAGTTTCGCAAGCCCCTTCTCTGCTTGATCGCCCTTGAAAGCAGGTCGCCACGAGCTTTCCTTATGCTTGCATGATGGCGTCATCACCAAAGTGTCCACTCCTCCCTTGTTACCAATTTTCTTGTAGTACCTGACTTCACCGTTGGTTGGCGAGACGTGTACCGCCTCCGCTTTGTCCTCATTTAAACCAGCCTCGTCATCGCTATCACCCTGCCGTTCACGTAAGTGTTCGACCTTCCATCTGAGCGCTGCAATCTCGATATTGGCCTCGTCAATCCGGGCCGACAGCGACGCATTTTCCTCAACGATGGCATCAAGTTCCTTGTCCCTCACCTCGGTAGCCAAGTTGCGAAGTCGCTCTCTTGTTGCAGCGTTTTGAATATCCCGAATGCATTTTGGTGGCGCGACCGTCAAGGCAGCAGTAGACATGATGGTTTGACGAACGGATGACAAGAAGCGGCGCATACCCACGTCATCATTGCCATAGGTTTCAGAGAGCCGTGAAGCCGTCCAAACGGTTCCCTTTAACACTGGAGAGCCGTTTCGTGTGCTCGTAATCGGCCAATACAACCTAACAGCCCCGAGGTAGCAGGAGTCGTTCTTACCAAGTTCGTCAGTCATTGCCCACGAGCCCTCGGCGTCAATGACTGCAACATATGCTATCCCTGACAAATCGCGTGCCATCTCGACGGGCAACTTTGTCCAAATCATTTCATCAGGATCTATAGAGATAGCGATAATGGGCAAATTACGATCACCATCCTGCAGATGATCGCAAAGCCGCAGAGCTGCACTCCCTCCCTTGGCCTCAATAGGCACTGATCCCGGAACTAGCTGCCCGCCAAATGTCCAGTCGCTGAAGGTATCGATTAGGGTACGAACGACTTGGGGGCATCGTGGATAGATTTGTACCGGAGTCACTACGCTTGATAGTCCAGTAACCGAAAGTGTTGCAAAAACATTGACGGATGAGCTTTCGTTGGCCACTTGAATAGTGGTCGTAAATAGCTGCCCCGTGTGGGCCATTTCAATTAGCTGCACCTCACGCAAACCACCAATGTCGGTCGTGGTCAGCACACGAGTAAATTTCCCACTGCCATCACCAGTACGCGAAGCAAAGGTACCTTCCGGTGCGACGGGATTATCGGCCCCTTTTTTTTGGAGCCAATCGTCAATAGCTTGATCTATTGAGCGTAGCCGAGCTTCAGCTACAGCGCCCATAACCTCAGCTCGGAGCGAATAGGTTGTTAGGTTGTGCATATGCTTCCTCTGTAAGCTGAATTCAGGGCTATGGATGCAAATGGCAAGAAGACTACTCCCGATAAATGCCAGCGGCAAGAGTTGCATACAGCTGCAATGAGCATGTAGCTACCGATAGACGCGGGCCATTTCAAGGGCCGTTCAGGCCGATATGATTCGGCCTTGAGGCCTCCACCCGCATTCATCTTCCGACATCCCAAATTGCGCGGCGCGCAATGGGCCACCAACAAAGAATTCAGATACCCGACGGAAGCAGCCCGAGGGCTGGTGGGGTGCTCTGCGTAGCGAAGTAAAGGTGGAGGAGCCGGCCGCAGGCCGGCGACGGGGGACATGAGCGGAGCAGAGCGCCCCGCCGGTCCTCGCGCACCCGTGCCAACACTACCCGCCTGTCACCCAAACCCCTAGTGCGCCTCGTCCCAGTTCAAACCGACGCCGACATCCACGATCAGCGGCACCGCCAGTTTCGCCACGCCACCCATGAGTTTCGGCAGCGCTTCGCGCACCTCGGCCAACTCGGTCTGCGGCACTTCGAGCACGAGTTCGTCGTGCACCTGGAGGACCAGGCGGCTGCCGAGCCGGCGGTCGTCGAGCCAGCCCTGCACGGCGATCATCGCCAGCTTGATGAGGTCGGCGGCGGTGCCCTGCATGGGCGCGTTGATGGCGGCGCGCTCGGCGCCCTGGCGGCGGCCGACGTTGCCCGACCTGATCTCGGGCAGCCACAGCCGGCGGCCGAAGACCGTCTCGACATAGCCCTTGTCGCGCGCCAGTGCGCGCGTTTCGTCCATGTAGCGCGCGACGCCCGGATAGCGTGCGAAGTAGCGGTCCATATAGGCTTGCGCGGCGCCGCGCTCCAGACCGAGTTCGCGCGCCAGGCCGAAGGCGCTCATGCCGTAGATCAGGCCGAAGTTGATGACCTTGGCGGCGCGCCGCTGGTCGGGGCCGACCTCGATCGGCGTGATGCCGAAGATCTCGGCCGCCGTGGCGCGGTGCACGTCCTCGCCCTTGGCGAAGGCGTCGAGCAGGCGCGCATCGTTCGACAGGTGCGCCATGATGCGCAACTCGACCTGCGAGTAGTCGGCGGACACCAGCACATGGCCGGGCGCGGCGATGAAGGCGGAGCGGATGCGCCGGCCCTCGGCGGTGCGCACGGGAATGTTCTGCAGGTTGGGTTCGGAACTCGCCAGCCGGCCGGTCACCGCCACGGCCTGCGAGAAGCTGGTGTGCACGCGGCCGGTGGCCGGATTGACCATGCGCGGCAGTTTGTCGGTGTAGGTGTTCTTGAGCTTGGCGAAGCTGCGGTGGTCGAGAATCTTCTTCGGCAGCGG
>CAZWFC010000182.1:0-5479 GCA_964632965.1 uncultured Rhodocyclaceae bacterium
GGCTGGGCATGAAGACGCCGGCGCCGGGGCAGATCGTATCGGTCGAGGCCGCCAAGTGAAATTCGTCAAATTCGCCAACAGTCCTCTTCTCTCGCAGCCCCTGCCGGTCTGGCGCATGCGGCTGGTGATGGGCGTGCTGCTGGCGGCGTTTGCCGCGCTGCTCGGGCGCTCGCTTTACCTGCAGGGCTTCCAGAACGACTTCCTGCGCCAGAAGGGCGAGTCGCGCTACGAGCGCAGCATCGAGATCTCGGCGAACCGCGGCCGCATCGTGGACCGCAACGGCGACGTGCTGGCGGTATCGACGCCGGTCAAGTCGGTCTGGGCGATTCCCGAGGACGCGAAGCTGACGCCCCACCAGGGGCGTGAATTGGCGCAACTGCTGGAAATGGACGTGCGCGAACTGAACGCCAAGCTTGCCGCCGACCGCGACTTCGTCTATATCCGGCGCCAGGTGCCGCCGGACCTGGCCGAGAAGGTGGCTGCCCTCGGGCTGCCGGGCATCCACGAAAAGAACGAATACCGCCGCTTCTATCCGGCCGGCGATGTCATGTCCCACATGCTCGGCTTCACCGGCGTCGAGGATACCGGGCAGGAGGGCGTCGAACTGGCCCTGCAGAGCCAGCTTGCCGGCAAGCCCGGTTCGCGGCGCGTCATCAAGGACCGGCGCGGCCAGATCGTCGAGGACGTCGAATCGGTCCACGCGCCGCAGGAGGGCAAGGACGTCGTCCTGGCGCTCGACAGCAAGGTGCAGTACCTGGCCTATACCCATCTCAAGCAGGCAGTTACCGAGAACAAGGCCAAGGCCGGCGGCATCGTCGTCCTCGACGCCAAGAGCGGCGAAATCCTTGCGCTCACGAACTGGCCCACCTACAACCCGAACAACCGCGTCAAGCTGGTCGGCGCGCAGTTGCGCAACCGTGCCTTCACCGACACCTTCGAGCCGGGTTCGACCATGAAGCCGTTCACGGCGGCGCTGGCGCTGGAAAAAGGCAGCTACCGCTTCGACACGCCGGTCCAGACGGCTCCCGGCAAGCTCACCATCGGCACCGCGACGATCTCCGACGCCCACGCCCACGGTGTCCTCACCGTCGCCCAGGTCATCCAGAAGTCGTCCAACATCGGCATTTCCAAGATCGCCCTGTCGATGCCGGCCGAAGAGCTCTGGAAGATGTACGACGGCCTCGGCTTCGGCAGCCCGCTGAAGCTCGGCTTTCCCGGCGAGGTCGGTGGCCGCCTGCGCCCGGCCAAGAGCTGGCGCCCGATCGAACAGGCCACCATGTCCTACGGCCACGGCATTTCGGTGACCCTGATCCAGCTGGCGCGCGCCTACATGGCCTTCGCCCGCGAAGGCGACCTGGTGCCGCTGTCGCTGACGCGCGTGGATACGCCGCCGACACTGGGCAAGCCGGTGTTTTCGGCCCAGACGGCGCGCGAAGTCAGGGCGATGCTGGAAATGGCCGTGCTGCCCGGCGGCACCGCGCCCAAGGCGCAGATCGCCGGTTATCGGGTCGCCGGCAAGACCGGCACCGCCCACAAGATCGAGGGCGGCATCTACGCCGACAAATATGTCGCTTCCTTCGTCGGCCTGGCGCCGGTTTCGGACCCGCGCCTGATCGTCGCCGTCATGATCGACGAGCCGTCGGGCGCCAAGTACTACGGCGGCGACGTCGCCGCACCGGTGTTCGCCCAGGTGATGGCCGGCTCCCTGCGCACGCTGGGCGTGGCGCCGGATGCGCCGCTCAAGCCCCTGCTGGTGGCGAATGTTCCCGCCGTCAAGGAAGAGATGTGAGTACCGCCATGACGATTCTTGCCGAACTCGAAAAGCAGGGCGTAAAGGCTGTTAGCCTTTGTCTGGACTCGCGCGCCGTGCAACCCGGTGACGTCTTCGTCGCCGTCAAGGGCCATCAGGTCGACGGTCGCGCCTACATCGCCCAGGCGATCGCGCGGGGGGCGGCGGCGGTGCTCTACGAAGCCGGGTCCGTGCCCGAAATGACCGTGCCGCATGTCGCCGTCGACCGGCTCGATCTGTGCTCCGGCGCAATTGCCCATCTCGTGTATGGGCGCCCGTCCGAACGCCTGTGGCTGTGTGGTGTCACTGGCACCAACGGCAAGACCTCCGTCTCGCAGTGGATCGCGCAGGCCATGAATGCGCTTGGCTGCAAGTGCGCGGTCATCGGCACGCTCGGCAACGGTTTCCTCGGCGAACTGGCCGACAGTGTCAACACCACGCCCGATGCCGTCGGACTGCAGCGCATGCTGGCGCAGTTCGTCGACCGCGGCGCCCTGAGCTGCGCGATGGAGGTCTCGTCCATCGGCCTCGACCAGGGACGCGTCAACGGCGCCACCTTCGACGTCGCGGTGTTCACCAACCTGACGCGCGACCACCTCGAATATCACGGCGACATGGCGGCCTATGGCGCGGCGAAGGCGCAACTGTTCGACACGCCCGGGCTGAAGACCGCCGTCATCAACCTCGACGATCCGTTCGGCGCGCAACTGGCCGCGCGCCTTGCCGGCCGTTTGCGCGTCATCGGCTACACGCTCGAAGGCCATAGCGGCGCAGACGAGGTGCTGGCCGCCGAAGCCCTCGCCATGATGGAGACGGGACTGGCCTTCACCCTGAACGGTGTGCGCATCGAGGCGCCGGTAGTCGGCCGCTTCAACGCATCGAATCTGCTGGCGGTGATCGGTGCCCTGCTGGCCGGCGACGAAACCCTCGCCGACATCGCCGTGGCGTTGCGCCGCATCGCGCCGCCGCCGGGCCGCATGCAGGCGCTCGGCGGCCAGGGAATGCCGCTGGTCGTCGTCGACTATGCGCATACTCCGGATGCCCTCGAAAAAGCGCTGGCGGCGTTGCGTGCGACAGCCGCGGCGCGCGGCGGCCGCCTGACCTGCGTCTTCGGCTGCGGCGGCGACCGCGACCCCGGCAAGCGCCCGCTGATGGGCGCCGTGGCCGAGGCCGGCGCCGACGGCGTGGTGCTGACCAGCGACAACCCGCGCAGCGAAAGCCCGCAAGCCATCCTGGCGGCGATTCGCGCCGGCATGAAAACTCCGCCGACGGTTGAGCCCGACCGCGCCGCGGCTATCCGCGCCGCGATCCTGGCCGCGGCGGCGCAGGACACGATCCTGATCGCCGGCAAGGGGCACGAGCCCTATCAGGAGGTGGCGGGCGTCCGCCATCCGTTCTCGGATCTCGAACAGGCGCAGTCGGCCCTGGAGGCGCGCTCATGATGAAGCTCGGCGCGGCGGCGCAAGCGACCGGCGGCACGGCCTGCGGCGCCGACGGCACCTTTGTCGGCGTGTCCACGGATTCGCGCAGCGTCGCGCCGGGCGAGCTGTTCGTCGCCCTCAAGGGCGAGCGCTTCGACGGCCACGATTACGTCGTCGACGTGCTGGCCAAGGGCGCCGCCGGCGCGCTGGTCGACCGCACGTGGGCGCAGGCGCGCGGCGCCGGCCTGCCGCTGGTGGCGGTGGACGACACGCTCGTCGCCCTGGGCCGGCTCGCCGCCGACTGGCGCAGCCGTTTCGACATACCGCTGATCGCCGTCACCGGCAGCAACGGCAAGACCACGGTCAAGGAAATGATCGCCGCCATCCTTGCCGCCGAGCACGGCGTGGAACGCAGCCTGGCCACCGCCGGCAACCTCAACAACGCCATCGGCCTGCCGCTGACCCTGCTGCGCCTGCGCGCCGGCCATCGCGCCGCGGTCATCGAACTGGGCATGAACCATCCCGGCGAGACGGCCGAACTCGCCGCCGTCTGCCGGCCGACCGTGGCGCTGATCAACAACGCCCAGCGCGAACACCAGGAATTCATGAAGTCCGTGGCCGCCGTGGCGGAAGAGCATGGCGCAGTGATCGCCGCACTGCCGGCGCACGGCGTCGCCGTCATCAATGCCGACGACTGCTTCGCCGATTATTGGCGCAGCGTCGCCGGCGAGCGCCGGGTGCGCGACTTCGGCGTGGCCAAGCCGGCGGCGGTGAACGCCCGCTATACGCTCGATGGTTCCGGCTGCGATCTCGACGTCGATACCCCCGAAGGCCGGGTGGCGCTCAGGCTGGAGATCGCCGGGCTGCACAACGTCGGCAACGCGCTGGCCGCCATCGCGGCCGCCACGGCGGCCGGCGCCGGCCTCGCGGCGGTGCGCAGCGGTCTGGAGTCTTTCCGTGCCGTCAAGGGCCGTCTGCAACGCAAGGCCGGCAGCGCGGGTGCGGCCGTCATCGACGACACCTACAATGCCAACCCGGACTCGGTGCGCGCTGCCATCGACGTCCTGGCGGACCTGCCGGGCAGGCGCATCCTGGTGCTCGGCGACATGGGCGAGGTCGGCGACAAGGCCGGCCAGTTTCACGACGAGATCGGCGGCTACGCCAAGAGCATGGGGCTGGAGAGTCTGCTGGCGCTGGGCGACCATGCCGCCGCCGCCGCCCACAATTTCGGCGACGGCGCCCGCCATTTCGTTCGTGTCGAGGATTTGATCGCCGCGCTGCGCCCCGAGCTGGGGCCGGATGTCACGGTACTGGTGAAGGGGTCGCGCTTCATGCGCATGGAGCGGGTCGTGGACGCCATTGCGGAGCAAGCCAAATGACGAGGTTATCCCCATGCTGCTAGAACTTGCCCAATGGCTGGCGAAGGACATCCGTGCCTTCAACGTCTTCAACTACATCACGCTGCGCGCGGTGCTGGCGACGATGACGGCGCTGACGATTTCCTTCATCGCCGGCCCGGCCCTGATCCGCTGGCTGACGGCGAAGAAGATCGGCCAGTCGGTGCGCGACGACGGCCCGCAAAGCCACCTCGTCAAGGCCGGCACGCCGACCATGGGCGGCGCGCTGATCCTGATCGCGCTGGGCGTATCGACCCTGCTGTGGGCGGACCTCTCCAACCGCTTCGTCTGGATCGTGCTGATCGTCACGCTCGGCTTCGGCGCCATTGGCTGGGTCGACGACTGGCGCAAGGTGGTCTATCGCAACCCGGACGGGCTCTCGGCGCGGGCGAAGTTTTTCTGGCAGTCGGTGATCGGCATCGTCGCGGCGATCTACATCGCCTTCTCGATCTAGGCGCCGAACAACGAAAAGGTCCTGCAACTGTTCATGCAGGGGGTGGCCAGCGGCTTCACGCTCGAACTGCCGGCGCGCACCGACCTGATCGTGCCCTTCTTCAAGACCGTTTCCTATCCGCTGGGAATATTCGGTTTCATCATCCTGACCTACTTCGTCATCGTCGGCAGCAGCAACGCGGTGAACCTCACCGACGGCCTCGACGGGCTGGCGATCATGCCGACGGTTATGGTCGGCGCGGCGCTCGGCATCTTTGCCTACGTCGCCGGCAACGCGGTCTATGCGAAGTACCTGTTCGTGCCCTACATCCCGGGGGCCGGCGAACTCGCCGTGTTCTGCGGAGCGCTGGCCGGCGCGGGGCTGGGCTTCCTCTGGTTCAACGCCTATCCGGCCGAAGTGTTCATGGGCGACGTCGGCG
>CAZWFC010000183.1:0-5470 GCA_964632965.1 uncultured Rhodocyclaceae bacterium
CGTCGGTGGCGCCCTTGGCCTTGAGCTGGTTCGACAGCGTGATGGCCTGGCCGTTGTTGTTGAGGCTCATCAGCACCGCCATGTCCTTCTTCGGCCCGCCGATGCCGAGCTGCACGCCATAGACGAGGCCGTAGAGCACGTGGGCGGCATCGAGCTCGCCGTTGACCAGCTTGTCGCGCACCGAGGCCCAGGAGGCCTCCTTGGTGGCGATGATCTTGATGCCGTACTTCTCGTCGAACTTGTTGACGGCGGCCATGACGACCGAAGCGCAGTCGGTCAGCGGAATGAAACCGATGCGCACTTCCTTCTTCTCGGGCGCGTCCGAGCCGGCGGCCCAGGCGCCGTTGCGGATTCCGGGCGGCACCATGGCCATCAGGCCGGCACCGGCAGCGCCGGCAATGAAGTCGCGGCGGGAAAAGTTCTTTTCGTCCATGTCGTGCTCCTAGGCATAGCGGCTCTCGCAAAAAAATAACGGCGTCACATGGGCGCAACAGGAAGGGAGGGGACCTGTCGTGCCCATGGACGCCGTTGTCCATGCACCGGACCCTCGTTGGTCCGGCTTGTATCCCACCTATCGCAAGGCCTGTGCCAGGCAGGCGGAATATCGCGGCAACGCCCGCCAGGGCAGGGTTCCGCGGGTCTTCGACAGTCTCATTGACGGGGGAGAGAAACCGCGGCCGCACGCACCACTGCGGTGCAACAAACGCCGCAACCGCACCCGTTTGGGCGTCAGAGCAACAGCTTGGCCATGTCGACGACTTCGCCGGCCACCTCGGCGAGCGGCTTGGCGCGATCCATCGCCAACTTGCGCAGGGCCTTGTAGGCGGCGTCCTCGTCCAGGCCGCGCGCCTTCATGAGTATGCCCTTGGCGCGGTCGACGACAACGCGGTCGGCCAGCTTCTTCGTCGCCACGCCGAGTTCCTGCCGCAAGGACTGGTATTCCTCGAAGCGCGCGATCGCCACGTCCATGATGGGTTCGAGGCGCTGCGGCGACAGGCCGTCGACGATGTAGGCGGAAACGCCCGCCTTCAGGGCCTTGCGGATCATCCGTGCGTCGCTCTTCCTGGCGAACATCACCACCGGCCGCGGCAGGGTCTCGTGCGCCACGGCCAGGTGTTCGAGCGTGTCGCGCGAGGGCGCCTCGGTCTGGATCAGGATGATGTCGGGCCGAATTTCCTCGATGCGCGCGGCAAGGTCGAGGCAGGAAGGCAGCAGCGCCGCCACCTGGTGGCCGGACAGGGCCAGGCCGGCGCAGATTTCGCCGGCACGGGATTCGGATTCATCGATGACGAGGACGCGCAGCATTCCGTCACCACCGCAAGAAACAAGCCAATGCCGGCGGCAGCGTCCAAATCCGGGACCGCCCGGTTCCACGCGAGCGACACTGTCTATACTTGTCGCCGTCATCTTCGGAAAGTCTGGAACCCCGGCCGCGAACCCGGCCGAGCGCCGCCCCCCTTCTTCCCCGACCAGCGAGTAAAACCATGGACCCCTTCCTGCAAGCCGCCATCGAAGAAGCCCGCCGCGGGCTCCAGGAAGGCGGCATACCCATCGGTTCGGTCATCGTGCACCAGGGCCGCATCATCGGCCGCGGCCACAACCGGCGCGTGCAGCAGGGCAGCGCCATCCTGCACGGCGAAATGGACGCCTTCGAAAACGCCGGCCGCCAGCCGGCGCAGGTCTATCGCGAAGCAGTGCTCTACACCACGCTGTCGCCCTGCATCATGTGCAGCGGCGCCATTCTGCTCTACGGCATTCCCCGGGTCGTGATCGGTGAAAACCGGACCTTCCTGGGCGAGGAAGCCCTGTTGCAAAGCCGCGGCGTAGCTGTCGAGGTGCGCCAGGACCCGGTCTGCGCGGCCCTGATGCGCGACTTCATCGCCCGCCGGCCGCAACTGTGGAACGAGGATATCGGCCAGCCTTGATTGCCCGTATCGGCTGGTCCGGCGGCAATCGTCCGCTTCATGGCGACAAATCAACTCATGTGGCATACAATGGCCGGCCACCGAGGAGCGGTGAAGCGGGCTGCACGGGAAACGTGACCATCAGGCGAGAGTTGAAAACATGACAACGACGACGAATGCACTCGATGCCTTGCTGGCCATCCGCAACGGCGACCTCACCGCACGCTGGAACTTCGCCGATGCCATCGGTTCGGCGGCGGCCACGCCCGGCGGCATAGGCAACGTCGCATCGGTCACCTACACCTTCCTGACTGCGGCACCGAGCTATACATCGAGCTACCCGACGGCCGACGCCGCACTGGTGACGAGCACGTTCAGCGCCTTCGACGAAGCGACGCTCCACATGCGAACCGCCGCGCAAACGGCGATGAACGCGATTTCCTCGGTCGCGAACATTTCGTTTACGGCGGCGGCCAGCGGCGTGGGCGACATCACCTTCGCGCGGGACGCGCAGGGCACCAGCAGCCTCGGCTATGCCTATTACCCCTCCTACACGTACGGCACCAGCGGCGGGAATATCGTCAGTGCCACCCGGAATTCCGTGGCTGGCGACGTCTGGATCAACGATCACAACAATCTGAATGCATGGACCGCAGCCGACTTCCAGGCGGGCGGCACCGGGTTTTTGACCATTCTTCACGAACTCGGCCATGCGCTGGGCCTCAAGCACTCGTTCGAAGGCGCGAACACGCTGACGGCGCCGCTGGAGAACCGCGGCTTCTCGGTGATGTCCTACACCGCCGCGCCGCATTCGACCATCATGACCGACCTCGGCGGCGGCTCGTGGACCTACCGCAACGTGGAAGCCAGCGGCTTGATGCTCGGAGACATACGCGCGCTTCAATACCTCTACGGCGCCAACACGGCATCCCACACCGGAGCCGACACGTACAGCTGGGCCGACAAGACGGCCTTCTATCAAACCATCTGGGACAGCGGCGGCTACGACAAGATCGACTGCTCCGGCCAGACGCTGACCTGCCACGTCGACCTGAATGCCGGCGCCTACAGTTCGATCGGTCTGCGGCAAACGGAAGCCGAGCTGATGGCCTCCCAGCCGGCGGGGGTTTCCTCGGCCTGGGTCACGACCAATTTCGGCGGTGCGGTAGCCGCCGATCTCTACGACGGCAGCAACAACCTGGCGATTGCCGACAACGTCGTCGTCGAGGACGCCTATGGCGGCTCCGCCGCCGACGTCATCGTCGGCAATGCCGCCGGCAACCTGCTGCGCGGCGGCAATGGCGCGGACGTGCTGACGGGCGGGGCGGGCAACGACGTCTTCGACTACACCACCGCTGCCCAGTCGACGTCCGGCACCCGCGACCGGATCACGGATTTCCAGACCGGAGACGCCCTTCGGTTCGAAGGCATGCAGGGTATCGCCGCGCGTCCCGGAAACTACACCTATGCCGGCTCCGTCGCGGCAACCGTCGCGGCGATTCAGGGCGACGGCTCGATCGCCAATGCGACGATCTGCTTCACCGACGGCACCAATGAGTACGTCTACGTCAAAGGAGCCGGAACCGGCGTCAGCTTCGACGGCTCGCTGATACAACTGGACAACCGTTCCCAGGCGCTCTCCCTCGCCGACCTGGGCCGCAACACGATCACCGTCGGCGGGCTGACCACCGCAGAAATCGCCGCCATCGCCCCGGCGGACATCCCGTGGCTGGGAACCGACCAGGTCGCCGCGCTGACGACCGCCCAGGCGGCCGCGCTGACCACGGACCAGATCGCGGTGTTTTCCACCGCACAGGTTCGCGCCTTCGAAACGGCCGACCTGGCGGCATTGAACACCGGCGTCGTCGCCGCCATGACGACGGCGGGCGTTCTCGCCCTGACCACCACGCAGTTCGCCGCCCTGGCTTCGGCGCAGATCGCCGCGCTCACCAGCACGCAAATCGCCAAGCTGACGACGGCGGACATCGCGGCGCTGACCAGCGGCCAGGCCGCCGCCTTGAGCACGGCCGCCATGGCGGCGCTCTCCACGGCACAACTGCGGACGCTGACGACGACGGCCATGGCGGCACTGACGACAGCGCAGATCGGCGCGCTGGACACGGCCGACATCGGCGCACTGACGACGACGCAGATCGCTGCGCTATCCGGCGCCATCGTGGCGTTCGGCACGGACGACATCGCCGCGCTGAGCACGGCGCAAATCAAGGCGCTGTCCACGGCAGCCGTCTCGTCCCTGACGACAACCCAGATCGGCGTCCTCGACACATTGGACATCGCCGTCATGACGACAGGCCAGATCGCCGCCATCAGCACCGGCGATATCGCCGCGCTGTCGACGGCGCAGGTATCGGCGCTGACCACGGCGAACGTGGCGGCCCTGACCACGGCGCAAATGCGGGCGCTGACCACGGCCGCCGTGGCGACTTTCAGTACGGCGCAAATCCGCGCCCTGAACACCGCCGATGTGGCGGCACTGACGACGACACAGGCTATGGCCCTGACCACGGCCGGCATCGCCGCCCTGACGACGGCCCAGGCGCAGGCGCTGAATACGGCCGACCTGGCCGCCCTGACCACCGCCCAGGTGGCGGCATTGACGGCCGCCGATCTTGCCGCGCTCTCGACCGCCCAGGTGCTGGCCCTCACGACGGCCGGCATTGCCGCCCTCTCGACGGCGCAAATTCGCGCACTGACCACCGCGGACATGACGGCGCTGACCACCGCCCAGATTCAAGCCATCGCGACCGGCGATGTGGCGGCACTGACGACGGCCCAGATGCAGGCCATGACCACAGCGCAGGTGCAAGCGCTGACCACCGCGCAAATCGCCGCCATCACGACAGGGCAAGTCGCCGGGCTGGAGACGGCCGACATCGCCGCCCTGAATTCCGCGCAGGTGCAGGCGCTGACCACCGCAGACATCGCCGCATTGAGCACCAGCCAGGTGCAGGCCATCACCACCGCCGACGTGGCTGCGCTCTCGACGGCGCAAGCCGCCGCCCTTACCACGGCGGGCATCGCCGCCTTGACGACGGCCCAGGTCGCCGCCCTCGCCACAGCGGATATCGCGGCATTGGGCGCGGCCCAGATTCGCGCCCTGACCACCGCCGGCGTGGCAGCCCTCGCCACGGCCCAGGTAAAGGCGATTACCACGGCCGACCTGGCCGCTATGTCCACGACGCAGATCCAGGCGCTGACCACGAATCAAGTTCAAGCACTGACCACCGCACAGATTGCCGCCCTCACCACCTCTGCGATCCGCATACTGGATACTGCCGATATCGCGGCGCTGGCCACTGCGCAGACGGCGGCCCTGGAAACGGCCGACATCGCCGCGCTCGCGACGGCGCAGGTGCAGGCACTGAGCACCGCTGCCATCGCCACCCTCGCGACGGCACAGGCGGCGGCGCTGACCACCGCCCAGATCGCCGCATTGACCACCGCGCAGACGCAGGCCCTGACCACCGCCGAGCTGGCCGCACTGAACACGGCCCAGATCCGCGCACTGACGACCGCCGCCATCGCCGCACTGACCACCGCGCAGA
>CAZWFC010000184.1:0-5465 GCA_964632965.1 uncultured Rhodocyclaceae bacterium
GACCACGCCGTAGGTGAGTCCGATCGGGCAGGCGTAGCGGCACCAGGCGCGGCGCACGAAGAAGACTTCGAACACCAGCAGGGCCAGTACCCAGAGCAACGCCAGCCCCGGCCCGTAGATCAGGGCGCGCGAGACGATGCCGGTCGGCGAGATCGACTCGAACACGGTGTAGCCGGTGACGACCGCCAGCAGCGCGAACACGACCCAGAACACGGTGCGCAGCCAGCGGTTGATGTTCTGGTCGGAGACCAGCTTCATCGCCACGAGCTTGAGGTGCAGCTTCTCCGCCCATTCGGCCAGCAGGTGGTAGGGGCAGACCCAGGAGCAGAACGAGCGCCCGCCGAAGATCAGCCAGAAAACGAAGATCGTCGCGGTGCCGATGACCAGGTTCACGATGATGTGCTTGTGCGCCAGCATCACCTGCAGGGCCGAATTCAGGTCGATCAGGTGGAAGCCGATGAAGCGCGACGCCGTCAACGCGCCTTCGAGGATCTGGATGTCGAAATAGAACGAGACGGTGAACAGCAGGTTGGCGAATATCAGCGTCGCCCAGCGCCGGTTGCGCCACTTGTTGGACTTGAGTTCGACGGCGTGCGCCTTCTCGCGCGCCGCCTTGAAGTCTTCCTTGTTGGTCATGCGCTTCAACACATGCACCTGCTGCGCACGCTCGGTGATCGGCCCGCCCTTTTTCGGTTCGCGGCCGAACATGATCATGATCTGGTCGAATAAACGGCTGCTCATGTCTTCCAGACCTCGCGCTGGACGATGACGATGGCGGCCGGTTCGACCGGGCAGATCATTTCGCAGACGCCGCAGCCGACGCAGGGCTCATGCACGACGGGCGACTTGCGCTGGCTGCCGTCCGGGGCGAACACGGTCTCGATCGAGATGGCACCCTTGATCGGGCATTCGCGCACGCAGAGGTCACACTCGGCGACGTCGTAGGGATGATCGGCGACGGGAATCGGCTTCCAGCGGTCGACATCCATGTAGCGCATGTGGCCCTTGAAGCCGGCGCCGCGCGCCTGGCCCTTGAAGCCCTTGCCCTGGATGGCGAGGCAGGCCTCGGGACGCGCCAGCCGCGCCACGCCCATGCGCTCCTTGAAGTTGAGCGTGTTCTCGGCGTCGTTTTCCTTGGCCTTGAGGATGGGCTTGCTCGCAAGCTGCGCCCCGTCGCGTACCGGCATGTACTCGGGCTTCTTGTAGGCGAGCGAGCCGGTCGGGCAGGCGAGGACGCACTGCACGGCGTCGCAGGAAAAATCGCAGGCCTGCGTGCGCGCGTCGATATACGGCACGCCGACGCCGAAGCCGTCGACGAGGTCGGCGAGCTTGATCGCCTGCACCGGGCAGACCTGCACGCACTGGCCGCACTTGATGCAGGAGGAAAGGAATTCGTGCTCGTCCAACGCGCCCGGCGGCCGCAGCCGCGACTTGGTGGCGTAGGCGATCGGCAGGTAGCCCGACAGCGCCGCGCCCATGACGCCGCCGGTGAGCAGCACGGTGCGCAGGAAACGACGCCGCGCCTGCTGCTTGCGCTCCTTGGAGAGCGGCGGCTTGGCGGCGGGCGGCTTGGGGGTGTCGGCGGTGTCGCTCATAGTTCCTCCGTCGGGCCGCGCCCCGAAGGAAGTCCCCTTGGGGGGCCCCAAGGAGGGACAGCCAACAAGCTGCGAGCGTAGCGAGCCAAAGTCGCCCCCTGCCTCGGGAAGGGGGATGGGGGGTAGGTCGTCATGACGTATGTTCAGGCTTGACGAAGCGCGGCTTGGCGTCGCGCACCTGGAGTTCGGGAGTCGACAGCGGCGCCAGGCGTTCGATGAAGTCGAGCAGTTCCATCACCGGCGCGGTCTTGAAGAAGCGCGCGGCGGGAATCTCGATCCAGATCTGGTCGGCGAAGGCGTACTGCTCGTGCGGCGTGTCGCCGATGCCGTTCCTGTCGCGGTCGAAGCCCTGGTAGTTGTCGAAGTAGTTGGCGCTCCACTGGTTCAGACCGCTGGTGCCGCGCCCCGATTGCACGACGTCGGTCAGGTTGCCCTCGAAGATATTGTCGGTGAAGATGTTGCCGCCGAGTTCGGAGGTGAAATGCACGGCGATGCCGTTGTAGGCGAAGCGGTTGTTGCTGAAGCGTATCGTCGAGTGCGGCTCGAAGGGCGACAGGTCGGAGCCGATGCCGACGGCGCAGTAGATGATCTCGTTGCCGGAGATGTCGGAATCGCTGGACTCCTTGAAGCCGATGGCCATGCCGGCGGCGCCGTTGGCGTGCGAGATGACGTTGTTGCGGACATGCACGCGCTCGGTGTACATCATGTAGATGCCGACGGTGTTGTCGTAGAAGCGGTTCTTCTCGACCAGGTTGTCCTTGGCGAACATGAAATGCAGCGAATAGCGGCTGCGCCGGCTGACGTTGCCGCGATAGATGTTGTGGCTCGAATACCAGGCCACCATGTCGCGCGAATCGGCGATCTCGTTGCCTTCGATGAGGTTGCGGTCGCTGTACCAGAGCCGCAGCGCGTCGCCGCGCACGCCGAGGTCGAGCGGCTTGGAACTGATGCGGTTGTTCCTGACGACGTTCTTGTTCGACTGCTTGAGGTCGATGCCGAACAGGCAGTTGTCGGCCACGACGGACTCGATGGTGTTGCCGTGGCCGCGCACGTCGAGACAGGAGTCGTCGGTGTCGTGGGAGTCGCCCGAGCCGGTGAGGCGCAGGCCGCGCAGGGTGGAACCGTCGGCTTCGAGCACGAAGACCGTGCCCTTGTCGCCGGCGTCTATCGTCACGCGGCCGGAGCCGTCGATGGTCAGCGGCTTCTTCACCACCACCGGCCCGGCGTAGGTGCCGGGCGGCGGCTTCAGCACGGAACCGGCCGGGGCGGCGTCCACGAGTTCCTGAAACGGCTTCAATCCGTGGACGCGCTTGTCCCGCTCGTAGAGCGCGTAAGTGGGCTTGGGCCGGTCGACGTCGGCACGGACGCCGCCGTGGGCGTTGGACAGGTCGCCGGTGCGGTCCTGCTTCTCCGCCTGGTCGTCGGTGATCAACTGGCTCCCGGCCGGACTGGCGACAGCCAGCAGGACCAGCAGCGGAGCGATCCAACGCATTGGAGGCTTATGCGCCATGCGGACGATTCCGCGTCAGTTGCCGCCCTGCTCGCGCATCTCTTTGCGACGCATCAGCAAGGCCAGCATCAGACAGACGAACACGACGACCAGCAAGCCGTAACCCCAGTAGGGATAGGAGTAGGTGGAAAACTGCGCGACCTTGCCTTCGCCGAAGACGGTGGGCATGAAGGGCTTGACGGTGAAGGCGCCCCACGGATGCATGTTGTGGCCGAAGAACCAGAGCCAGCCGGCGTAGGTGATGACGAAATACACCGGCAGCAGCGCGGGAACCAGCGCCAGCAGCAGCGAGAACGGGCGGAACTTCGCCACGCCGGCGACGACGATCGCCATGACGACGATCAGGCCGAAGATGACGTAATTGCTGATGCTGCGCACGGTGTCGCCCCAGGCCTTGATCTTGTCGGGCTCCTTGAAGAAGGTGCCGGCATCCTGAACATAGGATTCGACGTGGGCATTGAGGTGGCCGAGCGCGTACTGGTCGATCAGCATCCAGGCGGCAACGGCGGTGAATCCCGCGGCGAGGGTGAGCAAACGCTGCTTGCGCTTTCCTTCCGGCACCATGAAGGCCAGCATCATGACGGCGAAGAAGCCGAAGAAGAATTTCGCCAGCGGCTTCTCGACCGGCGCCCCGGTGGAGATCGGGAACATGCCGACGTAGTGGTTGATGGTATTCATCTCATGGACGCAGTCGAGTCCTTCGGCGCCCTTGTTGACGTCCTTCTTGGCGTCGAGGATGGGGTTGTAGCGTTCGGCCTTGTCGTCGAGGTCCTGCTGGACGATCTCGCTGGCCATGCGCGTGCCGACGCCGGCAGCCTTGCAGCCGTTATAGACGCCGTCGAAATGAAAATGAATGCGGATGCCGTCCGGGAAGGCATCCTTGGGGTAGTTCGGAGCGGTGAGCGACACCCACCAGATGGGGGCGAAAAACGCCACGATCATCGCGACCAGCGCGATGAAGGTCAATCCGGCGATGAGCTTGTTTTTTTGGGCAGTCATTTTTTCTCTCTGTACAGTCATGCAGGTTCGACGAAACGGATCGTCGCTGGGGCTGCATACCGCCCGGCCAGGCCGGGCGGTTCAAGCTTGAAATCCTACTTCTTCTTGCCGGCCTTGGCCTTGCACATCGAACCGTGCATGACCAGGCTGGACTGGTAGGCGGAGATCGCGACCAGTTGCTGGTCGGTGTACTTCTTGATGATCTTGACCATGTCCGGATTGGCGTTGCGGCGCTTGCCGTCGCGAATCTCGGTCATCTGGCGCAGTAGATACTTGTAGTGCTGGCCGGCGATGACGGGATAGAACTTCTCCTTGACGCCCTGGCCGTTGGCGCCGTGGCACTCCTTGCACTCCTTCTCGTAGAGTTCCTTGCCCTGGGAAACCTGGATCGCGGCATCGGCGCCTTCGTACTTGCCGTGCTCGACGGGAATGCACAGGCTCTCGATGTAGGCCGCGGCGTCCGCGAGTTCCTGCGGATCGGTCAGGGTCATGGCGAACGGGTACATGGTCGGGTTGTCGCGCAGACCGGCGCGGATGTCGGCCATCTGCTTGATCAGCACCGTGGTGTGCTGGCCGGCGAGCTGCGGGAAGGTGCCGTCGGGACGGCCGGCGCCGGAAGGCAGGTGGCAGGCGCCGCAGACTTCGTAGGCGTCCTTGCCGGCCTTGACGTCGCCCTTCTTGTGCAAGGCTTCGGATTTTTCGCCTTCATCGGCGTTCCACTTGTAGTCCTTGCCTTCGATGCCCTCTTTCTTGGCGGCGGGCGGGCCCGCGAACACCGCGGCCGCGGCGAACAAGGCCAGAAAAGTAACTAGCGATTTCTTCATGACTGTCTCCTGCATATTGGGGTTTTCAACGATTTCATCATACTGCCGCCGTATATCAGCATACCTTGATATGCGTCAACGGCGACTTTCCATCACTTCATCTTCGACACGAACTCGGCGATTTCCTTGATCTCCGCATCGTTCACGATTTCCATGACGCCCTTCATCGCCGCGCTGTTGCCGTTGGCACGGGCGCCGCTCTTGATGTCGTGCATCTGTTTTTCGATGTACTTGGCATTCTGGCCGGCGATCTTCGGGTAGTCGGGCATCAGCGGCTTCTTGCCGTCCTTGCCGTGGCAGGCGGAACAGGTCTTCTCGGCGTAGAGCTTGGCACCATCGGCCAGCGCAACGCCGCTGAATGCGGTGGCGACGGCGGCGGCGGTGATAATCGTTGTCAAATTCACGGTATTTCCTTTCTCATTTACGAAACCGGGGGGCAGATTAGCTCCGCCCCCCGTCTATAGGCCTTGCCTCAGATCAAGTTACTTGGCGACTTTCTTGGCGCCGTTCTGTTCGAGGTAGGTCTTGGCGCGCAGG
>CAZWFC010000185.1:0-5428 GCA_964632965.1 uncultured Rhodocyclaceae bacterium
GGCGTCATCGCCGACTTCACCGTCACCGAGCAGATGCTCAAGCAGTTCATCAAGAAGGTGCACGACTCGCGCCTGTTCAGCCCCAGCCCGCGCATCATCATTTGCGTGCCCTGCGGCTCGACCCAGGTGGAACGCCGCGCCATCCGCGAATCGGCGCTCGGCGCCGGCGCCTCGCAGGTGTATCTGATCGAGGAACCCATGGCAGCGGCCATCGGCGCCGGCATGCCGGTATCGGACGCCACCGGCTCCATGGTGGTGGACATCGGCGGCGGCACCACCGAAGTGGGCGTCATCTCGCTCGGCGGCATGGTCTACGCCGGCTCGGTGCGCGTCGGCGGCGACAAGTTCGACGAAGCGATCATCAACTACATCCGCCGCAACTACGGCATGCTGATCGGCGAAACCACCGCCGAGGCGATCAAGAAGGAAATCGGCTCCGCCTTCCCCGGCTCCGAGGTCAAGGAGATGGAAGTCAAGGGCCGCAACCTCGCGGAAGGCATTCCGCGCAGCTTCACCATCTCCTCCAACGAAATCCTCGAAGCGCTGACCGATCCGCTCAACCAGATCGTCGGCGCCGTGAAGATCGGCCTGGAGCAGACGCCGCCGGAACTCGGCGCCGACATCGCCGAGAAGGGCATGGTGCTGACGGGCGGCGGCGCGCTGCTGCGCGATCTCGACCGTCTGCTGATGGAAGAGACCGGCCTGCCGGTCATCGTCGCCGACGATCCGCTCACCTGCGTCGTCCGCGGCTCGGGGCTCGCCCTCGAAAAGATGGACAAACTCGGCAGTATTTTCGCGAACGAATAGCGGCATTCCCCGTTAGTGTGCGAGTCGGCGCAATGGATCCGCCGCTTCGCCCCATGGGGATTCCCTCTGGTCATGCCACGGGGATTTCCTTCGGCCACAACTTTATTCTGCCAGGGACGCTATTGACGTGATGTCCGTTGCCGGCCATTCGCCGCCGCCGTTTTTCAAACGGGGCCCCGCGCCGCTCGCGCAACTGACCTTCTTCGTCACCCTGTCGATCGCCCTGCTGTTCATCGACCTGCGCTTCCATACGCTCGAATGGGCGCGTTTGGCGGTGACCACCCTGGTCTGGCCGGCACAGCGGCTGGCCGGCATGCCGGTCGAGGCCGCCGACGATGCCGGCCACTATTTCTCGACCCTGTCCACGCTGCAGGCGGAGAATGCCGAATACAAGAGGAAGCAGTTGGCCACCGCCAACCAGTTGCTGCGCCAGGAGCATCTGGAACTGGAAAACCGGCGCCTGCGCGCGCTGCTCGACATGAAGTCGCAGCAGCCCGCCGAGGGGCGCATCGCCGAAATCCTCTACGCCGCCCGCGACCCGTTCTCGCGCCGCGTCATCATCGACAAGGGCATCCAGGCCGGCATCGCGCCCGGCCAGGCGGTGATCGACGACATCGGCGTCATCGGCCAGGTGACGCGGGTATTCCCGCTGACCGGCGAGGTCACGCTGCTGACGGACAAGGACCAGGCGATTCCCGTCCAAGTGCAGCGCAACGGTCTGCGCGCCGTACTGGCCGGCGCCGGCGCCGGCCTGATGGAGCTGCGCTTCCTCGCCGCCAACGCCGACGTCAAGCCGGACGACGTCCTGGTCACTTCGGGGCTCGACGGCGTCTATGTCCCCGGGCTGCCGGTGGCGAAAGTTTCCCGCATCGACCGCGACAATTCCTACGCCTTTGCGCGCATCTACTGCGAACC
Source organism: uncultured Rhodocyclaceae bacterium (assembly GCA_964632965.1). GTDB lineage: Bacteria > Pseudomonadota > Gammaproteobacteria > Burkholderiales > Rhodocyclaceae > Nitricoxidireducens. The sequence continues at coordinate 1,723 of CAZWFC010000185.1, forward strand.
GCTGGCCGGCGTCGAACGCCACGGCCAGGTGCTGGTGCTCGGCAACCGCGAATCCCTGCCACCCCAGCCCGACGATCCCGCCGACCAGAAGGAAAAGGGCGCCAAGGGCAAGAAGGTGAAGAAGGGGCGCAAGCCATGAAGCGGGGTTCTGCACCATGATCCAGCCCACCCACTCCTCGCGCCGCATCCTGCTGCCCGCGCGCGTCTGGTTCATCTGGCTTTCGCTCTGTCTGGCGTTGTTCCTCAACCAGATCCCCTTCGGCCGTTTTCCCGTCGTTCCCGACTGGGTGGCGCTGGTGCTGGCCTTCTGGTGCGTGCATCAGCCCTTGCGCATCGGCATGGGCTCGGCGTTCCTGCTCGGCCTGATCATGGACGTCATCGACGGCAGCGTCATGGGCCAGCACGCGCTGGCCTACGTGCCGCTGGCGTTCGCCGCCGGCGGCCTGTCGCGGCGCATCCTGTGGTTCCCGCTCTCGCTCCAGTCCCTGCATGTGCTGCCGATGCTGCTGGGAACGCAGCTCATCATGGTCGTGGCCCGCCTGGCCGGCGGCGGCGAGTTTCCCGGCCTGCTGTATTTCATTTCCAGTTTCGTTGCGGCTGCGCTCTGGCATCCGTTGACCTACCTGCTGCTGCTGCCGCAATACCGACCCGTGGAGCGGGACGAGAACCGCCCCATATGACGCCCGCCGCCCCCAACCCCTCCTCTCGGAGGGGAGCCCGCAAGCTCGCTGCGCTCGTTTGTTACAGGGCGCTTCGTTCTTGCTCCAGCGCGGGTTGCGCCTCCGGCGCGTGCCGCCCCGCCTTGGGACGGCCCGGCGGCGGGGCTGCCTAGTTCCGATCTGCTGTGGAATTCAAGAACCCCCAGGAAGAACTCGAACGATTCCGCGGCCGCCTCGGCTTCGCCGGCGGTTTCGTGCTGTTCTGCTTCTCGCTGCTGTTCATGCGTTTCGTCTGGCTGCAGATCATCCAGCACAGCTACTATCAGACGCGCGCCGAGGAAAACCGCATTTCGCTGGTGCCGGTCGTGCCCAACCGCGGCCTCATCGTCGACCGCAACGGCGTCGTCCTGGCGCGCAACTACTCGGCCTACACGCTGGAGATCACGCCTTCCAAGGCGAAAAATATGGACGAGGTCATCGATGCGCTGACCGAGATCATCGACATCCAGCCCAAGGACCGCAAGCGCTTCAAGAAACTGCTGGAGGAAAGCAAGAACTTCGAATCCCTGCCGATCCGGACGCGGCTGACCGACGAGGAGGTGGCGAAATTCATCGCCCACCGCTACCGCTTTCCGGGCGTGGACATCAAGGCGCGCCTGTTCCGCCAGTATCCGCTCGGCGATTTCGCCTCCCATCTGCTCGGCTACATCGGCCGCGTCAACGACCGCGACCTCGACAAGATCGAGGAGGCCGACCAGGAAGCGAACTACCGCGGCACCGAGCACTTCGGCAAGACCAACCTCGAACAGCATTACGAATTCGAACTGCATGGCCAGACCGGTTTCGAGCAGGTCGAGGTCGATGCCGGCGGCCATGCCGTGCGCACGCTCGCCCGCACGGCGCCGGTGGCCGGCAACAACCTGACGCTGACCATCGACGCCAAGCTGCAGCAGGTGGCCGAGAAGGCCTTCGGCGACCGCCGCGGCGCCTTCGTCGCCATCGAGCCCGCCACCGGCGGCATCCTCGCCATGGTGTCGATGCCCAACTACGATCCCAACCTGTTCGTCGACGGCATCGACCCCGGCAACTGGGACCTGCTCAATACCTCGCCCGACAAACCGATGGTCAATCGCGCCCTCAACGGCGCCTATCCGCCGGGCTCCACCTTCAAGCCTTTCATGGCGCTGGGCGCGCTGACGCTGGGCAAGCGGCGTCCCGAACAGACCATTTCCGATCCCGGCTTCTTCAACTTCGGCGGCCACGTTTTCCGCGACGACAAGAAGGGCGGCCACGGCTCGGTCGACATGTACAAGTCCATCGTCCAGTCGTGCGACACCTATTACTACCAGCTCGCCAACGACATGGGCATCGACAACATCGCCAACTTCATGCGCCAGCTCGGTCTGGGCCAGCGCACCGGCGTCGATATCGACGGCGAGTCCGAAGGCGTGCTGCCGTCGCAGGAGTGGAAGCGGAAGCGTTTCAAGAAGCCCGAGCAGCAGCGCTGGTATGCCGGCGAAACCATTTCCATCGGCATCGGCCAGGGTTACAACGCCTATACGCCGATCCAGCTGGCCCAGGCGGTGGCGACGCTGGCCAACAACGGCGTCATGTTCCGGCCCCACCTCGTCAAGTTCATCACCGACACCAAAACCGGCGACAAGACCCTGGTCGAACCCAAGCCGATCCGCACCGTGCCGCTCAAGCCCGAGCATATCGAGGTCGTCAAGCGCGCCATGGTCGGGGTCAACAAGGAGGGCACCGGCGCGCGCGCCTTCGCCGGTGCCGAATACGAATCGGCCGGCAAAACCGGCACCGCCCAGGTGTATTCGCTGAAGGGCGAAAAATACACCGAGGGCCTGGTCAAGAAGGAATTGCGCGACCACGCCCTGTTCATCGCCTTCGCCCCCGCCGACAAGCCGACCATCGCGCTCGCCGTGCTGGTCGAGAACGGCGGCTTCGGCGCCCAGGCGGCGGCGCCGATCGCGCGCCAGGTGCTGGACTACTACCTGCTCGGCAAGCTGCCGAAGGAAGCCGCTCCCGTTGACGTTGCCGAACCGGAGGATGACTGATGCTGCGCCGCCTGTGGTTCAAGCTGACCGACCCGATCGACCCGTCGCTGATGAGCTTCGTGCTCATGCTGCTGGCCCTGGCCCTGGTCGTGGTTGCCAGTGCCTCGCCGGAGCGCATCACCAACCAGCTCATCAACATGGCCGTGGCGCTGGTGGTGATGTGCGCGGTCGCCCAGATTCCGCCCCAGCGCCTGATGCACCTGGCTCTGCCGGCGTATCTGGTCGGCATCCTGTTGCTGATTGCCGTGGCGTTGTTCGGCGACATTTCCAAGGGCGCGCGGCGCTGGCTCAATCTCGGCTTCATGCGCATCCAGCCGTCCGAAATCATGAAGATCGCCATGCCGCTGATGCTGGCCTGGTTCTTCCAGCGCCACGAAGCCATGCTGCGGCTGCGCGACTACGCCGTCGCCGCCGTGCTGTTGCTGGTGCCGGTGGCGCTGATCGCCAAGCAGCCCGACCTCGGCACGGCGATCCTGGTGCTGGCCGCCGGCTTCTATGTCATTTTCCTCGCCGGGCTGTCGTGGAAGATCATCGCCGGCCTCGGCGCCGCCGCCCTGGCCGCGGCGCCGCTGGCCTGGACCTTCCTCCACGACTACCAGCGCGCCCGCATACTGACGCTGATCGATCCGGAGAAGGACCCGCTCGGCAAGGGTTTCCACATCATCCAGTCGACCATCGCCATCGGCTCCGGCGGCATTTTCGGCAAGGGCTGGGGGCAGGGTACCCAGGCGCAGCTCGAATTCATCCCCGAGCGCCACACCGACTTCATCTTCGCCGTGTGGTCGGAGGAGTTCGGCCTGCTCGGCAATATCGTTTTGCTGGTGCTCTACTCCCTGCTGATCGGCCGCGGCCTGATGATCGCGGCGAATGCGCCGACGGTGTTCACGCGCCTGCTGGCCGGGTCCATCACCCTGATCTTCTTCACCTACGCCTTCGTCAACATGGGCATGGTCAGCGGCATCCTGCCCGTGGTCG
>CAZWFC010000186.1:0-5358 GCA_964632965.1 uncultured Rhodocyclaceae bacterium
GCGCGGTGCGCCTTGCATCCATCCGATCCTGGTTTCAACGCGGGGCATGATTCCTGCTGAAATAGGCTCTTATAATGGATTCATGTTACCCAGATTTTATGTCCCCGCAGGCCTGGCGCCCGGCGCCGACGTCGATTTGCCGCGCGAGGCCGCGCATCATGCCCTGCGCGTGCTGCGTCTCGGCGACGGCGACGCGGTGGTGCTGTTCGACGGCCGCGGCGGCGAATGGAGCGCGCGCCTGGTCCGCGCCGGTTCGTCGTGCCGCGCCGCGCTCGAATCCTTCGCTGCGTCGGATCGCCGCTCGCCCTTGTCCGTCACGCTGGTGCAGGGCCTGCCGGCCGCCGACAAGATGGACTGGATCGTCCAGAAGGGCACGGAACTCGGCGTCGCCGCGATCCAGCCGGTCTCCGCCCGGCGCAGCGTGGTGAAGCTGTCCGGCGAGCGCCGGGAACGGCGCGGACAGCACTGGCAGCAGGTGGCCGTGGCGGCCTGCGAGCAGTGCGGGCTCAATCGCGTGCCGATGGTGGCGCCCTTGCTTGATTTGCCTCAATATCTGGGCATGCCGGCGGCGGAGAATGAAACGCGCTTTCTGCTGGCGCCGGGGGCCGAGCGGTCCCTGCGCGAGATGGAGCGGCCGGCCGGACCCGTGAGTTTGCTGATCGGCCCGGAAGGCGGTCTCGAAGAAGGGGAAGTGCGCGCGGCCGTCGCGGCGGGCTTCAAGCCCCTGTCGCTGGGGCCGCGGGTGCTGCGGACGGAAACGGCCGGCATGGCGGCGCTTGCCGCGATGATGGCGATATGGGGTGATTTCTAGCGCCACGAAGTTGCGGCTCACCAGGGGAGAAAAACGATGTTCGAATCGGCGGAACTCGGTCACAAGATCGACAAGGAAACCTATCGCAAGGCGGTGCCGGAGTTGCGCGCCGCGTTGCTCGATGCGCAATACGAACTCAAGGAGCAGCGGAAGATTCCCGTCGTCGTGCTCGTCAGCGGCCAGGACGGCGCCGGCAAGGGCGAGACCATCAACATCCTCTACGAGTGGATGGACCCGCGCTTCATCTCGACGCTGGCGTTCTCCGCGCCGACCGACGAGGAGCGCCAGCGGCCGTTCATGTGGCGCTACTGGCGCGCCCTGCCGCCCAAGGGCCGCGTCGGCGTCTTCGCCGGCTCGTGGTATTCCGCCCCGATCCATGACCGCATCGACGGCGTCATGAGCAAGGCCGACGTCGACCAGCGCATCGACCAGATCAACCGCTTCGAGGCGATGCTGGTCAACGAGGGTGCGCTGGTGCTGAAGTTCTGGTTCCATCTGACCAAGGACGGCCAGAAGCGGCGCCTCAAGGCGCTGGAAAAGAATCCGCGCACCGCCTGGCGCGTGACCAAGTGGAACTGGGACCGCCTGAAGACCTACGACCAGTTGCAGGACGTCGTCGGCCACGTGCTGCGCATGACCAACACGCCCTGGGCGCCGTGGACCATCATCGAAGGCGAGGACGACTACTATCGTTCGCTGACCACCGGCAAGATCCTGCTCGACACCATTCGCCAGCGTCTGGCCGGCACCACCAAGCAGTTCACGCCGGTGGCGCCGCCGTCGCAGCCGAATATTGACGGCCGCGACATCATTTCCGAGATGAACCTGGCGCAGAAGCTGGCGAAGAAGACCTATGAAGACCAGCTCGCCAAGTATCAGGGCAAGCTTTCCGAACTGGTGCGCGATCCGCGCTTCAAGCAGCGCTCGGTGATCTGCGTTTTCGAGGGTTCCGACGCCGCCGGCAAGGGCGGCGCCATCCGCCGCATCACCGCCGCCCTCGACGCGCGCGATTACCAGATCGTGCCGATCGCCGCGCCGACCGAGGAAGAGCGCGACCAGCCCTACATGTGGCGCTTCTGGCGGCATATCCCGCGCATCGGCCGCGTGACGATCTTCGACCGCTCGTGGTACGGCCGCGTGCTGGTCGAGCGCGTCGAGGGCTTCTGCGCCGAGGCCGACTGGCTGCGCGCCTATTCCGAGATCAACGACTTCGAGCACGAACTCGCCGACGCCGGCGCCATCGTCATCAAGTTCTGGCTGCAGGTCAGCAGCGAGGAGCAGCTGCGCCGCTTCAAGGAGCGCGAGAAGATCGAGTTCAAGCGCTTCAAGCTGACCGAGGAGGACTGGCGCAACCGCGAGAAGTGGGACGCCTACCATGCCGCCGTCTGCGACATGGTCGACCGCACCAGCACCGGCAATGCGCCATGGACGCTGGTCGAGGCCAACGACAAGAACTTCGCCCGCGTCAAGATACTGCAGACGGTCTGCGAGCGGATCGAGGGGGCGATCACCGGCAAGGCGGACAAGATCGGGGCTCCCGCCAATGCGGAGAGTGCCGCCAAGCCGGAGAAGTCCGCCAAGGCGGAAAAATCCGCGAAACACGGCAAGTCCGACAAGCGCAAGAAGTGAACCGACCGACATGACAGAAACCACGCAAGATGCCGACAAGCGGCTGGTGGCCTGGGTGCGCCAGGCCGCGCCCTACATCCACGCCTTCCGCGGCAAGACCTTCGTCATCGCCTTCGGCGGCGAGGTGCTCGAATCCGACACCGCCCAGGCGCTGATCCACGACATCGCCCTGCTCGACAGCATGGGCATCCGCCTGGTGCTGGTGCATGGCGCGCGGCCGCAGATCGACGCCGAGATGAGCGGCCGCGGCCTGACGCCGCGCTTCCACAAGGGCTTGCGCGTCACCGACGCCGCCACGCTCGAATGCGTCAAGCGCGCGATGGGCGTGACGCGCATCGAGATCGAGGCCATGCTGTCGCAGGGCCTGCCGAACACGCCGCTGGCCGGCGGCTTCCTGCGCGTCACCGGCGGCAACTTCATTTCCGCCAAGCCGGTCGGCATCGTCGACGGCGTCGACTACCAGCACACCGGCGCCGTGCGCCACGTCATCGCCGAGGAAATCCGCGCCGATCTGGCGCAGGAGAACGTCGTGCTGATCACGCCCATCGGCGCCTCGCCTTCGGGCGAAATCTTCAACCTCGCCTGGGAGGAAGTGGCCGAGGCCGTCGCCGTCGCCATCAAGGCCGACAAGCTGATCTACCTGTGCGCCGGACCGGGCCTGGTGGACAAGAAGGGCGCCCTGATCGAGGCGCTGACCGCCGACGAAATGGCGGCGCTGCTGGCGAAGAAGGTCAAGCAGGCGCCGGAAATGACGCGCGTGCTGCCGGGCTCGGTGCGCGCCTGCCGCGGCGGCGTCGGGCGCGTGCATTTCCTCGACCGCAGCCGCGACGGCGCCATGCTGATGGAATTCTTCACGCGCGACGGCATCGGCACCGTGCTGACCAGCGCCTCACTGGAGCGCCTGCGCGAGGCGACCAGCGACGACGTCGCCTCGATCCTGGCGCTGATCTCCCCGCTGGAGGCCGACGGCACCCTGGTGAAGCGCGGCCGCGAGCGCATCGAGATGGAGGTCACGCAGTTCTCCGTGCTCGAACACGACGGCGTCATCGTCGGCTGCGCCGCGCTGTATCCGTTCTCCAGCGAAAAGTCGGCGGAGCTCGCCTGCCTCGCCGTGATGCCCGACTACCGCGAGTTCGGCTACGGCGACCAGCTGCGTCGCCACATCGAGGCGCGCGCCAGGAAGCAGAAGCTCAAGCGCCTGTTCGTGCTGACCACGCGCACCGCGCACTGGTTCATCGAGCGCGGCTTCGCCGAGGAGAGCGTGGACGCCCTGCCCAAGCAGCGCCGCGAACTCTACAATTTCCAGCGCCGCTCCAAGGTGTTCGTCAAGACCCTCTGAGCGCACGCGAACGAAACAGGTAAAATCGCGCTCATCCGCAACGAAAGGAAAACCCCATGGCCCGCACGGTCAAATGCGTCAAACTCGGCCGCGAAGCCGACGGTCTCGACTTCCCGCCCATGCCCGGAGAAATGGGCAAGCGCCTCTACGAGAATGTCTCGAAGGAAGCCTGGCAGCAGTGGATCAAGCTGCAAACCATGATCATCAACGAGAACCGCCTCAACCTCGCCGATGCCCAGCATCGCAAGTACCTGGCCGAGCAGGTCGAGAAGCATTTCTTCGGCGACGGCGCCGCCCAGGTGCAGGGTTACGTGCCGCCGCGCAGCTAAGCGGCGTTGCCAACAAGAAGGGCCGCCTCAGTTTGACTGGGGGCGGCCCTTTTCTTTGGCGGTGCGGATTCAGCGCGTCGTCGTCTTCACACCGTCCGGCGTGCCGAGCAGCAGCACATCGGCGCCGCGCAGCGCGAAGAGGCCGTTGGTGACGACGCCGACGATCTGGTTGAGCTTGGTTTCCAGGCCGCGCGGATCGTCTATCGTCAGGCCATGCACGTCGAGGATGACGTTGCCGTTGTCGGTGGTGAAGCCGGCGCGCAGTTTCGGCTGGCCGCCGAGCTTCTCGATCTCGCGCGCGACGTAGGCCTGCGCCATCGGGATCACCTCCACCGGCAGCGGGAACTTGCCCATCGTGCCGACCAGCTTGCTGGCGTCGCAGATGCAGACGAAGGTCTGCGCCGTCGCGGCGACGATCTTCTCGCGCGTCAGCGCGCCGCCGCCGCCCTTGATCATGGCGAAGCCGCCGTCGATCTCGTCGGCGCCATCGACGTAAATCGACATCCCGGTGACATCGTTGAGGTCGAGCACACGGATACCGTGGCCTTCGAGGCGTTTCTTCGTCGCCTCCGAACTGGCGACGGTGCCGCCGATGCGGTCCTTGATGGCGGCGAGTTCGTCGATGAAGAAGTTCGCCGTCGAACCGGTGCCGACGCCGAGTATGCCGCCAGCCGGCAGGTGGTCCGCCACGTAGTCCTTTGCCGCGCGGGCAACGGCCTGCTTGAGTTCGTCCTGGGTCATGCTGTCTCCTAGAGTGTGTCTTTATTGTGAGGGCGGAATTTTAGCGGCTTCTGTTGGTTGGTGAGTTGCTCTGGCTCTCGGCGCGCGAACGGGCCGGCGGGGTGCTCTGCTCCGCTCATGTCCCCCGTTGCCAGCCTGCGGCTGGCGCCTCCTCCTTTACTTCGCTGCGCAGAGCACCCCACCAGCCCGTCGGGAAGCACCGTACCGGTTTTGGCGTTCAGTACGCATCGTGTGTTCAACCAAGGGCGGCGGGTAGTCGACGCGGCGAGGTAAAGGAGGAGAGCCGGGCGTAGCCCGGCTCGGGGGACACGAGTGGCGTCGACTACCCGCTGCCCTTGGCGCTCCGCACCCCGGTCCGAGGCCTTGTTTTGATGACGGCCAGACAACTACTTCCTGCGCGGAGCTGGTACGTCAGTACACGTACCGTGAGCCACCTCCGCCGCCATGCCGATGCTCTCACCCAGCGTCGGGTGCGGATGGATGGTCTTGCCGATGTCGATCGCGTCGGC
>CAZWFC010000187.1:0-5196 GCA_964632965.1 uncultured Rhodocyclaceae bacterium
CTAGAACTTCAGCGCGCCGGTCAGCGAATGGACTTCCTCGGCCGACTCTTCGAGGATGCTGGTCAGCGTTTCCTCGCCGATGGCCATGTCCAGGCTGGCGTGCATGCCGGCGCCGCGCTCCTTGACGCCGAGGTCGTGCAGGGGTGACGGCACGGGCGACAACTCCTCGGCCAGCAGCAGGGTATCCGCCAGGGTCACCGGCGGCATGGCCAGGAAGCCGTCCCAGTAGCCCGCGATGGCGTGGGCGACCGGCTCGGGTACCGACAGCACCTTGAGCACGGCCTGCCCGACCGCGAACTCGCCTTCCTCGATCCAGTCCGACAGATCGCCGTCGATGAGGCCGGGAAAATCGCCGGCGCGGGAAAGCATGTAGAAGCCGCCGACCTCGTGCACGATGCCGGCGAACATGGCGGTTTCGGGATCCTGATGGGTAACGCGCCGGGCGATCACATGCGCCAGCGAGGCGACATGCGCCGTGTGCTCCCACAGCTGGTTCGCCAGTTCCACGTAGGCATGGGCGGCCGGCTTGCCGGCCATCTGGCGCGTCACCACCGCCATCGCCAGGGCGCGCACGGTACGGAAACCGAGACGGGCGACGGCGGTGCGCACGTCGGTGATCTCGCGGCCGGCGCGGTTGAAGGCCACGGAGTTGGCGATCGCGACAACGCGCGCCGAAAGCAGCGGCTCCGCCTGCACCAGCCTGGCCGCCGTCTCGATGTGACATTCCGGATCGTCGAGCGCCTGACGGACTTTCAGCGCCACCTGGGCGCTGGTCGGGAAAGCCAGTTCGCCCTGCGCCACCTGGGCCGCCATGGTCTTGAAGGCATCGCGTTTGTCCATGCGACGAATGATAACCTGCAATCGCGTCCGACTCTGAGGCCCTGCCGGATTCAGGCTTCCGCCTCGCATAATCGGGCCATGCACGGTAGAATGAAATATTAGAAATTAGCGATACGCCGCCTCACCGAAGGCGCCACCCCGATTCCGTGAGCGACCCATCCCTACTGACAGGCAAGGATTTCGAGCGCATCGCCCGGAACATCAATCCCGGCGGCTGGGCCATCGAAAGCGAGCGACCGATAGCCACGCTGCTCGGTTCCTGCGTCGCCGTCTGCCTGTTCGACCCGAAGCTCAGGATCGGCGGCATGAACCATTTCCTGCTGCCGAGCCGGACCAGCGCCGCCAACGCCGATACCGACGTCATACTGAACGGCGACTACGCCATGGAGGTCCTGGTCAACGGCCTGCTCAACAAGGGCGCCAACAAGACCCGGCTTGTCGCCAAGGCCTTCGGCGGCGGCACCATCGTCAGTTCGATCCGCATGGCCATCGGCGAGCGCAACGCCGAGTTCGCCCACGAATGGCTGGACCGCGAAGGCATCCCGCTGGTCGCCTCCGATTTCAGCGGCCCGTGGTCACGCAAGGTGGTGTTCGTGCCCCAGAACGGCGATGCCTTCTGCCGCCGCATCCCCACCACGCAGGCCGCGGCGGCGGAAGTGGCGAAGGCCGAGCAGGAGTACGAGCGCTCGCTGGCCCTGCCGAAGAAGACAACCGAGAAGAAGATCGAGTTGTTTTGACCGCGATACTTAAGTCGGTCAAACTCCCGTAGAATAATTGCTGCACCGCACCAGCGAGTGCAGCCGCATTCGTCGCGTACCGGGGAGTCGCCATGAGCACGACCGAACTGCTCGAATACATCGAGAACAAGACCTTCGACGAAATCGCCGTCGGCGACACCGCCACCCTGGTGCGTACCCTGCGTCCCGACGACATCCAGATGTTCGCCATCATGTCCGGGGACATGAATCCGACCCACGTCGACCCCGAGTACGCGCGCTCGTCGAGCTTCCGCGAAGTCGTGGCCCACGGCATGTGGGGCGGCGTGCTGATCTCGAACGTGCTCGGCACGCAGTTCCCCGGCCCCGGCACCGTCTATGTCGACCAGTCGCTGCACTTCGAGCGCGCGGTGCGCGTCGGCGATACCTTGACGGTCATGGTGACCTGCCGCCGCAAGTTCGACCACAACAAGCACATCCTGTTCGATTGCCTGTGCACCAATCAGGACGGTCTGAAGGTCATCCACGGCAACGCCGAAGTGCTGGCGCCGACGGAAAAGATACGCCGCCCCAAGATGGCGATGCCGGAGCTCCGGCTCTCGGAAACCAAGAAGGCGCGCTACGAACACCTGCTCGACATCACCGCGGGACTCTGCGCGATTCCGATGGGCGTCGCCCATCCCTGCGACGCGGAGTCGCTGAAGGGCGCATTGCTGGCGCGCGACCGCGGCCTGATCCTGCCGACGCTGATCGGCCCGGCCGACAAGATCCGCTCCCTCGCCGAGCAGCACGGCCTCGACCTTCACGACTGCAAGATCATCAACGTCGCGCACAGCCATGCCGCCGCCGAAACCGCCGTGGAACTGGCGCGCAGCGGCGAAGTGGAAGCCCTGATGAAGGGTTCGCTGCATACCGACGAACTGATGAGCGAAGTGGTCAGCAAGACGGGGCTGCGCACCGAGCGCCGCATCAGCCACGTCTTCATCATGGATGTGCCGACCTATCCGCGCCCGCTGCTGATCACCGATGCCGCCATCAACGTCGCGCCGACGCTCGAAGAGAAGCTAGACATCGTGCAGAACGCCATCGACCTGGCGCTGATGCTGCACATACAGGAACCGAAGGTCGCCATTCTCGCCGCGGTGGAAACCGTCAACCCGAAGATGCAATCGACGCTCGATGCCGCCGCCCTGTGCAAGATGGCCGACCGCGGCCAGATTCGCGGCGGCGTGCTGGACGGCCCGCTCGCCTTCGACAATGCCATCTCGGTCGCCGCCGCGCGCACCAAGGGCATACGCTCTCCCGTCGCCGGTCAGGCGGACATCCTCCTGGTACCCGACATCGAATCCGGCAACATGCTCGCCAAACAGCTCGAATACCTCGCCGACGCCCTCGGCGCCGGCATCGTGCTCGGCACGCGCGTGCCCATCGTGCTGACGAGCCGGGCCGACTCGGCGCAAACGCGCACCGCATCCACGGCCGTGGCGGTCGTCATCGCCCACGCCAAACGCAAACTCAAAATCACGCAACCATCATGAGCGACGCCCTCCTCACCATCAACGCCGGATCGAGCTCGATCAAGTTCGCCCTCTTCGCGCTGACCGACCCGATACCGGCCCAGCCGGAAATGGTCGGCCAGATCGACGGCATCGGCGCCGTTCCGCACCTCAAGGCCAAGGACGCCGCCGGCAAGCCGCTCGACGACATCGATCTGCCGCTCGCCGCAGAGGGCCAGCACCACGCGGCGCTGGAATTCCTCGTCGACTGGCTGCACCAGCACGAGGCCGGCTGGCGGATCGCCGGCGTCGGCCACCGCGTCGTGCATGGCGCGGCGCGCTACTCGCAGCCGGTGGTGCTCGACGAGGCCACCATCGCCGAACTCAAGACCTTCATTCCGCTGGCGCCGCTGCACCAGCCGCACAACCTCGACGGCATCGCCGCCCTGCGCGAGGCGCTGCCCGACATACCGCAGGTCGCCTGCTTCGATACCGCCTTCCATCGCAGCCAGCCGGAGATCGCGCAACTCTTCGCCCTGCCGCGCAAGATCACCGCGCAGGGCGTACGCCGCTACGGCTTCCACGGCCTTTCCTACGAATACATCGCCGACGTGCTGCCGCAGCATCTCGGCACCAGGGCCGACGGCCGCGTCATCGTCGCGCACCTGGGCAACGGCGCCTCGATGTGCGCGCTGACGGAGCGCAGGAGCCGCGCGACGACGATGGGCTTCACCGCCGTCGAAGGCCTGATGATGGGCACACGCACCGGCAGCCTCGACCCGGGTGTACTGCTCTACCTGATGGACTACCACGGCATGGACGCGAAGGCCCTGACCAGGCTGCTCTACAAGGAATCCGGCCTGCTCGGGGTTTCCGGCATTTCGCAGGACATGCGCGAACTGCTCGCCTCCGACAAGGCCGAAGCGCAGGAAGCCGTCGATCTGTTCTGCTACCGCATCGTGCGCGAGATCGGCTCACTCGCGGCCGCCATCGGCGGCCTCGACGCACTCGTCTTCACCGGCGGCATCGGCGAGCATGCTGCGCCGGTCCGCAGCCGCGTCTGCAAGGCGCTGGAGTGGATGGGCGTTGATCTCGATGCCGGCGCCAACGAGCGGGACGCCGCGCGCATCACCGGCAAGGGCAGCGAGGTCGACGTCCTGGTGCTGCCGACCAACGAGGAATGGATGATCGCCCGCCACACGGCCGAACTGGTCGCCGCCTGACGATGCGGCGGCGGTCGGCACGACCGCCTAAACGGACATGAAGTACATCTAGCCGGCCGGCTGAGCCTGCCGCTTCCTCGCAGCAGCACAGCGCAATTTCTTGTGGCGCAGTATTGGCTTGGGTACCTATCCGGTTGAATCGCCTGGATTGTGCACCGCAAAACCACTATCCCATAAATACCATACGGGTATTTTCCGTCTGTCCGCAAGGGTCCAATAAGCTGATTTTTCGGCCCTTTCTCGACCCTCACACCCCCCTTAAGACCTACTATATATAGTGGCACGGGGATTGCCTTTACACTAGCCAATTCCATAACACATTGTTTTAACTATGAAGTGTAATTTTCCACTTCACATCGATAGGAGCTAGAGGTATGCTTCCGCGCTCAAATTCACTCTCTTCTTCGGAAAAAATCATGACAACGGAAAGCACCGCACCCGAGGAATCACAAATTTATCAACATGTTGGCCAGCTCGGCCTATTACTTCCGCAAGAAATTTCCGGCGAAGTGCTGCTGGAGAAATATGCCAAAGGCAACGAGCGCGATGTCCGCGACGTGCGCACCCGCGTCGCCCGCGCCCTGGCTGCCGTAGAAACCGAAGACAAGCGCGCCCATTGGGAGGCGCGCTTCCTCGAAGCCCAGGAAAACGGCTTCGTTCCGGCCGGCCGCATCAACTCCGCCGCCGGCACCGATCTGTGCGCCACGCTGATCAACTGCTTCGTGCAGCCGGTCGGCGACTCGATTTCCGACATCGTGGACGGCCGCCCCGGCATCTACACCGCGCTGTCGCAGGCCGCCGAAACCATGCGCCGCGGCGGCGGCGTCGGCTACGACTTTTCCTCGATCCGCCCGGTCGGCGCCCACGTCAAGGGCACGCAGTCGCGCGCCTCCGGCCCCGTCTCCTACATGCGCGTCTTCG
>CAZWFC010000188.1:0-5178 GCA_964632965.1 uncultured Rhodocyclaceae bacterium
CCATGTCTTCGAGCGGGATGCCGGCGCGCGCCGCCATGCCCAGGCCGTCGCCGGTATTGATGAAGGCGTTGGTCGAACTGTAGTAGATGCGGCCGGAACCGCCGGTGGCGAAGATGGTGGCCTTGGCGTGGAAGACGACGATCTCGCCGGTTTCCATGTCCATCGCCGTGACGCCCAGCACTTCGCCCTCGGCGTCGCGCACCAGATCGAGCGCCTGCCATTCGACAAAGAACTGCGTGTTGGCCTTGACGTTGCGCTGGTACATGGCATGCAGCATGGCGTGGCCGGTGCGGTCGGCGGCGGCGCAGGAGCGACGCACCGGCTTCTCGCCGAAGTTCGACATGTGGCCGCCGAACGGACGCTGGTAGATCTTGCCGGCGTCGGTGCGATCGAAGGGCATGCCGTAGTGTTCGAGCTCGATCACTACCTCATTGGCCTTGCGGCACATGAACTCGATGGCGTCCTGGTCGCCGAGCCAGTCGGAGCCCTTGACGGTGTCGTACATGTGCCAGTGCCAGTGATCTTCCTCGGAGTTGCCGAGCGAAGCGGCGACGCCGCCCTGCGCCGCCACGGTATGCGAGCGGGTCGGGAAAACCTTGGACAGGACGGCGGTCTTGAGACCGGCCTCGGAAAGCTGGATCGCGGCGCGCAGGCCGGCGCCGCCGGCACCGACGATGACCGCATCGAATTTGCGTACGGAATAGTTCAGGCTCATTTTCTTCTCACAGCCTCCAAATGATCTGGATCGCCCAGCCGGCGTAACCGACCAGGGCCAGCAGCGTCAGCACATGCAGCGTCAGGCGGATGCCGGCGGGTTTGACGTAGTCCATCCAGATGTCGCGCACGCCGACCCAGGCGTGGTAGCAGAGACTGACGATGAACAGGAAGGTGGCGAAGCGGATCAGGCCGTGCGACATCAGGCCGCGCCAGGATTCGTAGCTGCCGGCGCCGAGCGGCACCGCAACCAGCATGAACAGTGTGTAGATGGCCATCACCACCGCGGTGACGCGCTGCGCCAGCCAGTCCTTGAGCCCGTAATGGGCTCCGACGACGATGCGGTTCATATCAGTAGGCTCCCAGAAGTTTCAGACCGAGGATCGCCGTCAGCGCCAGGCTCACCGCCAGTACGGCCTTGGCCGAGGCATTCGCCTGCGCCTTTTCGACGCCGACATGGATGTCGATGAGCAGGATGCGGATGCCCATGCAGAAGTGGTGCAGGAAAGCCCACAGCAGACCCAGCAGGACCAGCTTGACGAGCGGATGGGCGGCCACGGACTTGAAGGTCTCGAAGCTGTCGGACGATGCCAACGAGAGCTGGAACAGCCAGATCAGCAGCGGCAGCATGAGGAAGAGACCGACACCGCTGATGCGGTGCAATATCGACGCAAACCCCGGCAGGGGCAACCTGATCTCGGCCAAATTCAGGAACTTGGGGCGTTGCTTGGTTATTTCAGTCATCTGATCGAACTCCCGTTTGACACAGCGCACAAACGATACGAATAAACACCGCTTAACGCTTACAAAAAAATAATTATAAACTGCGATCTAAAACTTTAGACCGATTCATCAACCAAGATCGTTGTAGTAGCAATGCTCCGCCGTCGAATACAGACCCCGCCGCCACTCCACCGGCTTGTCCCCATAGGTATAGCTGACGCGCTCGACCGACAGCAGCGGACTGCCTTCGGGCACGCGCAGCAGTTCGGCATTGGCGCGGTCCGCCGCCACGGCGCGAATGCGTTCCTCGGCGCGGATCATGCGAACGCCGAAGCGCGTTTCGAACAGGCTGTAGAGCGACCCCTGGGAATCCTTCAGCACGTCGAGGCTGAGGCCGGCGAAGGTTTCGCCCGGCAGATAGATTTCGTCGACGACGACCGGCTTGGCGGAAAATTCGAGCACCCGCCGCACAATGATGATGGGATCGCCGAGCTTGATGCCGAGCGTGCGCGAGGCCTCCTGCCCGGCTTTGGCGCGCCAGCATTCGAGCGGAC
The DNA here is from genome assembly GCA_964632965.1 of uncultured Rhodocyclaceae bacterium. Lineage (GTDB taxonomy): Bacteria > Pseudomonadota > Gammaproteobacteria > Burkholderiales > Rhodocyclaceae > Nitricoxidireducens. Next base: position 1,992 of record CAZWFC010000188.1, read on the forward strand.
GGCTCGACGACTGTTCGATGCCGCCGGCAAGCGGCACGAGACGCAGAAAGCGGAAGAAGGCGCGCGGATCGGAGTGCGTCGCCACGAAAGTGCCCTTGCCCTGGCGGCGCAGCAGAAGGTTTTCCGCCGCCATCTCGTCGATGGCCTTGCGCACCGTTCCCTGGCTGACGCCGAAGCGCGCCGCGAGTTCGGTCTCCGACGGAATGGCCTCGCCGGGACGCCACTCGCCGGCTTCCAAGGCCTGCAATATCAGGCCTTTGATCTGCCGGTAGAGGGGGCTGAATGTCGGAGATTCTTGCACCATGGGGCGCATTGAATCATAAAATTTTCGTAACGTCTATACGTCGTCTTATGTCTTATATATGATGTAAGATAGCTATTGACACAACGCAGCAACCGGCGCTAGCATTTCGCCCTCGTTACAGTTCGCAACCCAACCTCGTCAAGGAGTCCTTCGATGGCCAAAGCCCCCGTTCGAGTAGCAGTGACCGGCGCCGCCGGACAAATCGGTTACGCATTGCTGTTCCGCATCGCCAGCGGCGAAATGCTCGGCAAGGATCAGCCCGTCATCCTGCAAATGCTGGAACTGCCGGTCGACAAGGCCCAGCAGGCCCTCAAGGGCGTGATGATGGAACTCGAAGACTGCGCCTTCCCGCTGCTCGCCGGCATGGTCGGCACCGCCGACCCGAAGGTCGCCTTCAAGGACGCCCAGCAGGCCCTGCTCGTCGGCGCCCGTCCGCGCGGCCCCGGCATGGAGCGCAAGGACCTGCTGCTTGAAAACGCCAAGATCTTCACCGAGCAAGGCAAGGCCATCGATGAAGTCGCCGCCCGCGACCTGAAGCTCATCGTCGTCGGCAACCCGGCCAACACCAACGCCCTGATCGCCATGAACACGGCGAAGAGCCTGCCGCAGACCGCCTTCACCTCGATGATGCGCCTCGACCACAACCGCGCCATCTCCCAGCTCGCCGCCCGCACCAACGCCGCCGTCACCGACGTCGAGAAGATGGTCGTGTGGGGCAACCACTCGCCGACGATGTACCCGGACATCCGCTTCTGCACGGTCGGAGGCAAAGCCGCCCCGGCGCTCGTCAACGACGAAGCCTGGTACAAGAACGAGTACATCCCGAAGGTTGGCAAGCGCGGCGCCGCCATCATCGAAGCGCGCGGCCTGTCTTCCGCCGCCTCGGCCGCCAACGCCGCCATCGACCACATGCGCGACTGGAACCTCGGCACCAACGGCAAGTGGGTCACCATGGGCGTCGTCTCCGACGGCTCCTACGGCATCCCCGAAGGCATGATCTACGGCATGCCCTGCACCTGCGCCAACGGCAAGTGGGAAGTCGTCAAGGGCCTCGAAATCGACGCTTTCTCCCGCGAGAAGATGGACTTCACGCTCAAGGAACTCAGCGAAGAGCGCGACGGCGTCAAGCACCTGTTCTGACGCACCGTCACGGGATGGAGTTGAACGCATGAATACTCGCCTCCATCCCGGCGACGTACTGTATCAAGGCGCCGGGAAGCCCTTCCCGGCCCTCGCCGCCTGCGAACACTACGCCGGCAACGAAAAGCTGATCCGCAAGGCCCTGCAACTCCAGGCCGAACTCGGACCGATCTTCGACATCACCGGCGACTGCGAGGACGGCGCCCCGGCGGGGCGCGAACTCGAACATGCCGAGATGATCGCCGCGCTCGTCATGAGCAGCGACAACCGCCACAATCGCTTAGGCAGCCGCATCCACGACGTGACGCACACCGCCTGGCGCACCGAACTCGAAACCCTGATCGGCAAGGCCGGCAGCCGCCTCGCCTACATCGTGCTGCCCAAGGTCGATTGCGCCGACGACGCGCTCGAACAGATCGGCGCGCTGAACGACCTGCGCAACCGCTACGGCATCGCGCGTGAAATTCCCGTGCATGTGCTGATCGAGACGCCCGGCGCCCTGCACCAGGCTTGGCAGATCGCCGCCCTGCCCGGCGTCGAATCCATCGACTTCGGCCTGATGGATTTCGTCAGCGCCCATCGCGGCGCGATTCCGGCCACGGCGATGCGCTCGCCCGGCCAGTTCGACCACCCGCTGGTGGCCCGCGCCAAGTGCGAAATCGCCGCCGCGGCGCTCGGCAACGGCGTCGTGCCGGCGCACAACGTCACCACCGAAATCCGCGACCCGGCCGTCGTGCGCGACGATGCCCGCCGCGCCCGCCTGGATTTCGGCTACCTGCGCATGTGGAGCATCCATCCGGCGCAGATCGAACCCATCGTCGAAGCCATGCGCCCCGATTTCGGCGAAGTCGATGAGGCCGCGAACATCCTGATTTCCGCCCAGAACGCCGACTGGGGACCGATACAGTGGGAGGGCAAGCTGCATGACCGCGCGTCCTACCGCTATTACTGGGAACTTCTGCGCCGCGCCCGTGCCACAGGCATGAGCATTCCCGCAGATGCCCGCCTTCGTTTTTTCAGTTAGCTCAGTTCACCCAACCAACCGCGAGGACACTCCCCATGCTGGAAGCTTACCGTGCCCACGTCGCCGAGCGCGCCGCCCTCGGCATTCCGCCCCTGCCCCTGACCAAGCAGCAGACCGCCGAACTGGTCGGCCTGCTCAAGAACCCGCCCAAGGGTGAGGAAACCTTCCTCGTCGAACTGCTGACCTACCGCGTCCCGGCCGGCGTCGATGATGCAGCCCAGGTCAAGGCCGAGTTCCTCGCCGCTGTCGCCAAGGGCGAAGAGAAGTGCGCGCTGATCTCGCGCGAAAAGGCCACCGAACTCCTCGGCACCATGCTCGGCGGCTACAACGTCAAGGCGCTGATCGACCTGCTCGACGATGCCGCCTGCGGCCCCGTCGCCGCCAAGGGCCTCAAGGGCACGCTGCTGATGTTCGACTTTTTCCACGACGTCGCGGAAAAAGCCAAGGCCGGCAACACCAACGCCAAGAGCGTGATGCAGTCCTGGGCCGACGCGGAGTGGTTCACCTCGCGCCCCGAAGTGCCGAAGAGCCTCACCGTCACCGTCTTCAAGGTCACCGGCGAAACCAACACCGACGACCTCTCGCCCGCCCCCGACGCCTGGAGCCGCCCGGACATCCCGCTGCACGCCCTGGCCATGCTGAAGAACCCGCGCCCCGGCATCGACGCCGACAAGGCCGGCGAACGCGGCCCGCTCAAGCAGCTCGAAGCATTGAAAGCC
>CAZWFC010000189.1:0-5154 GCA_964632965.1 uncultured Rhodocyclaceae bacterium
TCGCGCCTGAAGTCGCTGACCGGCGGGCAGGGCAGCTACAGCATCGAGTTCGCCCGCCATGCCCAGGTGCCGCCGCAGGTGCAGCAGAAGCTCGCCGGGCAGTACAGGATCCGCGACGAGGAGGAATGAGGCGGTTTGCCGTCCCGGCGGCGATCTGCCTATAATCGCGCCATGAAGCCGACGAGATTCCAGAGGCTGTTGATCGTCCTCACTGCGCTGTGGCTGCCGCTGCAGGCGGTGGCGTCGATCGCCATGCCCGCCTGCCGGCACGACGCCGCGGCGCAGTCGGCACCGGTCGCCGCCGTCGCGGACGGCGACGAGCATTGCCCGAATCACGCGGCCGAAGCCGCGCCGGCCGGCACGCAACACGAGCACGACCAGAGCTGCGACAACTGCGGCATCTGTCACCTGGCTTGCGCCGGCTACATGCCCGCCAGTTGTGCGGCGACGGTCGGCGTCACGCCGCCGGATCGCATCTTTTCGGGGCAGGCCGCCACCGCGCCGCCGAGCAATATCCCCGAACCTCCCCAGCACCCGCCCAAACGCAGCGCCTGATTATTGCCGGACCCCGGTCCGGATCGAGCGGCGGGCGCACGCCTGCCGCGCGGATATTCACTTGCGAATACGGGAGCTTCACCATGAATCGAGTTCTTTCCGGCATCGCCGCGGGCGTCGCCCTGCTGTGCCTTTCCCCTGCCGCGCTCGTCGCGGCGGAGCATGACCACCACGCCGCCGCGCCTGCGGCGGTCGCCCTGACCAACGCCACGGTCAAGAAGATCGACAAGGCGGGCAGCCAGGTGACGCTGGCCCACGGGCCGATCGAAAACCTCGGCATGTCCGCCATGACCATGGCGTTCCGGGTCAAGGAGCCGAAGTTTCTTGCCGGCATCAAGGTCGGCGACAAGGTGCGTTTCCTGGCCGACTACAGCGGCGGCGAAATCGTCGTCGTGCGCATCGAGGCCGCCAAGTGACGCCGGGCCTGCGCCGGGCGGCCGCGCTGCTGGCGCTGGCCATGCCGGCGGCGGCCTGGGCCGGGCCGCCGCCGGGGGCGAGCGTCGAGGAACTGCTGGCGCTGGCGCGCGAGCGGAATCCGGAATTCGCCGCGCTGCGGCTGGAGGCCGAAGCCGCCGGCGAGCGCGTGACGCCGGCGGGGGCGCTGCCCGACCCGGTGCTGCGCACGGAATTGCGCAACGTCACCAACTACGGTTCGGACGCCAGCCCCAACCTGCTGCCGAGCCGCATCGGCAGCACCAAGTACACGGTGATCCAGCCTCTGCCGTTCTGGGGCAAGCGCGACTTGAAGCGCGAAGCGGCCGAGGCTGCCGCCGACGAGGCGCAGGGCCGCGCCGCCGGCAACTGGGCCGACATCGCGGCGAAGATCAAGACCGCCTACGCCCAGTATTACCAGACGGCGAAGGCGCAGCAGTTCGCCCGCGAAGTGCTCGACCTCGTCGACCGTCTGTCCGGCATCGCCCGCGTGCGCTACGCCGGCGGGCTGGTGCCGCAGCAGGATGCGATACGCGCCGAAGTCGAAGGCTCGGCGATGAAGAGCGAGTTGATCGCGCTGGAAACCGAGCGCCACCACGCCATGATCCGCATCAACGCCTTGCTGGCGCGGCCCGCGATGGCGGCGCTGGCCGAACCGCAGCGCGTGCGTCCGCTGCCGGCCGCGGCGCGGCTGGATTTCGTCGCCCTCGAACAGCGCGTGCGCGAAAAGAATCCGCAACTCTTCGCCGAAGAAGCGCGCATTCGCGGCGCCGAGAAGAACCGCGACCTCGCCTACCGCAACCGCTATCCGGACCTCACGCTCGGCGTTTCGCCTATCCAGACGCGCAACCGCGTGAACGAGTGGGAACTGATGGTGGAGCTGAACATCCCGCTGCAACAGGAGAGCCGCCGCAGCCAGGAGCGCGAGAGCGAGAAGATGCTCGAAGCGGCGCGGGCGCGGCGCGATTCCGCCGCCAACCTGGTGCTGTCGGAACTGGCGGAAAGCCTGGCGTCGCTCGAATCGGCGCGCCGCGTCGAGAGCCTGACGACGACCAGCCTGCTGCCGCAGGCGGAACTCACCTTCCAGTCGGCGCTCGCCGGCTATGAAAACGGCAAGGTCGATTTCGCCACCGTGCTCGACGCCCAGCGGCAGATACGCCGGGCCAAACAGGAAGTGATCAGGAGCCAGGCCGAACAGCAGGTGCGCCTGGCCGAAATCGAGCGGCTGCTCGGGGAGGACCTATGATTAAGACTACGCAATTGACCGTCGCGCTGATCGTCGCGGCGGCAGGAACGGGCGCCGGCTACTGGTTCGGCAGCCACGGCGCACCCACGCCGCAGGCGACGACAGCATCCGCGCCGGCCACGGCGGAAGGCCAGAGCGCCAGGAAGCTGCTTTACTACCGCAACCCGATGGGCCTGCCCGATACCTCGCCGGTACCGAAGAAGGACTCGATGGGCATGGACTACATCCCCGTCTATGACGGCGAGGAGCCCGCCGGCGGCGACCTGAAGATCGGTACCGACAAGGTGCAGAAGCTCGGCGTGCGCACCGAGGCGGTGACGTTGCGCGAACTTGCGCGGCAGGTGCGCGCGTCGGGGCGCGTCGAAATCGACGAGCGGCGCATCCATGCCGTGGCGCCCCGTTTCGAGGGCTGGGTCGAGCGTCTGTACGTCAATGCCACCGGCCAGCCGGTGGCCAAGGGCCAGCCGCTGTTCGAGGTCTACAGCCCTGAACTGGTCTCGGCGCAGCGCGAATACCTCGTCGCCGCGAAGGGCGTGGCCACGCTGAAAGACGCGCCCGCCGAGGCGCAGACGGCGATGCGTCAACTGGCCGAGGCGAGCCTGACGCGGCTCTCCAACTGGGACATTTCCGCCGAACAGATCAAGGCCCTGGCGGCCGGCGGCGAGGCCAGGCGCACGCTGACCTACCGCGCGCCGGTGGGCGGCGTGGTGCTGGAGAAGAAGGCGCTCGCCGGCATGCGCTTTTCGCCGGGCGAATCGCTCTACCAGATCGCCGACGTCTCCTCGGTCTGGGTGCTGGCGGACGTCTTCGAGTCCGACATCGGCCTGGTCAAGACCGGGCAGAAGGTCAGGGTCGCCATCAACGCCTATCCGGACAAGACGTTCACGGGCACCATCGCCTACATCTACCCGACGCTGAACGCCGCCACGCGCACGGTGCCGGTGCGCATCGAGCTGGCCAATCCCGGCGGCCTGCTCAAACCCGCCATGTACGCCAGCGTCGAGCTGGCGGTCGGCGCCTCCGGCAAGGTGGCGACCGTTCCCCTGTCGGCGGTGATCGACAGCGGCACGCGCCAGGTGGTGCTGGTACAGAAAGCCGCCGGCCGCTACGAGCCGCGCGCGGTCAAGCTCGGCGCGCGCAGCGACGATTACGTCGAGGTGCGCGAGGGTCTCAACGAGGGCGACCAGGTGGTCGTCGCCGCCAACTTCCTCATCGACGCCGAGAGCAATCTGAAGGCGGCGTTGAGCGGTTTCGGCGGCCCCGACGCCACGGCGCCTGCCGCGGCGGGCAAACCGGTCAGCCATCGCGCCACGGGCACGCTCGACGCCATCGACGCCAAGGTCGGCACCGTCACGATCACGCACGGCCCGGTCGCCAGCCTGAAGTGGCCCGGCATGACGATGGACTTTGTGCTGGCGAATCCGGCGCTGCTGGGCACCCACAAGCCCGGCGCCGCCATCAGCATCGAGTTCGTCGAGCGCCAGCCCGGCGAGTGGGTCGTCACCCGGTTCGAAGCGCCAACGGCCGGCAGCGCGCCGCACGCGCACTGAGAGGCGACGCCATGCTCAACGCCCTCATCGACTGGTCGACGCGCAACAAGTTTCTCGTCGTCCTCGCCACGCTCTTCGTCACGCTCGCCGGCATCGTCGCCGTCGTCCGCACGCCGCTGGATGCGCTGCCCGACCTCTCCGACGTGCAGGTCATCATCTACACGGAGTCGTCGGGCCAGGCGCCGCAGGTGGTGGAAGACCAGATCACCTACCCGCTGACGACGGCCATGCTGTCGGTGCCGAAGTCCAAGGTGGTGCGCGGCTTTTCCTTCTTCGGCGCCTCCTTCGTCTATGTGATTTTCGAGGACGGCACCGACATCTACTGGGCACGTTCGCGCGTGCTCGAATACCTGAATTTCGCCGCCGGCCGCCTGCCCAAGGGCGTGACGCCGCAGCTCGGGCCCGACGCCACCGGCGTCGGCTGGGTCTACCAGTACGTCGTGCTGGCGAAGGACAAGACGCTGGCCGAGCTGCGCACCATCCAGGACTGGTTCGTCCGCTATCAGCTGACCAAGGCGCCGGGCGTGGCCGAGGTCGCCAGCATCGGCGGCTTCGTCCAGCAGTACCAGGTGGTGGTCGATCCGGTGAAGCTGCGCGCCTACGGCATTCCGCTGGCGACGGTGACGAAGGCGATCCGCGAATCCAACCGCGACGTCGGCGGCCGCGTCGTCGAGATGGCCGAGACCGAGTACATGGTGCGCGGCCGCGGCTACCTGCGCGGCCGGGCCGATATCGAGAACCTCGTCGTCAAGGCCGAACGCGGCACGCCGGTGCTGGTGCGCGATATCGCCCGCGTCGAACTCGGACCCGACGAACGGCGCGGCATCACCGAACTCAACGGCGAAGGCGAGGTCGTTTCCGGCATCGTCATGGCGCGCTACGGCCAGAACGCGCTGGAGGTGATCCACAACGTCAAGGCCAAGATCGCCGAGATCGCGCCCGGACTGCCGGAGGGCGTCAGCATCGAAGCGGTGTACGACCGCTCCGAGCTGATCCACCGCGCCATCGAGACCCTGAAGCACACGCTGTTCGAGGAAAGCCTGATCGTCGCGCTGGTCTGCCTGGTGTTCCTGATGCATGCGCGCAGCGCGCTGGTGGCGATCGTCATGCTGCCGGTCGGCGTGCTGATCGCCTTCATCGCCATGCGCGCGCTCGGCATGAATTCCAACATCATGAGCCTGGGCGGCGTCGCCATCGCCATCGGGGCCATGGTCGATGCCGCCATCGTCATGATCGAGAACGCCCATAAGCATCTGGAGCGGTTGAAAGAGGGCGAGTCGCGCACGGAGGCGATTGCCCTGGCCTGCAAGGAAGTGGGCCCGGCGCTGTTCTTCTCGCTGCTCATCATCACCGTGTCCTTCCTGCCGGTGT
>CAZWFC010000190.1:0-5142 GCA_964632965.1 uncultured Rhodocyclaceae bacterium
CGAAGAACAGCTGGACGAAGTTGTTGCTCATCACCAGCATCAGCATCGAGAAGGTGAACAGCGAGATGTAGCTGAAGAAGCGCTGGTAGCCGGGATCTTCCGCCATATAGCCGATGGTGTAGATGTGCACCATCAAGGAGACGAAGGTGACGACGATTAGCATCACGGCGGTGAGCTGGTCGATCAGGAAGCCGACTTCCATCTTCAGGCCGCCGGATTCGAGCCAGGTGTAGACCGTGCCGTTGAAGGTGTGGCCGGCCTGGACGTCCTGGAACACCAGCACCGAGCAGACGAAGGAGACCGTCACGCCGAGGATGGTCACCCAGTGCGAGGCGGCGCGGCCGATGATGCGGCCGAAGAAGCCGGCGACGATGGCGCCGAACAGCGGCGCGAGGGGGATGATCAGGTAGAGAGACTTCATGCCCTTTTATCCCTTGAGGCTGTCGAGGTCTTCGACATCGATGGAAGACAGGTTGCGGAACAGCACGACGAGAATCGCCAGGCCGATGCCGGATTCAGCCGCCGCGACCGTCAGGATGAAGAAGACGAAGAGCTGTCCGCCGAGGTCGTGGAGGTAATGCGAGAAGGCGACGAAGTTGAGGTTCACCGCCAGCAGCATCAATTCGATCGCCATCAGCAGCACGATCAGGTTCTTGCGGTTGAGGAAAATGCCGACGATGCCGATGGCAAACAGGATCGCCGCCAGGATCAGGTAATGGGGAAGCGCCAACGGTCCGAACATGCTCATTCCCCCTGCCCTGCTGCCGGTTGTTCCGTCTCGGAGGCCATCTTGACGATGCGCAGGCGATCCTTGGCCTTGACGGCGACTTGGTTGGCCGGGACGAGATGCTTGGTGTCCTTGCGATGACGCAGCGTCAGCATGACGGCGGCGATGATGCCCACCAGCAGGATGACCGACGCCAGTTCGAAGGGATAGACGTAATCGGTGAACAACAGCCGGCCGAGTTCCTTGGTGTTGCTGTAGTCGGCGGGCATGGCGTGGTTCGGCAGCGCGTCGAGGCCGAAGTAGCTGCCCGACAGCACCATCGCCATTTCGGCCACCATCAGGAGGCCGATCGTACCGCCGAGCGGCAGGTAGCTCCAGAAACCCTGGCGCACGCGCTCGATGTTGATGTCGAGCATCATGACGACGAACAGGAACAGCACCATCACCGCCCCGACATAGACCATGATCAGCGCGATGGCGAGGAATTCGGCGTTGAGCAGCAGCCAGATGCCGGCGACGTTGAAGAAGGCGAGCACCAGAAACAGCACCGCATGCACGGGGTTGCGGGCGGTGACAACGCGCAGTGCGGCGAAGATCGACAGCGCCGCGAACACGTAGAAAACGATTGTCTTGAATTCCATCGTCGGTTACCGGAATTTTGCGTCCAACTCGCGGTTCTTGGCGATGTCCGCCTCGTAGCGGTCGCCGTTGGCTAGCAGCATCTGCTTGGTGTAATAAAGGTCGCCGCGCGTCTCGCCGTGATATTCGAAAACATCCGTCTCGACGATGGCGTCCACCGGGCAGGCCTCCTCGCAGAAGCCGCAGAAAATGCACTTGGTCAGATCGATGTCGTAGCGCGTGGTACGGCGGCTGCCGTCGTCGCGCTCGGCCGACTCGATGGTGATCGCCATGGCCGGGCAGACCGCTTCGCAGAGCTTGCAGGCGATGCAGCGTTCCTCGCCGTTCGGGTAGCGGCGCAGCGCGTGCAGACCGCGGAAGCGCGGCGACAGCGGCGTCTTCTCCTCCGGATACTGGATGGTGATCTTCGGCGCGAACATGTAGCGCAGGGTGACAGCCAACCCCTGGCGCAATTCGCCGAGCGAAAAACTCTGGATCAGGTCTCTGGCGCCCATGGTTTTCTCCTCACTTCCAGATGTTGAAGGGCGACATCATCCAGATGCCGACGACCGGAATCCAGACGAGACAGATGGGAACGAACACTTTCCAGCCCAGACGCATGATCTGGTCGTAGCGATAACGCGGGAAGGTGGCGCGTATCCACAGGAAGAAGAACAGCACGACGGCCATCTTGGCCAGCAGCCAGAGCAGGCCGTCCGGCAGGAAGCCGACCGGCGACAGCCAGCCGCCGAAGAAGAACACCGACACCATCGCCGCAATCAGGATCATGTTGGCGTATTCGGCGAGGAAGAACATCGCGAAGGCCATGCCTGAATACTCGACCATGTGGCCGGCGACGATTTCGGATTCGCCCTCGACGACGTCGAACGGCGCGCGGTTGGTTTCGGCGACACCCGAGATCAGATAGACGAAGAACATCGGGAACAGCGGAATCCAGTTCCACGACAGGACGCCCAAGCCCATGTCGGCGAAGCGGCCGTGACCCTGAACGCGCACGATGTCGGAGAGGTTGAGGCTGTTCGACACCATCAGCACCACGATCAGAGCCATGCCCATCGACACTTCGTAGGACACCATCTGCGCGGCGGAACGCATGGCGCCGAGGAAGGGATACTTCGAGTTAGAGGCCCAGCCGGCGATGATGACGCCGTACACGCCGAACGAGGTGATGGCGAGGAGATACAGCACGCCGGCATCGAGGTTGGCCAGCGCGCCGCCTTCGAAGAACGGCACCACCGCCCAGACTGCCAGCGCCGGCGCCATCGCCAGCACCGGGGCGAGGAAGAACAGGTAGCCGTCGGACTTCGTCGGCACCAGCACTTCCTTGAAGAACAGCTTCATGCCGTCGGCTATCGGTTGCAGCAGACCCCACGGGCCGACGCGGTTGGGACCGATGCGGACCTGCATCCAGCCGATGATCTTGCGTTCCCAGAACGTGAGGTAGGCAACGCCCAGCAACAGCGGCGCCATGATGACGACGATGCGGATGACGACCCAGATCAGCGGCCAGACCGGCTCGACGATGGCCCAGAGCATGTCCCAGAGACCGAAGAGGTTCCAGAACCACTGGAAGAATTGCAGCACCAGGGATTCCATTACGCACGCTCCACGGTGATCTGGCCGAACATCGCGCCAAGTTTGGCCGTTGTGGCATGGGCTGCGGCGATACGCGCGCAGCCGTCGGGCACGCCGGCATCGAGTCGGGCGACGAGTTGCACCTCGTACACTTGGCCCTCGCCTGCCCTGACGCGAACATTGTCGCCGGCGGCGACACCGGCGCTGGCGAGCGTGGCGGCATTCATGCGCGCCGCCGGCAGGGCCGCATCCTTGGCCTTCTGCAGGCTGTCGGCGCGGCGCACCAATGCGTCGGCAAAGTAGATCGGCACGTCGGCGACGCGCTGCAAGCCGTTTCCGGACGCAGCGGCCGGCAAACTGGCCGAGACGGTGACGCCGTTGTCGAGTCCGCCGACGAATTCGATCGCGGCACCCAGGACTTCGTTGCGCACGTCTTCGCTGCTTTCGTAGTCGAAGCCGTCGAGCTTCAGCAGGTTGCCGAGCACGCGCAGCACCTTCCAGGCGGGACGCGTGTCGCCCAGCGGACGGGCCACGGCCTGGAAGCTCTGCACGCGGCCTTCGGTGCTGACAAAGCTACCCGATGTCTCGGTGAAGGGCGATACCGGCAGGATCGCGTCGGCGTATTCGAGCGCAGCCGCCGACTTGAACGGCGACAGGACGATGACGCTGTCGGCCTGATTCATGGCGGCCAAGGCCGCGCGGCCGTCGGCGCAATCGAGTTCCGGTTCGACATTGACCAGTACGTAGGCCTTGCGCGAATCGGCCAGCATGGCGGCGGCGTTGAGGCCGCCGCTGCCCGGCAGCGCTTTGGCAACATAGCCGCCGACGCTGTTGGCCGCCTCGCCGAGATAACCGAGCTTGGCGCCGAGCACTAGGGCCAGCTGCTGCGCCAGTGCGTGCAGCGCACCGGCCTGCGGGTGCTGCTGGGCAAAGTTGCCGAGCAGGATGCCGGCGTTGCGGCCGGAAAGCAGGCTTTCGGCAATGGCCTTCGCTTCCGCGGAAGCGGTGACCGCCAGATCGCAGGCGACATTCTTCAGATCGGCGGCGGCCTTGACGACCTGGGCCAGCACCTGCGGCAATTGCGCCGGAGCGACAATCGCCTTGGCAGCCAGCTTGACCAGCAGATCGTCGTCCGCGGCATGGATGACGCTGATCTTCGTGCCGCGCTTGGCGGCTTGGCGCAAACGCTGCGCGATCAGCGGCTGGTCCTTGCGCACGAAGCTGCCGATTAGCAGGACGCGGTCCAGCTTGTTGATCTCGGCGATCTTCATGCCGAGCCAGGGCGTGCCCTGGCGCTTGCCGTCGAGCGAAAAGTCGCTTTGGCGCAGGCGGAAATCGATGTTGTCGGAACCGAGGCCGCGCATGAACTTGCCGGCGAGCGCCATCTCCTCCAGCGTCGCGTGCGGGCTGACGAGAGCGCCGATGGCGGCGGCGCCGTGCTCCTTGGCGACGTCGCGCAAGGCATGGGCGACGTAGTCGAGCGCCTGGTTCCACTCGACTTCCTTCCACTGGCCGCCCTGCTTCACCATCGGCTTCTGCAGCCGTTCGGCGGAATTGAGGCCTTCGTACGAATAGCGGTCCTTGTCGGACAGCCAGCATTCGTTGATGTCTTCGTTTTCCAGCGGCAGCACGCGCAGCACCTTGTCGTGCTTGGTCTGCACGATCAGGTTGGCGCCGAGGCCGTCGTGCGGGCTGACCGACTTGCGGCGCGCCAGCTCCCAGGTGCGCGCGGCGAAGCGGAACGGCTTCGAGGTCAGCGCGCCGACCGGGCACAGATCGATGATGTTGCCGGAGAGTTCCGTATCGACGGTCTTCTCGACGAAGGGCATGATCTCGGCGCGGTCGCCACGATAGCTCTGCCCGAGTTCCATGAAGCCGGCGATTTCCTGGGTGAAACGCACGCAGCGGGTGCAGTTGATGCACCGGGTCATGTCGGTCGCAACCAGCGGGCCGAGGTTCTTGTTGATGACGACGCGCTTCTCTTCCTGGTAGCGCGACTGCGTGTCGCCGTAGCCGACCGCCAGATCCTGCAGCTGGCACTCGCCGCCCTGATCGCAGATCGGGCAATCGAGCGGATGGTTGATCAGCAGGAATTCCATCACGCCCTTCTGCGCCTTGACGGCGAGATCGGAATGCGTGAACACCTTCATGCCGTTGGTAACGGGCGTGGCGCAGGCCGGCATCGGCTTCGGCGCCTTTTC
>CAZWFC010000191.1:0-5010 GCA_964632965.1 uncultured Rhodocyclaceae bacterium
CCGCTGGGGCTTGCGGCGAGCTTCATTCTCGAAGAAGGCTTTCCGCTCGCCGATCTGGCGCGCATCGTCGAATCGATGGCGCGGGCCGCGCAGGAGGCCGGCGTGCCGGTGGTGACCGGCGACACCAAGGTCGTCGAGCAGGGCAAGGCCGACGGCGTCTTCATCACCACCACGGCCGTCGGCGTGGTGCCGGAGGGCGTGACGCTGTCCGGCGACCGCGCCCGTCCCGGCGACGCCATCCTGATTTCCGGCTCGATCGGCGACCACGGCATGGCCATCATGGCGCAGCGCGAGAACCTCGGCTTCTCCGCGCCCATTGTTTCCGATACCGCGGCCCTGCATGGCCTGATCGCGGCGATGCTGGCCACCGGCGCCGACATCCGCGTGCTGCGCGACCCGACGCGCGGCGGGCTGGCGACCACGCTCAACGAGATCGCCCGCCAGTCGCGCGCCGGCATGATGCTCGAAGAAGCGGCGATACCCGTCAATCAGGAAGTGGCGGCCGCCTGCGAATTCCTCGGCCTCGATCCGCTCTACGTCGCCAACGAGGGCAAGCTCGTCGCCATCGTCGCGGCAGAGGACGCGGAGCGCGTGCTGGCCGCGATGCGCGCCCATCCGCTCGGCCTGCGCGCCGCCCGCATCGGCAGCGTGCATGAGGACGCCCATCATTTCGTGCAGATGACCACCGGCTTCGGCGGCCGGCGCATCGTCGACTGGCTGACCGGCGAGCAGTTGCCGCGGATCTGCTGATACCGGCTCCATGAGAATCCTGTTCCTCACCCACAGCTACAACAGCCTGGCGCAGCGCCTGCACAGCGAGCTCGCCGCGCGCGGCCACGAAGTCTCCATCGAGTTCGACATCGCCGACAGCGTGGCGGAGGAGGCCGTGGCGCTGTTCCGGCCCGACCTCGTCGTCGCGCCCTATCTGCGGCGAGCGATCCCGGCCTCGATCTGGCAGCGGCACACCTGCCTGATCGTCCACCCCGGCATCGTCGGCGACCGCGGGCCGTCGGCGCTGGACTGGGCGATCCAGGAAGGCGAGCGCGAATGGGGCGTCACGGTATTGCAGGCCGAAGCCGAGATGGATGCCGGACCGATCTGGGCGGCGGCGACTTTCCCGCTGCGTCGCGGCAAGAAGTCCAGCCTCTACCGCAACGAGGTCACCGATGCCGCCTGCCGCGCCGTGATGCAGGCAGTGGAGCGATTCGCCGCCGGCGATTTCCAGCCGTTGCCGCTGAGCGAGGCGGCGGGGCGCGGCCGCCTGCGCCCGCTGATGAAGCAGGCCGACCGCCGCATCGACTGGTCGCGCGACGACACGGCCACCGTCTTGCGCAAGATGGATGCCGCCGACGGTTTTCCCGGCGTCGCCGACGAGTTGTTCGGCACGGTCTGCCATCTTTTCGATGCCTGGCCCGAGGCGCAGTTGTCGGGCGTGCCGGGCGAGGTCATCGCGCGGCGCGAGACGGCGCTGCTGCGCGCGACCGTCGACGGCGCGGTCTGGATCGGCCATGTCAAGCGGTCGGGCGGCATCAAGCTGCCGGCGACGCTGGCGTTCGCGGAGCGGTGCAGTGACATTCCCGAAGCGCCGCTGGCCGGCTGGCCGGCGGCCGACCATGCCACCTGGCAGGACATTTCCTATGAAGAGGCCGCGATTGACGGCAATGAGGTCGGCTTCCTGCACTTCGAGTTCTGCAACGGCGCCATGGGCACGCGCCAATGCGAGCGCCTGTGCGCGGCCTTCGCCTGGGCGCGCACGCGGCCGACGCGCGTGATCGTGCTGATGGGCGGCACCGACTTCTGGTCGAACGGCGTCCATCTCAACCTGATCGAGCAGGCGGAGAGTCCTGCCGACGAATCCTGGGCCAACATCAACGCCATCGACGACCTCGCCGAGGCGATCCTGCGCTGCGATTCGCACCTGACCGTCGCCGCGCTCCAGGGCAACGCCGGCGCCGGCGGCTGCTTCCTCGCCCGTGCCGCGGACCTGGTCTGGGCGCGCGACGGCATCATGCTCAATCCGCACTACAAGAACATGGGCAATCTGTACGGCTCCGAGTACTGGACCTACCTGCTGCCGCCGCGCGTGGGCGCCGAGGGTGCGCGCGACATCATGCAGAACCGCCTGCCGATGACGGCGCAGGCGGCGGTGGCCTGCGGTTTCTACGACGCCTGCCTCGCCGGCGCGCCGGCCGCCTTCCGCGTCGATGTCGCGCGGCGCGCGGCCGAGCTGGCGGCGGCGCCCGATTTCGCCGTGCGCATCAAAGCCAAGGCCGAGCGGCGCGCGCACGACGAGGCCGCCAAGCCGCTGGCGGCCTGGCGCGCCGAGGAACTCGCCCACATGACGCGCAACTTCTACGGCTTCGATCCGAGCTACCACGTCGCGCGCTGGCATTTCGTGCAGAAGTCCCTCGCGTCCTGGACGCCGCGCCACCTGGCGAAGCATCGCGACATCGGCTGGGCTGCGCCGACATGACGCCCGCCGTGCCCACCGTTCTCGTCGTCGACGACGAAGTGCGTTCGCAGGAAGCGTTGCGGCGCACGCTCGACGAGGATTTCACGGTGTTCACCGCCAACGGCGCCGAAGAGGCGCTACAGGTCATGGGCGCCGAGTTCGTGCAGATCATCCTCTGCGACCAGCGCATGCCCGGCATGTCGGGCGTCGAGTTCCTGAGCCAGGTGCGCACGCAGTGGCCCGACACCGTGCGCATCATTCTCTCCGGCTATACCGAGACCGAGGACATCATCGCCGGCATCAACGATGCCGGCATCTGGCAGTACCTGCTCAAGCCCTGGCATCCCGAGCAATTGCTGCTGACATTGAAGGGTGCGGCCAACCTGTGGCGCCTGCAGCAGGACAACCAGCGCCTGTCGCTCGAACTGCGCGAAAGTCCGCAGCAGATCCAGGCGCGCGTCGCCGCCAAGCGCCTCGATGCCAAGGCGCGCGCCGGCTTCGAGCGCATCACGCGCGCGCCGGACAGCCCGCTCAATGCCCTCTGCGGCCTGGCCGCCAAGGTGGCGCCGCACGACCTGGCCATCCTCGTCACCGGCGAATCCGGCACCGGCAAGGAACTGCTGGCCCGCGCGATCCACTACGCCAGCAACCGCGCCGAGCGCGCCTTCGTCGTCGAGAACTGCGGCGCGCTGCCCGACCAGTTGCTCGAAGCCGAACTCTTCGGCCACAAGCGCGGCGCCTTCACCGGCGCCTACGAAGACCGCATCGGCCTGTTCCAGCAGGCCGACGGCGGCACCATCTTCCTCGACGAGATCGGCGAGACCTCGCCGGCCTTCCAGGTCAAACTCTTGCGCGCATTGCAGGAAGGCGAGATCCGCCCGGTCGGCAGCCCGCGTTCGGTGTCGGTCGACGTGCGCGTCATCTCGGCGACCAACCGCAATCTCGAAGACGACATGCGCGCCGGCCGCTTCCGCGAGGACCTCTACTACCGGCTCGCCAGCATGACGCTGCACATGCCGCCGCTGCGCGAGCGCGCCATGGACATCGCACCCATCGCGCAAGGCCTGCTCGACCGCGAGCAGAGCGGGCGGCGCCAGCGCGCCAAGGGCTTCACCGCCGAGGCGCTGGCCTGCATCGCCGCCTATCGCTGGCCGGGCAACGTGCGCGAACTGAAGAACGAAATCCTGCGCATGCTGGCGCTGGCCGACGGCGACCGGCTCGACGCCCACCTGCTCTCGCCGCGCGTGCTGCGCGCCGCCAGCGAGGAGAGCCAGGAGCGCGACCTCTCGCTGCTCGCCGGCCTCGACGGCAGTCTCAAGGAGCGCGTCGAGCAACTGGAGGCGCGCATCATCAAGGAAGTCCTGGTGCGCTGCCGCTGGAACAAGACGCGCGCGGCCGCCGAACTGGGTCTTTCGCGCGTCGGATTGCGGCAGAAGCTGGCGCGCTTGGGAGTGGATAAGCCGTGAGCTCAAGAGTGAAGGGAGCAACCTCTTTCAACGCAGAGGACGCGGAGACGCAGAGAGCGCTGAGATGGCACTGCTTGGTCAATGGGTTACGGTCTTTCTCCGCGAACTCTGCGTCTCGGCGCTCTCGGCGTCGAGAGCGGTTGGCCGTTAGATGAAAGTCCTTTGGCTACAGTCCGGCGGCTGCGGTGGCTGCACGCTGTCGTGGCTGGGCAGCGAGATCGCGCCGCTGTTCGGCCTGCTGGCCGACGAGGGCATCGAACTGGTCTGGCACCCGAGCCTGTCCGAGGCCTGCGCCGAGGAGGCCTTGTCCGTCATCGCCGAGTGCGCGGGCGGCACGCGGCCGTTCGACGTACTTTGCCTGGAAGGGGCGCTGCTGCGCGGTCCGCAGGGCAGTGGACGTTTCCACCTGATGTCCGGCAGCGGGGCGCCGATGACCGAATGGGTACGCCTGCTGGCGGCGCATGCGCAGCATGTCGTCGCCGTCGGCAGTTGCGCGGCCTTCGGCGGCATTACCTCCGCCGGCACCAACCCGACCGACGCCTGCGGCCTGCAATACGACGGCGACGTCGGCGGCGGCCTGCTCGGGCCGGACTTCCGCTCGACGTCCGGCCTGCCGGTGATCGACATCGCCGGCTGCCCGCCGCATCCCGACTGGATCAGCGAGACGCTGATCGCGCTGGCGCGCGGCGCCCTGACGCGCGACGACCTCGACGAGTTTGGCCGGCCGCGCTTCTATGCCGACCAGCTCGTCCACCACGGCTGCCCGCGCAACGAGTATTACGAGTTCAAGGCCAGCGCCGCCAAGCCTTCCGACCAGGGCTGCCTGATGGAACAGCTCGGCTGCAAGGGCACGCAGGCGCATGCCGACTGCAACCTGCGGCTGTGGAACGGCGAGGGCTCCTGCCTGCGCGGCGGCTACTCGTGCATACGCTGCACCGAGCCGGGCTTCGAGGAGCCCGGCCATCCCTTCGCCGAGACGCCCAAGGTCGCCGGCATTCCCATCGGCCTGCCGGCCGACATGCCCAAGGCCTGGTTCGTCGCGCTCGCCGCGCTGTCGAAGTCGGCGACGCCGGCGCGCGTGCGCGAGAACGC
>CAZWFC010000192.1:0-4967 GCA_964632965.1 uncultured Rhodocyclaceae bacterium
CTGCTCGATGCGGCGGCGCTCGCGGCGGCGGCGGCGCGCATCGCCGCCGGCGAGCCGTTTTCGAGCCCGGTCGGCAAATGCACCGACGCCGCCTACCGGGTCGACGTCGCCGCGGACAAGATGGCCGCCGGCCTGACGGTGGAGGCGGCGCACGGCGGCACGGCGGCGAACGCCGCCTACGCGATGGCGGCGCTGGTGCAGCACGGCGTCGTCTTCGGCATCGACGAGGCCGCGCTCGCGGCGGCGCTGGCGACGCCCGGCGTGCGCGCCGAGGTGGCCGGCGGCCAGCGGCCGCAACCCGGGACGAACGGCCGCATGGAGACGCTGATCGAACTCAACCCCGCGCGCCATCCCCACGAGGACGCGAAAGGGCATATCGACTTCCGCGACCTCGGGATCATGCGCTCGGTCGCCCCGGATACGCCGCTGATGCGGCGCCATGCGCCGCAGCCGGGCACGCCCGGCCGCACGGTGACGGGCGCCGAGCTCGCCGTCGCCACGCCGAAGGACGTCAAGTTCCCGGTGCGCCTGCCGGGCGTCCAGGTGTCGGCCGCCGATCCCGACCTCCTCGTCGCCGCCATCGCCGGCCAGCCGGTGCTCCATCGCGACGGCATCAGCGTCGAGCCCGTCCTGACGCTGCAGAACGTCGACCTCGCCACCGGCAACGTCGACTTCGTCGGCACCGTCGAGATCAAGGGCGACGTG
Source organism: uncultured Rhodocyclaceae bacterium (assembly GCA_964632965.1). Classification (GTDB taxonomy): domain Bacteria; phylum Pseudomonadota; class Gammaproteobacteria; order Burkholderiales; family Rhodocyclaceae; genus Nitricoxidireducens. The sequence continues at coordinate 706 of CAZWFC010000192.1, forward strand.
CAAAGCGGGATGAAGATCAAGGCCGGCGGCGACGTCATCGTCCACGGCATCCTGGAATCGGCGGAAGTCGAGGCCGGCGGCGACGTCGTGGTGAAGGGCGGCATCATCGGCCAGAAGAACCATGCGCACGACAAGACGGCCGACCACAAGACCACCGCCGCGCGCATCCACGCCAAGGCCAATGTCCGCGCGCATCACCTGGAGAACGCGCTGGTCCTCGCCGGACAGTCGGTCTACGTCGACGAAGTGGCCGTCCAGTCCGACATCACAGCCATCGACCAGGTCGTCATCGGCACGGAAGGCGGGCGCAAGGGCCATATCCTCGGCGGCATCGTGCGCGCCACGCAGGGCGTCACCGCCGAATGCCTGGGCGGCCCGGGCACCGGCGAGACGCGCATCATGATCGGCGTGAATCCCCTGCTGCAACAGGCTCTCGACGAAAAACGGACCCTCGTCGCCGCCAAGCTCAAGGAACACGACGACCTCGAAAAGGTCGTCAAGGTCCTGCAAAACCGGCCGGACCGGCTGGAGATGCTGGAGAAGGCGCGCCTCACCCTCGGCCGGACCGAGGAGGAACTGGCGGAAGCCACGGCCGATGCGAATGCGCTGGAAGCCGACATCAAGCAGGCGGACAACGCCGAGGTCGTCGTCAAGCGCGCCGTCTTCCCCGGCGTCTCGGTCACCATCGGCCACCGGCGCAAGGTCGTCACCGAGCAGCGCGGCCCCGGCACCTTCCGCCTGGTCACGGAAACCATCAACGGCCGGGAGGAAGAACTGGTCGCCTACCAGTAGGGCGGCGCGGTCACTCCGCCGCCAGGTTCAATCCGCGCTGCGGATCGACCAGCAGCGTATGCACGCGCCGGCTGTCGGCGCGCAGCACCTGGATGCGCAGGTTGTCGATCTGCACCGTCTCGTTGCGCTTGGGCAGGCGGCCGAGGCGGTGGATGACGAGTCCGCCGACGGTGTCGAAATCCGCGTCGGAAAAATCGGTGCCGAAGGCGGCGTTGAAGTCGGCGATCTCGGTCGTGGCCTTGACGCGGTAGCGGCCGGCGTTGTCGAGCAGGATGTTGTCGGCGGCTTCGTCGAAATCGTATTCGTCGTCGATGTCGCCGACGATCTGTTCCAGCACGTCTTCGATGGTCACCAGCCCGGCGACGCCGCCGTACTCGTCGACGACGATCGCCATGTGGTTGCGCGAGGCGCGGAACTCGCGCAGCAGCACGTTCAGCCGCTTCGATTCCGGCACGAACACGGCGGGCCGCAAGGTATCCCTGAGGTCGAGTTCCTTGCCGGCGAAATAGCGCAGCAACTCCTTGGCCAGCAGGATGCCGATGACGTCGTCGCGATTTTCGCCGATGACGGGGAAGCGCGAGTGGGCGGCCTCGATGACGAGGCCGACGATCTTGTCGGGCGTATCGGCGATGTCGATGACGTCCATCTGCGCGCGCGGCACCATGATGTCGCGCACCTGGATGTCGGAAACCTGCAATGCGCCTTCGATGATGGAAAGAGCGTCGGAATCGAGCAGGTTGCGCTCGAAAGCGCCGCGCAGGAGGTCGAGGAGCTGTTCGCGGTCTTCGGGCGCGCGCATCAGCAGCGCGGAAAGGCGCTCAAGCAGGGTCGGTCGACTAGGGGAAGGGTCCATTCGGGTCAATGCGTCGTCAATAAGGATCGGGGTAGCCGAGGCGGGCGAGAATTTCGCGCTCTCTTGTCTCCATGCGGACCGCGTCTGCCGCGCCGGTCTCGTGGTCGTAACCCTGCAAGTGCAGCATACCATGCACGATCAGGTGGGCGAAGTGGGCGGCGGCCGTCTTGCCCTGCTCCGCTGCCTCCTTCAGCACCACGGGCACGCAGATGGCCAGATCGCCCAGCGTGACGGGTTCGATCTCGTAGGGAAACGACAGCACGTTGGTGGCGTAGTCCTTGGTGCGGTAAGCGGCGTTGAGCGCGCGCCCCTCGTCGGCATCGACGAAGCGCACTGTCGTCTGGGCAGGGCGCTCCAGGCTGGCCTGCACGCAACGGCGCACGAAAGGCCGCGAGGGTAAGGCCGGATCGTTACAAGCGTATTGCACCGACAAACTCAGTCGGTGCAATACGCCTTGCGGCGAACGGGAGGACCTACCCCCCACCCCCCTTCCCGGGGAAGGGGGCGACTGATTTGCCGCCTTGCGGCGGATTTTTTGATCAGCGGGTTTAGTGCTTGTCGGCATGTTTCTCGTAGGCAGCCACGATGCGCGCCACCAGCGGGTGGCGCACCACGTCGGAAGAATCGAAGTCGGTGAAAGCCAGCCCGCGCACGCCGCCGAGGATGCGACGCGCCTCGATCAGGCCACACTTCTGGCCCTTGGGCAGATCCACCTGCGTCACATCGCCGGTGACGACAGCCTTGGCGCCGATGCCGATGCGCGTGAGGAACATTTTCATCTGCTCGGGCGTGGTGTTCTGCGCTTCGTCGAGGATGATGAAGGCGTGGTTCAGCGTGCGTCCGCGCATGTAGGCGAGCGGCGCCACCTCGATGGCCTGCTTTTCGAACATGCGCGCCACCTTGTCGAAACCCATCAGGTCGTAGAGCGCGTCGTAGAGCGGCCGCAGGTAGGGATCGACCTTCTGCGCCAGGTCGCCGGGCAGGAAGCCGAGGCGCTCGCCGGCCTCGACCGCCGGGCGCGTCAGCACGATGCGCTGCACCTGGTCGCGCTCGAAGGCGTCCACGGCGGATGCGACGGCGAGATAGGTCTTGCCGGTGCCGGCCGGGCCGATGCCGAAGGTGATGTCGTGTTCCTGGATCTGGCGCAGGTACTGCACCTGGTGCGGCGTGCGCCCGTGCAGGTCGGACTTGCGCGTCAGCAGGCCGCTGGCCGGCTGCTGCGCCAGGCTGCGGTTGCGCAGTTCGATGAGGCCGAGCTGGATGTCGTCGACCGACAGCGGCGCCTTGGCCAGGGCGTAGAAGTGCTGCAGGGCGGCGGCCGCGAGGCGCGCCGGCGCAATGTCGCCGCCGATGCGGCAGCGCTCGCCGCGCCGCGCGATGGTGACGTCGTAGGCGGTTTCGATCTGGCGGATGTTCTCGTCGAGCGGGCCGCAAAGATTGGCCAGAACCTCGTTGTCGAGCGGCTGGAGCACCAGATCCAGCGGTTTGGTCCTGGCGCCGGGGCTCATGATTCGCGCGTCGCGATCTCGCCGCGCAAGCTGTGCGGCAGGGCGGCGGTGATGCGCACATTGACGAACTGCCCGATCAGCCGCTCGCTGGCGTGGGGGGGGCCGGCGAAATTGACGATGCGGTTGTTGTCGGTGCGCCCCGCCAGCTCGCTCGCGTCCTTCTTGGCATGGCCGAAGACGAGCACGCGCTGCACCGTGCCGACCATGGCCTGCGAGATGACGGCGGCCTGTTCCTCGATGCGCTTCTGCAGCCGCATCAGGCGCTGCGTCTTGAGCTCGGCCGGCGTGTCGTCGGCCAGCTCCACCGCCGGCGTGCCGGGACGCGGGCTGTAGATGAAGGAGAAGCTGGCGTCGAAGCCGACGTCGTCGATGAGCTGCATGGTCTTCTCGAAATCCTCGGCCGTCTCGCCGGGAAAGCCGACGATGAAGTCCGTGGACAAGGAGATGTCGGGCCGCGCCGCCCTGAGCTTCCTCACCAGCGACTTGTATTCGAGCGTGGTGTAGCCGCGCTTCATCGCCGCCAGCACGCGGTCGGAACCGGCCTGCACCGGCAGGTGCAGGTGCGAGACGAGCTTGGGCACGCTGGCATAGACGTCGAACATGCGCTGCGTCATCTCGCGCGGGTGCGAGGTCGTGTAGCGGATGCGCTCGATGCCGGGCATTTCGGCAACGGTCTCGATCAGGAAGGCGAGATCGGCCGTGTCGTCAGCGCCCATCGCGCCGCGATAGGCATTGACGTTCTGGCCGAGCAACGTGACTTCCTTGACGCCCTGGGCCGCCAAGCCGGCGATTTCGGCCAGCACGTCGGCCAGCGGCCGCGAAACCTCCTCGCCGCGCGTGAAAGGCACGATGCAGTAGGTGCAGAACTTGGAGCAGCCTTCCATGATCGAGACGAAAGCCGTGGCGCCTTCCACCTTGGCCGGCGGCAGGGCGTCGAACTTCTCGATCTCGGGGAAGGAGACATCGACCTGGGGGCGGCCGGAACTGCGCCGCGCGGCGATCAGGGCCGGCAGGCGGTGCAGGGTCTGCGGGCCGAAGACGAGATCGACGTAGGGCGCGCGCTCGATGGTGGCCGCCCCCTTCTGGCCAGCGCGCCCGGCCGCCACCGC
>CAZWFC010000193.1:0-4908 GCA_964632965.1 uncultured Rhodocyclaceae bacterium
GGCCATGATGGTCGACGACATGGAGGAGGCGATGGAAGCCAGCACCGACTTCATCGGCCTGCGCCGCCCGCAGGCCATCGTGCAGTACAACCCCCTCCAGCTCACCGAGCGGGACGCGAGCACCTTCGTGCACAACGCCAAGTTCAACTTCAAGGGCTAAGGGCCACAAAAAGCGCCGTTTTTGGCCTAGGCGGGCTCGGCCGCGAACGCCGGGGGCGCGGCTGTGCATGGTCGTGCCGGAACTGGCGGCCGTGGGCGCCACGCTGGCGGCGAGGCTGGACGAGGCGCTGCATCCGGCCGCATTCAACCCGGCGCAGGCGGAAATGCCGCGCCGCTACGATTTTTCGCTCGGCACGCCGCTGGCGCGCCAGCCGCTGGTCGAGACCGCGCTGGCGCTGCTGGCGCTGGCCGCCAACCCGGTGCGCGCCGAGCAGGAACACCTCGGCGACCTGCTGCGGCGGCCCTACTGGTCGGCCGAGCATGAGGCCGATGCGCGCGACCGCCTGGACGCCGCCATGCGCGAGACGCTGGCGCCGCAGCTCTCGCTCGACCGCCTGCTGCGTTTGAGCCGCAAGCTGGCGGGCAAGGGCATCGCATTGCCACGCACCCAGGCCTGCCTCGACGCGCTGAAGCAGCGCCAGCCTGCGCGCCAGTTGCCATCTCAATGGGGTGCGGCCTTCGCCGCGCTGGCGGCGGCGGCCGGCTGGCCCGGCGACCGCCCGCTGTCGAGCTTCGAGTGGCAGGCGCAGCGCGCCTTCGTCGAAACGCTGGACAGCCTGGCGCAGTTCGATGCGCTGCTCGGCCGCATCGACATCGGCGAAGCCCTGCGCCGCCTCCAGCAGCTGTGCCGCGAGCGCATCTTCCAGCCCGAGGCCGAAGGCGCCGACAACGTCCTCGTCATGGGTCTGCTGGAGGCGGCTGCCGAGCCGCTCGACGGGCTCTGGGTGATGGGCATGAACGACCAGCACTGGCCGCCCGCGGCGCGGCCCAATCCGCTGCTGCCGGCCGAGTTGCAGCGCCGCGTACGCGCGCCCAACGCGTCGGCCGAGGTGCAGGCGGAATTCGCCAACGCCGTCCATCGCCGCCTGCTGCACAGCGCGCCGCAGGCGGTGTTCTCGTGGGCGCGCAGCGAGGCGGGGCGCGAACTGCGTATGAGCCCGCTGCTGGCGGGCCTGCCGCCGGCCGATGCGGGCGAGTTTCCGGCCGCCGCCGGACTCATCGAGCGGCTTGCCGGCGGCGCCGGCCTCGTGCGCGTAGACGACGCGCAGGCGCCGCCGGTGGGCACGGGCGAGAAGGTGCGCGGCGGCACCGGGCTGCTCAAGGCGCAGGCGATCTGCCCGGCCTGGGCCTTCTATCAGTACCGCCTCGGCGCGCGGGCGCTGGCCGAGCCGGTGGCCGGCCTCGACCCGGCCGAGCGCGGCACGCTGCTGCATGGCGTGCTCGAACATTTCTGGTGCGGGCGCGGCTCGGCCGATCTCGCGGCCATGGACGACGCGGCGCGCCGTGCGGCGATCGCCGTTGCCGCCGATGCCGCGCTGGCCGACTTCAACCGCGAGCAGGACGAGCCGCTGACGCCGCGCTTCCAGGCGCTGGAGCGCGAGCGGCTGATGCGGCTGGCGGCCGCCTGGCTGGCCTTCGAGGCCGAGCGTCCGCTGCCGTTCCGCGTCATCGCCTGCGAGTCGGCGAGCGATGTCGAGATCGAGGGCATCGCCGTGCATCTGGTCGTCGACCGCATCGACCAACTCGACGACGGAGGCCTGCTGATCCTCGACTACAAGACCGCCGCCAGGGTCGATGCGAAGAGCTGGGGCCGGGCGCGCATCGTCGAGCCGCAACTGCCGATCTACGCGGCGTTCGCCGCGCAGGGCCATGTCGGCGGCCTGGCCTTCGCCCAGGTGCGCAGCGAAAAGTGCGCCTTCGTCGGCATCGCCGCCGAGAACGGCATGCTGCCCAAGGTCGTCGGCATCGCCGAGGATGCGGCGCGCAAGCTGTTCCCCGACGTGGCGGACTGGGAGGACCTGTTCGACCACTGGCAGCGCAGCATCGCCGCCATCGCCCGCGAGGTGCGCGACGGCGTCGCGGCCGTGCAGGTCAGCAGCGAGGAAGATCTCGCCTATTGCGAAGTGAAGCCGCTGCTGCGCCTCGCCGAAGTGCGCGCGCAACGAGACGAGGGGCGCGCATGAATACCGACGCGCTGCTCGTAGAAGACGCCGCCAGTCGCATCCGCGCGCTCGAACTCGCGTCCTTCATCGTCGAGGCGCCGGCCGGCGCCGGCAAGACCGAGCTGCTGACGCAGCGCTATCTCAAGCTGCTCGGCGTCGTCGAGGAACCCGAGGAAATCGTCGCCATCACCTTCACCAACAAGGCGGCGGCGGAGATGAAGAGCCGCATCGTCGCCAGCCTGGCGCGGGCGGCGGCGGGCGATTGCCCGGCCGAGGCGCACAAGCGCATCACCTTCGATCTGGCGCAGGCGGCGCTGGCGGCGAGCGCGCGCCGCGGCTGGAGCCTGACGGAAAATCCGGGACGCCTGCGCATCACCACCATCGACGCGCTCTGCGCCGGCCTGGCGCGGCAGATGCCCTTCCTGTCGCGCTTCGGCGCCCAGCCGCGCATGGCCGAGAAGGCCGCGCGCCATTACGACGAGGCGACGGCGCGCACGCTGGCTCTGGTCGAGGACGACGATGCCGCCGGTGCGGTCGTCGCCGACGCGCTGCGCCATCTCGACAACGACGCCGGACGGCTGGCGCGTCTGCTCGCCGACATGCTGGCGCGGCGCGACCAGTGGCTGCCGCACATCGTCGGCCAACGCCTGCGCGAGGAAGCCGAGCGTGCGCTGGCGGCGCTGATCCGCCGCGACCTCGAACAGGCGGCGGCCAGTCTCGGCGTGCAGGGGGCGCTGATGCCGCTGGCGCGCTTCGCCGCCGCCAACGTCGACGCCGCTTCGCCGCTGGCCGTGCTGTGCGACTGGCGCACGCCGCTTGCCGGCACGCCGGACGAACTGCCGCTGTGGCGCGCGCTCTGCGAACTGCTGCTGACGCGCGAAGGCGAAGTGCGCAAGGTGGTGAACAAGAACCAGGGCTTCCCGGCCGGCAAGGAGGGCGCGGACCAGAAAGCGGCGATGACGGCCGTCCTCGCCGGCCTGGCTGCCGCGAGCCGGGCGGCGGCGCTGGCGCGCGTACGGCTGTTGCCGGCGCCGTGCTATTCGGAAGACGAATGGCGCACCGTCGAAGCCTTGTCGAAGCTGCTGCAACTCGCCGCCGCGCAGTTGTGGATGGTGTTCAACGAAGCCGGCGAGGCCGATTTCGTCGAGGTGGCGCAGCGCGCCTTGCAGGCGCTCGGCGGGCTCGATGCGCCGAGCGACCTGGCGCTGGCCCTCGACTACCGCATCCAGCACCTGCTGGTCGACGAATTCCAGGACACCAGCCCGACGCAGGTCGAACTGCTGCGGCGCCTGACCGCCGGCTGGGCGACGGGCGACGGCCGCACGCTGTTCGCGGTCGGCGATCCGATGCAGTCGATCTACCGTTTCCGCAAGGCCGACGTCGGGCTCTTCCTGCGCGTCGCCGACGCAGGCATCGGCGGCCTGACGCTCGAACGCCTGCGCCTGACTCGCAACAACCGCTCCTGCGCCGCCGTGGTGGCTTGGGTGAACGGCAGCTTCGAGACGATATTCCCGTCGCAGGACGGCGTTGCTTCCGGCGCGATCCGCTACCGGCCGTTCGCGCCGACGCGCGAGCCGCTGCCCGGCGCCGGCGTCTTCGTGCATCCGCTGGTCGTCGTCGCCGACACGGCGAGCGATGCCGCCGACGCGCTCGAAGCGCAGGCCATTCTCGACATCGTCACGGCCACGCGCAACGCCGATCCCGCGCGGAGCATCGCCGTCCTGGTGCGGGCGCGGCGCCATCTCGACGCGCTCGTCGCGCGCATCCGCCGCCATTGCCCGGACCTGCGCTTCCAGGCCGTCGAGATCGAAGGCCTCGCTTCGCGCCAGCCGGTGCAGGACCTGCTCTCGCTGACGCGCGCGCTGCATCACCGCGCCGACCGCGTGCATTGGCTCGCCGTCCTGCGCGCACCGTGGTGCGGTTTGACGCTGGCCGATCTGCACGCGCTGGCGGGCGACGACCACAGCGCCACGCTGTGGCGCCTGATGCACGAGGACGACCGCCTGGCGCGGCTCTCCACCGACGGCCGCGCGCGCCTGCTGCATCTGCGCGCGGTGTTCGACGAAGCCTTTGCCCGGCGCGGCCGGCAGTCGCCGCGCCGTCTCGTCGAGGGCGTCTGGCTGCGGCTCGGCGGCGCGGCCTGCCTCGCCGGCCGCACCGATGCCGCCGACGCGCGCGCCTTTCTCGACCTGGTCGACAAGCTCGATGCCGGCGGCCGCTTCGGCCTCGCGGAACTCGAACGCGAGATGGCCGATCTCTACGCCGCGCCCGATCCCGAGGCCGGCGAGGCGATCCAGTTCATGACCATCCACAAGTCCAAGGGCCTCGAATTCGACACCGTGATCCTGCCCGGCCTGCACCGCGCCACGGGCAACGGAGAGCAGCCGCTGATGCTGTGGGAGGAAGTCCTCGTCGACGGTCCCGGCGAAAGCCTTGTTGCCGCACCCTTGCGCCAGCGCGGCAGCGGCGACGGCGCGCCGACGCCCTACGATTATCTGCGCCTGCTGGAAAACGAGCGCAGCGCCAACGAGGATGCGCGCGTGCTCTACGTCGCCGCGACGCGCGCGATCCGCGCCCTGCACCTCGTCGGTCTGGCGTCGCCGAAGGCGGACGAAACGCTGGCGGTGCCGGCCGGCAGCTTCCTGCGCCTGCTCTGGGATGCGGTCGCGGGCGAGTTCGCCGCGGCGGTGCAGGTGGCCGGGGAGGGGGCCGCGACCGACGCCGCCGCTTTCGTCCCGCGGCTGGT
>CAZWFC010000194.1:0-4867 GCA_964632965.1 uncultured Rhodocyclaceae bacterium
CCTGCGCGCCAAGACCTACCTCGAACAGAACGGCGCCAAGAAAGTCGCCAAGTAATTTCGCCTGAGCAGCAAATACGCTGTACGCGGGGGACGGGTTTCCGTCCCCCGTTTTTTTTGGTGCCCCGCGGCGCGGCTCGCCTGCCGTCCGGAGGGGCTACAATCACGGCCGATCTTGGCCAGTCGGAGCATCCGTGTTCCAGAGAAAGAAGTCCCCCCCAGACGGTTACCGCGGTTCCGATCAGAGCGCTGGCGCCGGAGCGCGGCCGCAGAAGGAAAGAAAGCTGTTCCTGATCGTCGCGCCGGCGACGCTGCTGCTGGCGGCCGTCATGTGGTCGGCGCTGATGATGTTTTCGCTCTGGGCGCAGCGGCAGCAACTCGACCGGACGGCCGGGGAATTGGCGCGCATCGATGCCGTCGCCAACCTGAAAAAGGACATGGCGATCCGCAAATGGGCGGCCGACATGGGCGGTGTCTTCATCAACGAGAGCAAGGCACCCAACGTCGACGACCTCTCCGAACAGGAACGGGTCTTCGCCAGCAACTCCGCCGGCCGCACTTTCAAGCTGGTGTCCCTGACGCCGATTCATATCCTGCTGGGCATCCAGGGCATCAGCAACCAGGAATCCGGCCGCAAGGAAAGGCTGACCTCGCTACAGCTGCACAACAGCGCCAATGCGCCCGACGAGTGGGAGGCCAACGCCCTCAAGTCCCTTGAGAAGGGCGCCGCCATGGTGACCGAGGCGGTACCGCGCAAGGGCGACCACGGCCTGTTGCGCCTGATGATCCCGATGCGCATGGACAAGGAATGCCTCGAATGCCATCGGGATACCCTGGTGCCGGTCGGCGGCCTGCGCGGCGGCGCGGCGATTTCGCTCGACCTGAACGCCTATCGCACGGCCCAGGACCCGACCTGGCGCTCGATCCAGTACGGGCACCTCGGCATTTGGCTGCTCGGCCTGACGACGATCTACGCCTTCTGGTTCTTCTCGCGCCGCCGTGCGGTCGAGCAGGCGCGACAGGAGGAGGAGCGGCGCGAGAACGAGACCGCCTTCGCCGCCATGGCCGAGGGCGCCGTCATCACCGACGCCAAGGGCAGCATCCTCTGGATCAACGACGCCTTTTGCCGCATCTACGGCTACGCGCGCGCGGAGGTGATCGGGCAGAATCCGCGCATTCTCAAGTCCGGTCGCCATGACGCCGCCTTCTATCAGCGCTTCTGGCACGAGCTGACCACGGCCGGCCACTGGCGCGGCGAACTGTGGAACCGGCGCAAGGACGGCGAGGTGTTCCCCGAGGAAATTTCGGTGCAGGCCCTGCGCGGCCCGGACGGCCGGATCGTGCGCTTCATTTCGATCTTTTCCGACATCACGGAGCGCAAGCGCAACGAAGCGGAGTTGCAGGACTACCGCGAGCACCTTGAGGACCTCGTCAAGCAGCGCACCGAGGAACTGACCGTGGCGCGCGACCAGGCCGAAGCCGCGAACCGCTCCAAGTCGGTCTTCCTCGCCAACATGAGCCACGAACTGCGCACGCCCCTGAACGCGGTGATCGGTTTCTCGCAGCTGATGGACCGTGACGCCACGCTGTCGGCGACGCAGCGGCGCAATCTGGAGATCATCAACAGTTCGGGCACCCACCTGCTGACCCTGATCAACGACGTCCTCGAACTGTCGAAGATCGAGTCGGGGAAAATGCAGATGACGATCGACGAGGTCAGCGTCGCCGAACTGTCGCATCAGGTCGGCGACATGATGCGCATGCGCGCCGAGCAGGCCGGTTTGGCCCTGGTCGTGGAGGTGCCCGATACTCCCCGGCTGGTCATGCTGGACGCCGTCAAGCTGCGCCAGGTGCTGCTCAACCTCCTGTCCAATGCCATCAAGTTCACCCCCGCGGGCGAGGTCGTGCTGCGGCTGGCCGCGTCGCCTGCCGGGGACGGCAAGGTCCGGCTGGAGTTTTCGGTCAGCGATACCGGCATCGGCATTTCCGCCGCGGACCAGCAGCGCATCTTCCGGCCCTTCGAGCAGGCCGCGACGGGCCTGCAGCATGGCGGTACGGGTCTCGGGCTGACCATCAGCCGGCAGTACGTGCAAATGATGGGTGGCGAACTCACCGTGGATTCGGCGCCGGGCAAGGGTTCCCGTTTCGGTTTTGCAGTCGTTGCGGCCGTCAGCGACGCCGTCGGGATGAAGCGCGGCGGCCGCGTCGCCGGAGTCGATCCGGCCGACCGCGGCCGGCGCATCCTGGTGGCCGACGACCGGACGGAAACCCGCCTGCTGGTGCGCTCCCTGCTGACGCCCCTGGGTTTCGACGTCGCCGAGGTGGCCGACGGCGTGCTGGTCAATGACGCCATCGACGACTTCCAGCCGGAACTGATCTTCATGGACTGGCGCATGCCCGGCGTCGACGGACTGGAGGCGACCCGGCGCGTGCGTGCGCGGTCGGGCATCCGGCAGCCGAAGATCGTCATGCTGACCGCCAACGCCCTGGCGGAGAGCCGTCAGGAGGCGCTGGCGGCGGGGGCCGACGACTTCATGAGCAAGCCTTACGAGGACGGCGAGTTGTACGCCATGCTGGAAAAACATCTTGCCGTCCGTTTCGAGTATGAAGCCGCGGCCGATGCCGGCGCGAAATCCGCCCTGCCGGAATTGACCGCGGCGGATCTGGAGTCGATTTCTGCCGAGCATCTGACATGTCTTTTCGAGGCGGCGCTGTCGTTGAACCACGAGAAAATCGCGACAGCGCTGATTGCCGTGGAGCGCGAGAATCCCGAGCTGGCCGGGCGGCTCGGAGAACTCGCGGCAGCGGCGAATTACCGCCTGTTGTGGCGGATACTCGGCATTGCCGGGCAGGAGTAGATGCCGTGGAAAAAAGGACGGACCATTCATCGCGCGGCGAAGTTCTCATCATCGAGGACACGCCCGCATCCCTGCAGTTGCTGACCGATCTCCTGACGCAGGCCGGCTATGTCGCGCGCCGCGCACAGGATGGAAAGATGGGCCTGCTGTCGGCCCAGGCGCAGCCGCCCGAATTGATCCTGCTCGACGTCCGGATGCCGGACATCGACGGCTACGAAGTGTGCCGGCGGCTGAAGTCGGACCCGCGCACGCACGATGTGCCGGTGATCTTCCTTTCCGCCTTGCGCGAAACCGAAGACAAGGTGCTCGCTTTCCAGCTCGGTGCCGTCGATTACATCTCCAAGCCCTACCAGTCCGCCGAGGTGCTGGCGCGGGTGGGTACCCACGTCGAGTTGCGGCGCCTGCAGGCCAGGCTGGAGGAGTTGGTCCAGGAGCGCACCGCCCAATTCCGGCAGGCGGAAACGAAGCTGCGGGAATCGGAGTTGCAGTTGCAGGAACTCGCCGGATTTTTGCAGACGGTGCGCGAAGAGGAGCGGACCCGTATCGCCCGCGAGCTGCACGACGAACTGGGGCAGGCGCTCACCGCTTTGCGCATCGACCTGAACTGGATACGGCCGCGCTGCGCCGGCCTGGAGCCGAGCGTCACGGACCGGCTGGCTTCCGCTTTCCGGCTGGTCGAGCGGACCGTCGATGCCCTGCGCCGTATTTCCGAGGATCTGCGTCCGGGCATGCTCGACGATCTCGGGCTGGCGGCGGCCATCGAGCATCACGTGGCACAATTCACCGAGCACACGGGCATTCCTTGCGCCCTGGCCATGAACCGGGAGGAATTCGACATCGACGACAAGCTGGCAACCGCCGTATTCCGCCTGGTCCAGGAGGCCTTGACCAATGTCGCGCGCCACGCCGCCGCCGGCCGCGTGGCCGTGCGGATCGACGATCAGGATGGGACGATCCGCTTGTCTGTCCAGGACGACGGCTGCGGTTTCGCCCTGCCGGCGAACAAGAAGACCTTCGGCCTGCTCGGTATGCGCGAGCGCGTCAAGACGCTCAAGGGCCGACTGGAGATCGACAGCGCCCCCGGCCGCGGTACCCGCATCGAAGCCTGGATTCCCCGTGCGGCGGAGGTGCGCGCATGATCCGGCTATTGATCGTCGACGACCACGCCATTCTGCGCACCGGACTGAAACATATTCTTGCCGAATCGGCGGACATCGTCGTCGCGGGGGAGGCCGGCAACGGCAGCGAAGCGCTGGCCATGCTGCGCGACGAGCGCTGGGATGCCATGGTGCTGGACATGTCCATGCCGGGCAGGAGCGGGATCGAGCTGATCAAGCAGATCAAGGCCGAATACCCGAAGCTGCCTATCCTCGTGCTCAGCATGCACAAGGAAGACCTCTATGCGGTGCGCACCCTGCGCGCCGGGGCGTCCGGCTACCTGTGCAAGGACAACGCCGAGCCGTTGCTGGAACAGGCCATCCGCAAGGTGGCGGGCGGCGGCCTGTTCATCAACGCCGAGTTGGCCGAGAAACTCGCCGTCGGCATGCTCGCCGGCACGTCCGATGCGCCGCCCCACACCCGCCTCTCCGACCGCGAGTACCAGATATTCGAGTACCTTGTCGCCGGCAAGGGCGTCACGGACATTGCCCACGAAATCAACCTCAGCGTCAAGACGGTCAGCACCTACAAGTCCCGCATCATGCAGAAGCTGGACCTGGCCAATGCGGCCGATCTCGTACGCTATGCCATCCGGCATGAGCTTGTCGCCGCGGGCGACGGCGTGCCGCAGTAGGGACCGTCTTTCCCCCCGGCGCCGAATGTTCGTTGACCATGCTGGTTGCATGGTCTATCCCCTCCTGCCGCGTAGGACTCGTCCTACAGCCCGTTCGCGTCGTCCCACACCAGAATCAGCAATCGCCGGCTGGACTTCCTGCCCGGATGGTCCATGATGACCGAGTGCGGCAAATTGTCGCAGTGGCATTGAGCCGCGGGCGGTGGTTTTTGGGTGGTGT
>CAZWFC010000195.1:0-4837 GCA_964632965.1 uncultured Rhodocyclaceae bacterium
ATGTGGAAACCGGCTACGAGGCTGGCGAGATCCATGCAGAGGCCCTGACCGACGAACACAAGAAGCCGGACGGCTCCTACCACATCATCTGCGTGAACACCTTCCTCAACCCGCACAATTCCGGCGTCGCCGCCGAGATCGAGCTGGCGCGCTCGACGGAAGAGGAGAAACAGTCGCAGCTTGTGCGCCTGCGCGAGTTCCAGGCGCGCAACAGCGCCGAGGCGCCCGTGTGGATCGCCAAACTCAAGCAGGCGGTGATCGAGAACGGCAACGTCTTCGCCGTGCTGTTCGACGCCGTGCGCCACTGCTCGCTCGGTCAGATTGCGAGCGCCCTCTATGAAGTGGGAGGCCAGTACCGGCGCAGCATGTAATCCGGTCAGGGGCGGCCGTCGTCTAGCCAGAGGCCGACCCGGACGCGGAACCAGAAGCGCGCGCCCTGTCCGGCCGCGCTCTCGACGCCGACATCGCCGCCCATGGCCAGGGCCAGGCTGCGGACGATGGAGAGCCCCAGCCCCGTGCCGCCGTATTCGCGGGTGGTCGAACTGTCCGCCTGCGAGAACGGCTTGAACAGCAGGGGCTGTTTGTCCGGCGGGATGCCGATGCCGCTGTCCGCGACCGAAAACTCCAGCACGGCGCCGTTGCCGTCGCGTTCGATCTCGGCGGCTTCCACGCGCACGATGCCGCGCGCGGTGAACTTGACGGCATTGCTGATCAGGTTGGACAGCATCTGCCGCAGGCGGATCGGATCGGCTTGGTAGCACTGGCCCGCGGGACCCCGCCAGCCGTGCTCGATGCTCAGCCCCCGGGTCCGCGCCGGTTCGGCGAACAGGGCCGTGGTTTCCGCGACGATCTGTTGCGGATCGAAGGCGGAAATCACCAGGTCCAGTTTGCCGGCTTCGACCTTGGAGAGATCCAGGATGTCGTTGAGCAGGGTCATCAGGGTTTCGCCGGAGGTGAGTATCGTCCGCGTGTAATCGTCGCGCTCCTCATCGCTGATCCTGGACATCAGGAGCAATTGCGCCATGCCGAGGATGCCGTTCATCGGCGTGCGGATTTCGTGCGACATGGTGGCGAGAAACCGGCTCTTGGCCAGGTTGGCCGCCTCGGCCGCTTCCTTGGCTTCGTAGAGGGCCGTTTCGTTGTGCTTGCGCTCCGAGATGTCTTCGACCAGCGCGATGCCGCCCTGGATCGCGCCATCCGCGTCGCGCAGCGGCGTGCACACCAGAGCGGCCCAGAGCGCCGCGTTGCTGTAGTTGGTGTGGTATTCGCCTTCGAAGCGCGTGTCCTGTCCGTCCAGCGCGCCGCGCAGGGCCGCCACCGGCCCCTGGTCCTTGAGCGTGTTGAGGTCGAGGCCGACCAGATAGTCGCGCGGCGCCTGCAGGATTTCGGTCAGACGGGTATTGCAGTAGGTGATGACCAGATTCCGGTCGTAGCGGAAGATTCCCGCCGGCGAATGTTCCAGCACGATGCGATGGCGCTCCTCGCTGACGCGCAGCTTGGCCTCGACGGCCCGTTCCGCTTCGAGGGTGGCCTCCAGGTCCAGGCGGGAAGCTTCGAGGCTGGCGATCGCGTCGCCGAACAGGCGCGCATAACGCATGGTCAGCCAGCCGACGAGCAGGAACAGGATGATGTACGAGCCGGCGACCACGGCCGGCGGCGCCGCCGTCGCCGGCGTGGGGCCCGCCAGGGCGCCGGTCGCCTGGGCCCAGAGCAGGCCGAGCACCGCGGCGATACTCAGCAGGAGGGTTACCAGGGCAGCGGCGGGACTGATCAGGAAGCCGGCAAACATGATCAGGCCGGCCAGTATCGGCAGGCCGCCGGAATGCAGGCCGACTTCGAGGGATATCGGCGTGACCAGCAGCAGCGCGAACAGCGTGGTGCCCAACAGGCCCGCGGCGGGGCGGGTGAATCCCTGCCGCACCAGGGCGAAGGAAATCAGCGCAATGATGGACGCCGAGGTGCCGACGGCCATTCTTGTCGCTCGCGCCTCGGGCGCGACGCCGGGCGCCGGCCCGAAAATGAAGAACGCCAGAACGGTGCCGGCCGCCACGACCGCTGCTGCCAGCGCGGTGGTTCTGACGACGGAGGCGTTGAGGCGATCCTGGAAATCCTCGGAGGACCGGGCCTGGATCGGGGTCGCGTCGCGGGGGCTGTTGCAGGCTTTGGGTTTATCGTCGGTCACAGGCCGTCATGATAGCGAATGGGCGCAGCATTCTTCTACACCGCTTAAAATACGCGACTCACCCACGATTGAATGCCGCCATGTCCACGATACCCGCCTGCCCCCAATGCACCCTTGAGAACACCTATCTCGACGGCGACAATTACGTCTGCGCCGACTGCGGCTACGAATGGCCGGCGACGGCGGTGGCCCCCGCCGACGACGAGGCCGACGCGGTGGTCAAGGACGCCAACGGCAACGTGCTGGCCAACGGCGACGCTGTGGTGCTGATCAAGGACCTCAAGGTCAAGGGCTCGTCGATCACCCTCAAGGTGGGCACCAAGGTCAAGAGCATCCGCCTGGTCGGCGGCGATCACGAAGTCGATTGCAAGATGGACGGCGGAAACTTCATGCTCAAGGCCTGCTACCTGAAGAAGGTCTAGTCCCCCAAGGTGGGAGACCGGAGGTCGGGACCACCCGAAGAGGTGGGGACTTCCTTCGGGGCGTGCCCGCCTCTGCCTCTGGGGTACTGAAAGGCAGCGCGGTTATTTGCCGTCGGCGTCCTTGCGCCGCTGATCGGCGAGGCGGTTCGCCGCATCGAGTTGTTCGACGACCTGCTTCTGGGTTTCCTCGCCCTGCCTGATTTCCTTGGCCTTCAGCGCCGCGACGGTGGCGGCGGTGCCGGCGGTTTCGGCGCCGCAGCCGGCGAGGGCGAGCGTCAGCAGAATGGCGATGGACTTGTTCATGCCCGTCTCCTTGTGGCGGCGCCTCAGCCGCCGAAGCGCCGCAGGCCGTCGAGGTCGAGGATGGTGACGCCGCCGTATTCGATGCTGAGGAAGCCGGCGTCCTCGAGGATCTTGAGCGAGCGGTTGACGCGCTGGCGCGAGACGCCGGCGAGGTAGCCGATCTCTTCCTGCGAAATGGAAATCT
This sequence comes from uncultured Rhodocyclaceae bacterium, assembly GCA_964632965.1. GTDB lineage: Bacteria > Pseudomonadota > Gammaproteobacteria > Burkholderiales > Rhodocyclaceae > Nitricoxidireducens. Next base: position 3,092 of record CAZWFC010000195.1, read on the forward strand.
GCGGGCCGAGTCCGGGATAGAGGATGGGGTTGAAGAGCCCCGCCAGGCAGCGCGCGACGCGCGTGTCGGTGTCGAGCAGGCGTTCCGATTCGAGCAGGCCGATGAACTGGCCGAGGCGCTCGTTCAATTGCGTGAGCAGGAAGCGGTTGAAGGGAATGCTGTGGTCGAGCAGCCACTGGAAGGTTTCGCGGCGCATGCAGGCGATGCGCGAGTCGCGCAGGGCGATGACGTCGTAGCGGCGCGGTTCGGATTTCAGGATCGAGCCTTCGCCGAACCAGCCGCCCGCCGGAATGCCGGTATAGGTCGCGGTCTTGCCGGTGACCCAGTCGGAGGACATCTTCGCCAGGCCTTCGATGATGCCGTACCAGCAGTCCACCGGTTCGCCCTTGCGGCAGACGAAACCGCCGGCAACGACCTGCCGTTCGCACATGCCCTTGTCGACGCGGGCCAACTCGTCCGCATCGAGGCTGGCGGCCCAGCGCGAGGAGCGCAGGGCCGCGGAGAGCGTGGGCGCAGGCGTCGGCGAATTTTTGTCAGGATTGTCAGTCACGAGACAATTATAGGCTCGGCCCCCCCTTAGACTGCGTCCCGTCCCCTGAAAAAAGGGGGCGATTCGATACGGAGCAACCGGCATACAATGGTTGCCCGCAACCAGTACAGACCGCGCCGGCCCGCCACCCAGGTGGCTCCGCAAAGCGGCGACAGGAAACGAGGAGATTCATCCATGGCAGCAACGCCGAACGGCGAAGTGCTCGACACTTTTCCGCGTCTTCTGATGCACCACGCCAGCGTACGGGGCGAGCGGCCCGCCATGCGCGAGAAGGATCTGGGCATCTGGCAGAGCTGGACCTGGGCCGATGTGGCGGAAGAGACGCGCGCCCTGGCCTGCGGTCTCGCCGAACTCGGTTTCAAGCGCGGCGACCGGCTCGCCATCATCGGCGACAACCGTCCGCACCTCTATGGCGCCATGCTGTCGGCGCAGATGCTGGGCGGCATTCCCGTGCCGATGTACCAGGATGCGGTGGCCGCCGAAATGGTCTTCGTGCTGCAGGACGCCGGCATCCACATCGCCATCGTCGAGGACCAGGAGCAGGTGGACAAGCTCATGGAGGTCAAGGACCAGTGCCCGGAACTCCAGCACATCATCTACGACGATCCGCGCGGCATGCGCCACTACACCCAGACCTTCCTGCACGGCTTCGATGCCGTGGTGGCGATGGGACGCATCCACAACCAGAACCAGCCGGATTTCATCGCGCAGGAAATCGACGCCGGCAAGGCCGACGACATCTCGGTGATGCTCTACACCTCGGGCACCACGGGCAAGCCCAAGGGCGTCTGCCAGACGCACCGCGCCTTCATTTCCGCCGCGCGCGGCGGCTGCGAGTTCGACCACCTCAAGCCCGAGGACGAAATCCTCTCCTATCTGCCGATGGCCTGGGTGGGCGACCACCTGTTCTCCATTGCCCAGTCGTTGTATGCCGGCTTCACGGTGAATTGCCCGGAGTCGGGCGATACGGTGCTGACCGACCTGCGCGAGATCGGCCCGACCTACTACTTCGCCCCGCCGCGCGTGTTCGAGAACATGCTGACGCAGGTGATGATCCGCATGGAAGACGCCGCCGCGATCAAGCGCGGCATGTTCCATTACTTCATGGACGTCGCGAAGCGCTGCGGCGCCGACATCCTCGACGGCAAGCCGGTATCGGGCAGCGACCGCCTGCTGTATGCGCTCGGCACGTTCCT
>CAZWFC010000196.1:0-4718 GCA_964632965.1 uncultured Rhodocyclaceae bacterium
CCGGCAGGCCGTAGGTGTGGTGCCAGGCGCGCACCAGATGGTCGGACGAGGCCTTCGATGCCGAGTAGGGCGAGCGCGGGTCGTAGGCCGTGGCCTCGTCGAAGCTGCCTTCGGCGCCGAGGCTGCCGAACACCTCGTCGGTGGAGACATGGTGGAAGCGGAAGGCCGTGCGCTCTTCGCCGGGCAGGGCGCTCCAGTAGCCGCGCGCGGCCTCCAGTAGCGTGCAGGTGCCGACGATGTTGGTCTGGATGAATTCGCCGGCGGAATGGATGGAGCGGTCGACATGCGATTCGGCGGCGAGGTGGATGACGCCGGCCGGGCGGTGCTGCTCGAACAGGGCGTCGAGCGCGGCGCGGTCGCCGATGTCGGTACGGCTGAAGATGTGGCGCGGGTCGCCGATGCAATCGTCAAGCGATTCGAGGTTGCCGGCGTACGTGAGCTTGTCGATGTTGACGATCGTGGCGCCGGTTTCTGCCAGCAGCAGGCGTACCAGAGCGGAGCCGATGAAACCGGCGCCGCCGGTGACGAAGACGGTTTTTTCCATTTCTTTTCCTATGCCGGAACTACCCGGTTCTTGCCCGCGCGTTTGGCGAGGTACATCGCCGCGTCGGCGCGGGCGATGCCGGCGGCTGGCGCCTCGTTGCCGCCGAGTTCGGCCACGCCGCAGCTGAAGGTGATCAGCACCTTGTCGTTCTTGTGCAGGAAGAAACGCTTGGTCAGCTCGCGCTGGACGCGGACCATCGCCGTCACCGCGTCGTCGATCGGCGTGTCGGGCAGCAGGATGACGAACTCCTCGCCGCCGTAGCGGGCCAGCGTGTCCTGCGGCCGTATCGTTTCGCGCGTGACGCGGGCCAGGTGCACCAGGGCGTCGTCGCCGGCCTGGTGGCCGAGCGTGTCGTTGAGCTTCTTGAAGTTGTCGATGTCGAGCAGCGCCACGCAGAGATTGGCGCCGTGGCGCCGCGCGCGCGCCACTTCGCGCTCGGCCGCTTCGTCCATGCCCTTGCGGTTGAGCGCCCCGGTCAAGGGGTCGAGGCGCACCATTTCGCTGGCCTGGGACAGTTCGTTCTGGAGCCGCACGACTTCCTTTTCCGATTCCTCGACGCGGCGCTTCATGTCGATCAGTTCGTCGTGCGAACGGCGGGCGTTGAGCTGGATGACGCGGGTTTCGCGCATCACTTCGTCGATGACGTCGGAGATTTCGGCGATGTCGTTGGCCTTGCTGACCTTCTCGGCGCAGCGCGCGATCTTGTCGTGGTATTCGCCGGTGGTGGCGGTGAAATCGCCGAGTCGGTCGACGAAGGTGGCGAGCATGGCCTTGAGCCGTTCCTTGGCGTCGTTCAGGCTTTTCTTGAGCGAGCTTTGCTTGAAGATCAGGTCCTTCAGCCGCCGTTCGACATCGTCGAGCCGGCGCAGGTTCAGCGGCTGGGAGACGAGATCGGACACCAGCGCCACCTGGCCGTGCATCCACTGGTCGTCGATGACGAGTTCGTTGATGTTCTCGATGATCAACTGGAGCAGATGCAGCAGCGCGGTCTTGAGTTCCGCCTGGTCCTCGGCGACGAACTGCAGGCGGTAGCTGAACTTTTTCAGTTTCGCCGTCACCGCGACGAGCTGTTCCTCGGACCTGGCGCCACGAACTGCAGCCGCCACTTGAGTTGCCTCGTCGGCGAGGTCTGGCGTGTCGATGAGCAGGGCGCCGACGGCGTTTTCGAGCAGTTGGGCGACGAGTTCCAGCATCTCGGAATCCGGCTTCGCCGCTTCGCTGGACGCTGCGCGCGCGGGTGCCGGCGCTGCGGCGGCGATACTCGCCGGCGCAATCGCTTCCGCTGCCGGCGGCATCTCGGCCAACTCCTGCTCCGCCTCCGCGGCCGGGGCGTGCGACCAGTTGCGCAGCAGCGACTGCATGCGGCTAAAAAGTACGTCCGGGGTGCCGGAAGCGGCCAGGACATGCTCCAGCGATTCGCGCTTCTTGGTCGCGGTCATCCCGGCATGGCGCGCCTCGACTTGCGTCAGCAGGTCGCGGATGAGATTGGCCCAATTCGGCTGTTCGGCGCCTAAGCGCGTGAAGATGTCCGTCCAGGCGGACTTCAGGCTGTCCCAACTCTTGTCGCCGACGGCGGATTCGATCTGCCGCGCGAAGCGCGACTGCTCGGCCGTGGTGCGGGGCAATGCGGCCGCGACGCCTTTCAGCCACTTTTCGGGGAAGGATTCGGCGGCCGTGGTGCCGGCAATCTCGTGATACAGCGCGCGATAGTTGTCCGGCGTCGGCGGCGTACGGCGCATGGCCAGTTGACGCAGGGTTTCGCGGGCGATCTCTGAAGGCTGGGAGAAGTCCGGCATGAGGCCTTGTTCCTGAAGGTTTATTCGACGAGACCGTGTTCGAGGCCGTAGCGGATCAGCTCGGCGGTGTTGCCGAGGCCGAGCTTTTCCAGCAGGCGCGCGCGATAGGTGCTGACGGTAGCGACCGAGATGTTGAGCTCCTCGGCCACTTGCGTCAGCGTCTTGCCGGAGGCGATCAGGCGCAGCACCTCATGCTCGCGGTCGGAAAGCTTTTCCAGCGCCGGGCGGTTGCCGCCGGCGATGACCTCGGCGAGCTTGGTCGCCAGGGTCTGGCTGATGTACTTCTCGCCGCGCGCGACCTTGCGGATGGCTGCGACGAGCTCGGACGGGGCGCTCTGCTTGGTCAGGTAGCCGGCGGCGCCGGCCTGAATCGCGCGCACAGCGTACTGGTCCTCGGGATGCATGGAGAGCATCAGCACCGGCAGGCGCGGGAATTCCTTTTTCAACTGCTTCAGCGTGTCGATGCCGTTGCGGTTGGGCATCGCGACATCGAGCAGGAACACATCCCATTGCTGGTTGCGTGCCAACTGCAGCGCCTCGACGCCGTCGTCGGCTTCGCCGGCGACGACGAGGTCGTCGGTTTCGGAAAGAATCTGCCGAAGGCCCTGCCGCACAATGGCATGGTCGTCGGCGATGAGGACGTGGATTTTGTCGTTCATGGTCAAAACATTTTACGTTTCAGAGCAGGCTCGCCGCAAAGCGGCGTCAGGCCGGAACTAGAACAAGTGACGCTGCAAATCTTCTTCGGCTGTGCTCGGTTCGGCGGCCCGCTTTTCCGGAACCCGCAACAGGATATGGGTGCCGCCGTGTTCGACGGCGGATATTTCGAATTCCCCGGCCAGGCTGTGGATGCGTTCGCGGATGCCGCGCAGGCCGAAGGATTTCGGCTTGTTCATGTCGGCTTCCGAAATGCCACGGCCATTGTCGCGGATTTCCAGCGCAATGCTACCCTGTTCGCGGCGCATGCGCACGACGACCAGCGAGGCATGGGCATGCTTGGCGATGTTCGTCAGCGCTTCCTGGGCGATGCGGAAGAGGGCGAGCGAGGTTTCGGCATCGGGCTCGATGTCCTCGTCGCACTGGACGGGGCAGGTGATGCCGGTGCTGTGGGCGAAGTCCTCGGACTGGCACTTGATCGCCTCGGCCAGGCCGAATTCCTTGAGGATGCCGGGCCGCAACTGGCGCGAGACGCGCTGTGTGGTGCCGATGGCCTGGTCGAGCAGGGTTTCTATCGAGCCGGCCTTTTCGCGCAGGCTGGCGGGTGTTTCCGGCAGCTTGCTGGCCAGGAGCGCCGCTTCGATCTTGAGCCGCACCAGGATGCTGCCGAGCTCGTCGTGGATGTCGCGGGCGATGCGTTCGCGTTCCTCTTCCTTGGCGGCTTCGAGATGGAACGACAGTTCGGCGAGCTGCTCGCGCGAGGCGCGCAGTTCCGCCTCGATCTCCTTCGCTCCGGTGATGTTGGTGGCAATGCCCTGCCAGACGACGGAGCCGTCGTCATGGCGCTGCGGCATGGAACGCAAGTCGATCCAGCGGCCGCGCGCACGGCCGCGCAGGCGGCCTTCCCAGTTGAGCGGCGCGGCGGTGGCCGCCGAGGTTTGCAGGGCGTCGACGAGACCGTTGCGGTCCTTGGGCTCGAAGGCATCGAAAAAGCGTTGCGCGGCGTTGAGGATTTCGTGCTGCTTGACGCCGAACAGCTTGTGGCAGCCTTCGCTGACGAAGACGAAGCGGTAGTCGCCGTCGCTGTCGCGTTGCAGGTGGAAGACCATGCCCGGCAGATTCGAGGCCAGCGTGCGGAAGCGGGCCTCGCTGTCCTTGAGCATTTCGAGCGCGGCGCGGTGGTCGGCGCGATGGCGTGCTTCGCGGACCTCGCGTTCGATGGCCGGCACCAGCCGGTCGACGCGGTCGAGCGACACCACGTCGTGGGCGCCGGCCTTCATCGCCCGGATGGCCGCCTTTTCGTCCGCCGCCGCCGTGATGATGATGCAGGGCAGGTCGAGTCCCTGCTCATGGAGGATCTTGAGCGCTGCGGCGGCGGTCAGCCCCGCGGTGCCGTGAAAATAGAGGACCGCATCCCAGCGTTCGGCGCGCAGCGCGGTGCGCAGCGCCGAGGCCGTGGCGACGCGCGCGTCGGGAGACGGGCGCACGTCGGCGCCGAGCCGCCCGATGACCGTGTCGGACGAATGCGCGTCGCTCGCGATGACGAGCAGGCGCAATGGCGGATCCTTGGCGGGCGTGGCAGGCGTCATGGCGGATGCGGAATTTCGAAGCGGGAATTCTACGCTCGCTGCCTTGCGCTCGCCGTTATAATGCGCGTCGTTGCCGACATAGCTCAGTTGGTAGAGCAACCGCCTTGTAAGCGGTAGGTCCCCAGTTCGAAT
>CAZWFC010000197.1:0-4681 GCA_964632965.1 uncultured Rhodocyclaceae bacterium
CGGCGGCTTCGGCACGCTCGACGAACTGCTCGAAGCGCTGACGCTGATCCAGACCAAGAAGACGCCGCGCATTCCGCTGATCCTGGTCGGCAGCGAGTTCTGGAGCGGCATGCTCGACTGGTTCCGCGAGCGCCTGGTCGCCGAGAAGATGATCAACCCGGAGGACATGGACCTGATCACCGTCATCGACGACCCGGAATGCGTGGTGGCGTCCATCTTCCAGTATTACGAGACGCGCGGCTTCGGCCCGCTGCCGGAAGAGCACGAACTGCTGCTCAACCTGTAATGCCCGTGCCGGTCCGCGGTTTCATGATGCTAGAATTCCCCGGTCTTCCAAAGGATTACGCCATGCGCCGCCTGATTTCCGCCCTGTTGCTCCTCATCGCCCTGCCGGTCGCGGCGCAGAACCGTCCGGCCGACCTGCAGCCGCTGCCCGACGTGCCACCGCCGCCGCCCGGCGTCTTCGATCCGGCGCTCGAACCGCAGGTCACCATCGTCAAGCGCGGCGAGAACAAGGAAGAGGAATTCCGCGTCAACGGCAAGCTCTACATGATCAAGGTGACGCCGCCGCACGGCGTGCCGTACTACCTGATCGAGTCGAAGGGCGACGGCACCTGGGCGCGGCAGGAATCCCTCGACTCCGGCCTGCGCGTGCCGATGTGGGTCATCGGGAACTTCTAGTGCCAACCTCCCCGGTACCGCTCTCTCACACTTTCAAGTAGGCCACTCATGCAGGCCCGCCGCTTGCCGGCCAGCCGCGGCGCCTTCTGGCTCCTCGCCGGCTTCCATCTCTTCCGCCGCAATCCGCCGCTGCTCACGGCGCTGACGCTGACCTACCTGCTGCTGGTGCAGATCGCTGTCCGCCTGCTGCCCGAAGTCGGGCCGTTCCTGCTGCCGCTGGCGCTGCCGGCAATGGTGCTGATCGTCGCCAACGGCGCCCGCATCGCCAGCCAGGGCAACCGCCTGCTGCCGGGCGCGCTGGTCTTCGGCCTCAAGGGCAACGGCGCGGCCATGCTGCGCCTGGGCGGCCTGCATCTCGTCGGCGCCATGATCTTCGTCGGCATCATCCTGCTGCTCGAAGGCGGCGGCATCAAGTTCGCCGATATCGAGAAGGGCGAAGACCCGGAACTGGTCTGGGCGCTGCTGCGCCTGTTCGTCCTCGCCATTCCCTTCCTGCTGGCTTTCCTGTTCGCGCCCTACCTGACCGGATGGGACGGCGTCCCGGCGGCGCAGTCGCTGTTCTTCAGTTTCGTCGCCAGCATCCGCAACTGGCGCGTCCTGCTCACCTACCTGCTGGCCGTCGGCGGCGTCTCCGTGGTGCTGCCCGGCCTGGTGCTGGTCGTGGCCAGCCTGCTGCCGGAGTTCGGCGCCAGGGTCGTCCAGGTCGTCATCCGCATGCTGATGATATTTTTGCTGGCGCCCGTGCTCACCGCCAGCATCTACATCGCCTACCGCGACATCTTCCATCCGCCGATGGACGAACATGCCTGATAGGCCGGGCCCGCTGGGCATACTCGGCGGCACCTTCGATCCGGTGCATCGCGCGCACCTCCACCTCGCCCGCGCGGCCCTGCGGCAGCTGCGCCTCGACGGCGTGGTGTGGATTCCCGCCGGCCAGCCGTCGCACCGGCAAATGCCGTTCGCTCCGGCCGCGCACCGGCTGGAAATGGTGCGCCTGGCCACCGCCGGCGAGCCGCGCTTCAGCGTCGACGCGACCGAAGCCCTGGCGGACGAGCCCAGCTACACCGTGCCGACGCTGGAGCGCCTGCGGCTCCGGCACGGCGCGGAACGGCCTTTCGTCCTGCTCATGGGCGCCGATGCCTTCCTCGGCCTGCCGACCTGGCGCCGCTGGCGGGAAATCTTCGATCTTGCCCATGTCGCCGTGGCGTCGCGCCCGGGAGCCCCGCTGGCCGCGGAAAACATGGACGAGGAACTCGCCGGCCTGCTGCAGCGGCGCTGGCGCACCCGGTTCGCCGCACTGTCCGCGGCGCCCGCCGGCGCCATCGCCGGCTTCGAGATCGAGCCCGTCGAGCCGCCGGATCTCTCCGCCACCGCCATCCGCGAACGGCTGCGTGCCGGCGCCGATGTGCCTGCGGATTTGCTGCCGCCCGGTGTTCTCGACTATATTCGCCGCAACCACCTCTACTCGGTCTGAACAATGGACGTCCGCAAGCTACAAAAGATCGCCGTCGCCGCTCTCGAAGACATCAAGGGCGAAGACATCGAAGTCATCAACACCACCAAGCTCACCTCGCTGTTCGACCGCATCATCGTCGCCACCGGCAGCTCGAACCGCCAGGTCAAGTCGCTCGCCCGCAACGTGCAGGATATGGCGCGGGAAGCGGGCGCGGAAATCTTCGGCGTCGAAGGCGAAGACACCGGCGAATGGGTGCTCGTCGATCTCGGCAGCGTCGTCGTCCATGTCATGCAGCCGGCAGTGCGCAGCTACTACAACCTCGAAGAGCTGTGGCAGGCGAAGCCGCCGCGGAAGAACGCCAAGGCCGATGCGGCGTGAAGCTCCTGATCGCCGCCGTCGGCACACGCATGCCGGGCTGGGTCGATGAAGGCTTTGCCGAATACGCCAAGCGCATGCCGCGCGAAATGCCGCTGACGCTGCTGGAAGTCAAACCCGAATCGCGCACCTCGGGCAAGCCCGTGGCGGCGCTGATGGCGGCGGAGGCCGAGCGCCTGCGCGCGGCGCTCCCCGCGCGTTGCCGCCGCGTGATCCTCGACGAACGCGGCACCGACATGACGACGCGTGTCCTCGCCGAGCGCCTGCCGCGCTGGGCGGCGGACGGCGACGACGTGGCCTTCCTCATCGGCGGGCCGGACGGACTCGATCCCGCCATCAAGCAGGAGGCCGACGAAACCATGCGCTTGTCCAGCCTGACGCTGCCCCACGGCTTGGCGCGCGTGATCCTGGCGGAAGCGCTCTACCGCGCCACCAGCCTTACGAAGGGTCATCCCTACCACCGGGAATAAGACGATGCAGATTCAACCGCGCATTTATCTCGCATCCAAGAGCCCGCGCCGCCGCGAATTGCTCACCCAGATCGGCGTGCATTTCGATCTCCTGCTGTTCCGCTCTGCGCCGCGCGAGGATGCCGAAACGGATGAAGCGCCGCTCCCGGACGAAGCGCCGCTGGACTACGCCTGCCGCGTCGCCGGCGCCAAGGCGCGCCACGGATCGAGAATCGTCGCCGTGCGCAAGCTCGCCCCGCGTCCGCTGCTCGCCGCCGACACGACGCTCGACGTCGATGGCGAAATCATCGGCAAGCCGCGCGACGAAGCCGACGCAAGCGCCATCCTGCACCGCCTCGCGGGCCGCACGCACAAGGTCATCACCGCCATCGCGCTGGCCCACGGCGAGCGCTTCGAATGCGTCGCCAGCGTCAGCGAAGTACGCTTCCGCGAATTGAGCACCGAGGAAATCCGGCGCTATGTCGTCAGCAACGAGCCGATGGACAAGGCCGGCGCCTACGGCATCCAGGGCCGCGCGGCGATGTTTGTCGAGGAGATTCGCGGCTCCCATTCCGGCATCGTCGGCCTGCCGCTGTGCGAAACCACCCTGTTGCTGCGCAAGTTCGGCTACCCGATATGAACGAAGAGTTCCTCATCAACTTCACGCCGCAGGAGACGCGCGTCGCCCTGATGCAGCAGGGCACGGTGCAGGAACTGCACATCGAGCGCACCAACAGCCGCGGCATCGTCGGCAACATCTATTACGGCCGGGTGGTGCGCGTCCTCCCGGGCATGCAGTCCGCGTTCATCGACGTCGGTCTCGAACGCACCGCCTTTCTCCATGTCGCCGATATCTGGGAGGAACGCAACGGCAACGGCCATGAACCGCGCCCGATCGAGAAAATTCTCGCCGAAGGCCAGAACATCATCGTCCAGGTGCTCAAGGACCCGATCGGCACCAAGGGCGCGCGCCTGTCGACGCAGATATCGATCGCCGGCCGCCTGCTCGTGTACCTGCCGCAGGAAAAGCACATCGGCATTTCGCAGCGCATCGGCGACGAGGCCGACCGCGAGCGGCTGCGCAAGCGCATCGAGGCGCTGCTGCCGCCCGACGAGGCCGGCGGCTTCATCGTCCGCACCGTCGCGGCGGACGCACGCGTAGAGGACCTGCAGTCCGACATCGCCTACCTGCGGCGCCTGTGGACGGAAATCCGCCACCGCGCACAGACCGCCAAGCCATCGGCCCTGCTGCACCACGACCTGACGCTGGCGCAACGCGTGCTGCGCGACCTCGTCACCAGCGAAACGACGCGCATCGTCATCGACTCGCGCGAGAATTTCCAGAAGCTGTCCAGCTTCGCCCAGGAATACGTCACCCAGGTCGCCGGCCTGCTCGAACACTACAGCGGCGCGCGCCCCCTGTTCGACCTGCACGGCGTCGAGGACGAAATCCAGAAGGCGCTCGCCCGGCGCGTCGACCTCAAGTCCGGCGGCTACCTGATCATCGACCAGACCGAGGCGATGACCACCGTCGACGTCAATACCGGCGGCTTCGTCGGCGCGCGCAATTTCGACGACACCATCTTCAAGACCAATCTCGAAGCCTCGCAGACCATCGCGCGCCAGTTGCGGCTGCGCAATCTCGGCGGCATCATCATCGTCGATTTCATCGACATGGAGTCCGCGGAACACCGCGACGCCGTCCTGGCCGAATTCAACA
>CAZWFC010000198.1:0-4672 GCA_964632965.1 uncultured Rhodocyclaceae bacterium
CTTGTGCCGAACTTCGCCAATGACGCCAAATGCACAGCCATAGCTTCCCCGTACGCGTCCCCTACCCGCTACGATGGAAGTTCGAGACCCCAAACCCGCTTCGGTGGTTTGCATGGCGGAATTGACCTGACGCTGGAAGAGAAAACCCCACTATTGGCAATCGCCTCCGGCAAAGTCATAGCCTCTGGAGTCGGCGGTCAGGCCGAGGGCATTTATATTTGGCTTCAGCACGCACCGAAGGACACTGGACTCCCATTCTGGATGTACTCAAAGTATCAGCATCTATCCACGTTACCAACCTTAGCCATTGGGGACTACCTCAAAGCCGGCGACGTCGTCGGACTGTCCGGTAGGACAGGTACTACAGGCGGGCACTATGGAGCGTCGGGATATGCCCATTTGCACCTGACCACTTTTGCAGGATTAAGCGATCAATATCACCGGGACGGATCTCGAATCATCGCGGAGGGAGCGCAGATGATCGACCCGCTTGCAGTTTTCCTCCAGGGCTTAACAAACCTGGACGACATAGAGGTTTTGTCAGAAAACCGAAAGAACGTCGGAATTAGCTATGTCGCTGCCGATGGTGCCATCCGTCCGGCGGGTAGCCGAACCGTATGGCCTGTCACCTGCAAGTAAGCACGACGGAGGAATGCCGAACCCGGCAGTCCACAGGACTGCTGCGCGATAAAGCCGCGCAGCGCCGGTGACCTCCACGTTAACGTCCGATTTCGAGAAGCAACAACTTCGCCTTTGACACATTTGAGACCGTCGCCACGCTCCACAGCATTCGGTTTTCCGCCCCCCACCGCTCGCCAACACCGGCCGTGACAGGCCGGGTTGCCGCCGATTTTGCGACCGCCGCGGCGACGGAGTGCCGGCCGGGGAAGTCCGGCCGCGTTGTCTGAGCCGAAGGCGAGTTTAGCGGCCGGCCGGGCGGCGCTCCGGCGCTGCGGGAACCCGCAAGGGCGGGCGCGCATGAGGCGGAAACCCGGCCTGTCGCGGCCGGCGCTCCACAAACAACTAGCCGTGACGCCCCGCCATCACCGCCTGCACCAGTTCCGCCACCGAGCGCACGCCCATCTTTTCCATGACGCGGGCGCGGTGGACCTCGACGGTCTTGGGGCTGATGGCGAGCTGGTCGGCGATGACCTTGTTGAGTTTGCCGGCGACGACGAGGTCGAGCACTTCGCGCTCGCGCGGCGTCAGCGCCGCCAGGCGCGAAGCGGCCGAGGCCGAGGCGGCGACGGCTTCGCGCTGCTCGGCGTCGCGCTGGAGGCTGTGGGCGACGAGGCGCAGCAGTTCCTGTTCGCTGAACGGCTTCTCGATGAAGTCGACAGCGCCCTTCTTGACGGCGGCCACGGCCATCGGCACGTCGCCGTGGCCGGTGATGAACACCACGGGCAGGCGGCTGCCGCGCTCGATCAGCGCGTCGAAAAGTTCCTGCCCGCTCATGCCGGGCATGCGCACGTCGAGCAGCAGGCAGCCAGACTGCGTCGCGCCGCCATCGGCGAGGAAACGCTCGGCCGAATCGTAGAGTGCCACCCGGTGGCCGTGGGCTTCGAGCAACCAGCGGATCGAGTCGCGCAGCGGCTCGTCGTCGTCGACGACGAATACGGTTTGCGCCATCAGAGTTCTCCTGCCGGCAGGGTGAAGCGAAACACGCTGCCGCCGCCGGAATTCGGTTCCACTGTCAGGTGGCCTTCGTGCAGTTCGACGATCGAACGGCAGATGTTGAGTCCCATACCCATGCCCTCCGGCTTGGTAGTGTAGAACGGCGCGAACAGCTGTTCGGCGCTGTCGAAGACGATGCCGCAGCCGCGATCCGCCACGGCCACGACGATGCTGCCGTCGCCCGCCGTGTGTGCGCGCACCTCCACGACGCGGTCCTTCGGCGCCGTCGCCTGCATTGCCTCAATGGCGTTCTTCAGCAGGTTCAGCAGCACCTGCTCGATCATGATGCGGTCGGCGAACACCGGCGGCAGGTCGGCGGCGATGGCGGTGACCAGGCGCGCGCCGCTGTTGCGCGCCGGGATGTCGGCGAAGCCCAGCGCCTCGTCGACGATCTCGCGCAGGTCGCAACTGGTGCGCTGCGGCTCGCTCTTCTTCACGAAGTCGCGCACGCGGCGCACGATCTTGCCGGCGCGTTCGGCCTGCACGCTGGCCTTCTGCATGGCGCCGAGCAGCTCCTCGCCGGCAGCCTCGCCGTCGGCGAGGCGCTTGACCGAGCCGGAGCAGTAGTTGGCGATGGCCGCGAGCGGCTGGTTGAGCTCGTGCGCCAGCGAGGAGGCCATCTCCCCCATGGTGATCAGGCGCGAGGTCTGCTCCAGCCGCGTCTGCTGGCGCAGGTTCTCGTCGTCGACCTGCTTGCGGTCGGTGATGTCGGTGGCCACCACCATGCGCACGACGCGGCCGTCCACCCACTTGATGGCGCGGTCGCGCAGGTGGCACCAGCGGCCGGTCAGCGCGTTGCGGATCTCGCCGTCGTAGAGTTCGCGCGGCAGGTCGGCCAGCGCCAGCGTGCGCGGGTCGCGCAGCAGCGCGGCGCGGCCGGGGTGGCAGTGGGCGGTGCGCGCCCAGCAGTCGGCGCCGACAGCGTCGTAGCCGAAGACGGCGCAGAAGGCGCGGTTGGCGTAGAGGATTTCGTCGCTCCGGGCATCGACCACATGCACGGCGGCGTCGAGGCCGTCGAGCACGGCGACGAAGCGTTCGTGCGCCGCCTCCAGCTCGGCGCGGGCGCGCTTGGGCTCGGTGATGTCGTGCATCGCCGCCATCCAGCCGGTCTGGTGGCCGGCGCTGTCGATCAGCGGCGAGACGTAGAGGCGCACATCGACGCATTCGCCGTCGGCGCGCTGCACGCGCACCTCGAAGCCGCTCTTGGGGGCGTGGCCGGAGAGCGTCAGGTCGAGGTTGTGCTGCATGATCTCGCGGTCGGCCGGCGGCCAGTAGGGAAACGGCGGCCGCACGCCGACCAGTTCGGCGGCCGGGCGGCCGACCATCTGGCAGAAGGCCGGATTCACGTAGATGATGCGGCCGGTCATGTCGATGGCGCGCAGGCCGGTGACTACGGATTCCTCCATCGCCTTGCGGAAGGCGTACTCGGTGCGCAGCGCGGTCTCGGCGTCCTTGCGGTCGGTGATGTCGTGGGCGACGGCGTAGAGCAGGCGCTCCTCGGGCACCGGATTGACGCTCCACACCAGCCATTTGTAGCGGCCGTCGGCGCCGCGGCAGCGGTTCTCGAAGCTGGCGGCATGGCCCTGGCCGAGGCGGCGCAGCGCCTTCTGCGTCAGGTCGAGGTCGTCGCCATGGACGAAGTCGGTGAGGCGGCGTTCGAGCACGTCGGGTGCGGCATGGCCCAGCACGCGCTCGAAGGCCGGATTCACGCGCCGGAAGACGCCGTCGGCGTCGGCGATGCAGAGGATGTCGAGCGACAGGTTGAACAGCCGGTCGCGCTCCTTCTCGACGCGCACGCGGCGCATGACGTGGCTGCGCAGCGCCCACAGGCTGCCGGCGACCACCAGCGTCAGGCCGACGATGAGGATGGCGGTCATCAGCCGCGGCAAGGTCGACTCGGTGCGGTAGGCCGCTGCGCGCAAGGACAGCCCGCTGTCCTCGGGGCCGAGCGGGATGGCGGCGGTCAGGTCGTCGCTGCCCTGCACGGTGGAGTTGGCGGCGAGCACGCGCGCGTCCGGCCCGGCGATGGCGAGGCGGTACTTGTCGCCGAACCAGTTCGGCACCAAGTGGCGCAGCACACCGGGCAGCGCGTAGGTGGCGACGAAGACGCCGAGCGTCTCGCGGCCGCGCTGCACCGGCACGAAGAGGTCGATGGCGGCCTCGTCGCCGGTGTCGGCGCGCGGCGCGCCGTAGGCCGGCCGGCCGCTTTCGCGCGCGCGGGCGAAGGCGGCGGCGCGGGCGGCGGCGAGGGGTTCGCCGACGATCCATTCGGTGGTTTCGAAGGGCGCGGCGCGGCGCGCGACGCCGTCGGCATCGAGCAGGGCGATGGCGGCGAGCTCGGGATTGTTGGCGATGTGCTGGCTGGCGCGGATCTGGAAGGCGGCGGCGTCGAGCCCGCCGTCGGCGTAGTCGCGCGCCAGCTGGGCGACGAACTCCTGGTTGCTTTGCAGGTGCAGGCGCATCGTCTGCTCGGCCCACTGCACGTCGCGGGCCAGCGCGTTGGTCTCCAGCGCCGTCTCGCGCGACTGCAAGCCCCAGACCAGCGCCAGCATGGCGAACGCGAACACCCCCACGGCCACGTAGGGCAGGCTCCAGAGCCAGTCGCGGGTTGGCGTCGCCGTTTTGTTCACGCTTCGCATCATGCCCCGATTTACGCGCGCGGGCGAGTTCGCGGCAATAAGGGATTACCCTGATGGGGAATCTCCCGATTTTGCGCGGCGCGCAGGCTGCGTAAGGTGCGAACCTGTCCCGGGCCGGAAACGGCCGCGGACCCCACACAACCAGGAGGAGACATCGATGAAATTCACACTGAAACTGACCGCCGCCGCCATCGCCCTCGGCATGGCCTGCGCCGCCCAGGCCGCCGAACCGATCCGCATCGGCCTGTCCGGCCCCTTCACCGGCGGTTCCTCGCCGATGGGCGTCTCCATGCGCGACGGCATCCGCCTCGCGGCGCAGGAGATCAACGCCGCCGGCGGCGTGCTCGGCAGCCAGATCC
>CAZWFC010000199.1:0-4651 GCA_964632965.1 uncultured Rhodocyclaceae bacterium
GAACGCACCTCGCAGAAGCGCGGCATGGAAGCCGTCGACCTCTCGCTGCTCACCGACGGCCTGCTGGCCGAACGCGAACAGGGCATCACCATCGACGTCGCCTACCGCTACTTCACCACCGGCACGCGCAAGTACATCATCGCCGATGCGCCGGGCCACGAGCAGTACACGCGCAACATGGTCACGGCCGCCTCCACGGCAGACCTCGCCATCATCCTCGTCGATGCGCGCAAGGGCGTGCTGACGCAGACCCGGCGCCATTCCACCATCGCCCACCTGGTCGGCATTCCGCACCTCGTGGTGGCCATCAACAAGATGGACCTGGTCGGCTTCGAGCGCGCCACCTTCGAGTTCATCCGCGACGAATACCTGGCCTTCGCCGCCAAGGTCGGCATCAAGGAGGTGAGCTTCATACCGATCTCGGCGCTGACCGGCGACATGATCGTCGAACGCGGCGACCGGCTCGCTTGGTATGAAGGTCCGACGCTGCTGGAAATCCTCGAAGGCGCACCGGGTGCGCACTCCGAACGCGACGAGCCCTTCCGCTTCCCGGTGCAGTACGTCTGCCGGCCGCAGCAGTCGGACGATCCGCTGCTGCACGACTACCGCGGCTTCATGGGGCGCGTCGAGTCGGGCGAAATCGGTGTCGGCGACGCGGTGACGGTGCTGCCGTCGAACCGCAGCACGCGCATCAAGGACATCCAGGTCGCCGGCAAGTCGCAGCCGCTGGCCTTCGCCGAGCAGTCGGTGACCCTGCTGCTGGAAGACGAGATCGACATCTCGCGCGGCGACATGATCGTCAGGAGCGACGCCCTGCCCGAGACGCGCAGCGGCATCCGCGCCAACCTGTGCTGGCTGTCGGAAACGCCGCTCGACCCGAACCGGCGCTACCTGCTGCGCCACACGACGCGGGAAACCAGGGCCAAGCTCGCCACCATCGACAGCCGGCTCAACATCACGACGCTGCGCCGCGAGGATGCGACGGGGCTGGCGATGAACGACATCGCCCAGGTGACCTTCCGCCTGGCGCAGCCGATCTTCGCCGACAGCTACGCCGAGAACCGGGTGACGGGCGCCTTCATCGTCATCGACGAGTCGACCAACAACACCGTCGGCGCGGGAATGATCGTCTGAACGCGGAACCTTTGGCGCGCAGGCCCGACTAAAATGCGGCTCCGGTAGTACCCCGGGGCCGCATTTCCTTCACCATATCCCGCCATCATGCCGAATCTCCCCCGTTCCCCGCGTTTCCCCTTCGTCGCCACGTGCGCCGTCAGCCTCGGCCTCGTCGGCGGCGGCGTGCTGATGGCGCAGCTGCTGAACCTCGCCGCCTGCCCGCTGTGCATCGTCCAGCGCATGCTCTACCTGCTGCTGGGACTGACCGCGGGCATCGGCATCGCCGTCGCCGGCCATCCCCGCGGTCGCCGCCTCGCCGCCGCCGCACTGGCGGCCATTGCCGCCACCGGCCTGTTCGTCGCCGGCTACCAGGTCTGGCTGCAGCGCTTCGCGCGCGACGCCAAGTGCGCCGTCGACACGCCCTGGTGGGAACAACTCGTGGACTGGGCCGGGGCGCAGGTCCCCATCCTCTTCCAGCCCAACGGCCTGTGCTCGGACGCCGCCTGGAAGTTCCTCGGCCTGTCGATAGCCGAATGGTCGCTGCTGGCCTTCACCACCCTGCTGCTGCTCGCACTGGTCACCGCCCTGCGCCGCGTTCGCACCTGAAGCCGCCGCCCGACCGGGGCGGCGCAGAGCAAACCGCCTTGTTTGCAATCAAGACACTGTTTTGCCAAGTGGTTACACTGGCGCCTCGCCCTGGCGCACACCGGACCAGATCCCGTCCCGACCGATATCGGCCCATCGAACGTGAATATCGCTAGCCTTCCCGATACGCGGGAGCCGCCGAGATGGAACTGAAGTTGCACAACTTGCGCATCGGCACGCGCGTCGCGCTGGCGCTGGCGCTGCCGATGACCGGCCTGTTCGCCCTGTCGATCTGGATCCTGTCCGGCTACTACCGCACGGCGCACGACATGGAGCGGCTGCGCAAGCTCGCGGAGATCGCCCCCGCGGTCAGTTCGCTGGTGCATGCGGTGCAGCGGGAGCGCGGCATCTCCGCCAGCTTCATCGGCTCCGCCGGCACCGCCTTCGCGGAACGGCTGCCGGCGCGCTACATGGAAACCGACGCGCAACGGGCCGCGTTCGGCCGCTCGCTGGCCTACTTCGACGCGGCGCGCTTCGGCGAAAACCTGGCGACGCGCATCGCCCGCGCCGAGGAAAAACTCGGCCACATCGGCACCTGGCGCAGCGCGCTGGCCGAACGCACGATCACGGCGCCGGACCTGACCGACCAGTACAGCGGCCTCGTCGAGGAACTGATCGGCATCGTCGAGGAAATGCGCCTGTTCAGCACCGACGTCGCGCTCACGCGGACGATCACCGCCTATACCAGCATCATGCACACCAAGGAGCGCGCCGGGCTCGAACGGGCGATCGGCGCCGCCGGCTTCGCGGCCGGCCGCTTCGACCCGGCCGCCCATGCGCGCTTCATCCAGCTGATCGAAAGGCAACGCCTCCATCAAAAGGAATTCCTGCTGTTCGCCACGCCGCGGCAGACGGCGCTGCTCGACCGCGCCTTCGCCGGCTTCGATGCGACGGAACTCGAACGGATGCAGCAGCTCGTCACCGGCGCCCAGTCGGCCGATGCCGTCCGCCGCATCGACGCGGCGCACTGGTTCGACACCATTTCGCAAAAGGTCGACCGGTTGAAGACGGTCGAGGACGACATCGCCGCCGAACTGGTCGCCATGGCGAGCCAGGCCGAAACCGCCGCCAAGCATGCCGCCTGGCGCATCAGCGCCCTGACCACCGCCCTGCTGGTGCTCACCGTGGCACTGGCCACCATTCTCGCGCGCGGCATCATCCATCCGCTGGCCCGGATCACCCGTTCGATGAGCAAGCTGGCGGCCCGGGACGAGTCCATCACCATCGACGACGACCGCCGCGGCGACGAAATCGGCGACATGGCGCGCGCCCTGATCGTGTTCCGCGACAACCTGCTCCAGGTCGCCCAGGCCGAGGAGCGGCTGAAGAACGAGGCCATCCTGCGCCTGCACCACGAAGCGCTGGGCGCGATATCGCAGGGCGTGCTGATCACCGATGCGCAGCGCCGCATCACCTACGCCAACCCCGCCTTCCAGCGCATCAGCGGCTACACCGAGGCGGAGATCCTCGGCGTCAGCCCGTCCTTCCTGCACAACAAGGGCGGCGACGCGGACATTCTCGGCCAGCTGCGCGAGGCCCTCGCCTCCGGCCGCCATTTCCACGGCAACCTGCTCAACTACATGAAGGACGGCACGCCGTTCTGGAGCGACCTGTCGATCAACCCGGTGCTCGACGCCGACGGCCACCCCACGCACTTCGTCGGCGTCACCCGCGACATCACCGAAAACCGCCTGATGCAGCAGGAGCTGCGCATCGCCGCCACCGCCTTCGAGTCGCTGCACGGCATCATGGTGACCGACGCCAACGGCATCATCCTGCGCGTCAACAACGCCTTCACCGAGATGACCGGCTACACCGCGGCCGAGGCCGTCGGCAAGACGCCCGCGATCCTGAAATCCGGACGCCACGAGCCGGAGTTCTATGCCGACATGTGGCGGCAGTTGTCCACCACCGGCGCCTGGTACGGCGAGGTCTGGGACCGGCGCAAGAACGGCGAGATCTTCCCGAAGTGGCAGACCATCTCCGCCGTCAGCGGGCTGGATGCGCGCACCACCCATTACGTGGCGGCATTCTCCGACATCAGCGAGAGCAAGGCGGCGGAAGACGAGATCCGGCACCTCGCTTTCTACGACCCGCTCACCCTGCTGCCGAACCGCCGCCTGCTGCTCGACCGGCTGCAGCAGGCCCTCGCCGCCAGCGCGCGCAACCAGCGCTACGGCGCGCTGCTGTTCATCGACCTCGACAACTTCAAGAACCTGAACGACACCTTCGGCCACGACAAGGGCGACCTGCTGCTGCAACAGGTGGCCGGCCGCCTGACGGAATGCGTCCGCGAAGGGGACACCGTCGCCCGCCTCGGCGGCGACGAGTTCGTGCTGATGCTGGAAGACCTCAGCGGCAAGCTGACCGAGGCCGCCGCCCATACCGAAATGGTCGGCGAGAAGATCCTCGCCGCCCTCAACGAGCCGTACCAACTGGCGCGGCTCGAATACCACAGTACCCCGAGCATCGGCGTCACCCTGTTCCGCGGCCACGACACGGGAATCGACGAGCTGTTGAAGCAGGCCGACCTGGCGATGTACCAGGCCAAGGCAGCCGGCCGTAACACGCTGCGCTTTTTCCGTCCCGACATGCAGGCCACGGTCACCGCCCGTTCCGCGCTGGAGTCCGACCTGCGCAAGGGCCTGCAGGACAACCAGTTCCTGCTTTTCTACCAGCCGCAGGTGGCCGAGGAAGGCCGCCTGACGGGCGTCGAGGCGCTGGTGCGCTGGCGCCACCCACTGCGCGGCCTGGTGCCGCCGAACGACTTCATCCCGCTGGCGGAGGAAACCGGCCTGATCCTGCCGCTCGGCCAGTGGGTGCTGGAAACCGCCTGTACCCGCCTGGCCGCCTGGGCCAAGGACCCCGTCACCGCCCACCTGAGCATGGC
>CAZWFC010000200.1:0-4577 GCA_964632965.1 uncultured Rhodocyclaceae bacterium
ATCAGTTCGCGCGGCTTGCGGTAGGAACCGTAGAGCATGCCGCGGAACATGTGCAGATAGACGACGATGAAGAAGGCCGAAGCGCCGGTCGAATGCATGTAGCGGATCAGCCAGCCCCACGGCACGTCGCGCATGATGTACTCGACGCTGGCGAAGGCGACCGGCACGCCGGAACCGTTCAGCGCCGCATCCGGCTTGAAGTGCATGGTCAGGAAGATGCCGGTGACGATCTGGTTGACCAGCATCAACAGCGCCAAGGAACCGAAGAAATACCAGAAGTTGAAGTTCTTCGGTGCGTAATACTCGGACAGGTGCTCCTTCCAGAGCGACGTCAGCGGGAAGCGGGCATCGACCCACTCCAGGACGTTGCCGGCGACGGAGCCATCGGTCTTGAACTTTTCGGAATTCGTGCTGGCCATCGCTTACGCCCCCTTGGTGTCTTCGCCGATGACGATCTTGCCGTCGCCCAGGTACTTGTGCGGCGGAATTTCAAGATTGTCCGGTGCCGGCTTGCTCTTGTAGACACGTCCGGCGAGGTCGAAGGTGGAACCGTGGCAGGGGCAGAGGAAACCACCCGGCCATTCGGGATCAACACCCGACTCGGCGCCGGTCTTCAATTTTTCTGTCGGCGAACAGCCCAGATGCGTGCAGATACCCACGGCAATCAGGTATTCCGGCTTGATCGAACGATATTCGTTCTTCGCGTACTCGGGCTGCATCGGACGGTCGGACTTCGGATCGGCGACCTTGTCGTTGATCTTGGCGATGCCATCGAGCATTTCCTTGGTACGGTGAATGATCCACACCGGCTTGCCGCGCCATTCGACGGTCATCATCTGACCGGGGGCGAGCTTGCTGATATCGACCTCGACCGGCGCACCGGCGGATTTGGCGCGCTCGGATGGCGCAAAACTGGCGAGGAACGGCACTGCGGCGGCCACGCCCGCCACGCCGCCAACGGTCGCCGTGGCAACGATCAGGCGACGCCGACCGCAATCCACTTTTTCGTCACAGCTCATGGTTATTTCCCTGAAGGTGGAAAGACTACAGCCCGAAAAACGCTAGATTATACCCAAGCGGGCGCCTGAATTAAAGCCCGAATTAGCCCTAGCTAATGAAGAAAGCGGATTAAATTGCACCATCCTGGTGCAATTTCGCAATTTCCTCCGGCGGATAGCCCAATTCCGCCAGAACGGCGTCGGTATGTTCGCCCAGGCGCGGCCCTATCCATTCGGTGCCGCCCGGCGTCTCGGAGAGCTTGGGCACGATGCCCGGCGTGCGGAATTCGCGGCCGTCCGGCAACCTGGCCGTTGCCAGCATGGCGCGGGCGAGGTACTGCGGATCGTCAAACATGTCCGCCACCGAATAGATGCGGCTGGCCGGCACCTGCGCCGCCGCCGTCGCCGCCAGCACCTCGTCGGCCGTGTGCGCCGCCACCCAGGCATCGATGACGCCGTAGATTTCCGCCGCCCGCGCGTCGCGGCCGGCGTTGGTGGCCAATGTCGCATCGGCGGCCAGATCGGCACGGCCGATGGCTTCCATCAGGCGGAGGAAGATCGCGTCGCCGTTGGCGCCGATGATCAGGTGCTTGCCGTCCTGCGTCGTATGCGTGTTCGACGGCGTAATGCCGGGCATGACGTTGCCCGTGCGTTCGCGCACGAATCCGAAGACGTCGAACTCGGGCACCATGCTTTCCATCATGGCGAACACGGCCTCGTAG
This sequence comes from uncultured Rhodocyclaceae bacterium, assembly GCA_964632965.1. Classification (GTDB taxonomy): domain Bacteria; phylum Pseudomonadota; class Gammaproteobacteria; order Burkholderiales; family Rhodocyclaceae; genus Nitricoxidireducens. The sequence continues at coordinate 1,721 of CAZWFC010000200.1, forward strand.
AGCGCGACATCGACGACCTGCCCCTTGCCCGCATTCACCTCGCGGTGACGCAGCGCCATCAATGCCCCGATGGCGCCCCACAGCGCGGCGATCGAGTCGCCGATGGAAACCCCGGTCTTCACCGGCGGCCGGTCGGCAAACCCGGTGATGGAACGCAGGCCACCCATCGACTCGCCGATGGCGCCGAAGCCAGGCTGGCTCGCCATCGGCCCGGTCTGGCCGAAGCCGGAAAGACGCACCATCACCAGCCCCGGATTCAGCGCCGACAGGACATCCCAGCCCAGGCCGAGCTTCTCCAGCACGCCGGGACGGAAATTCTCGACGACGATGTCGGCGCGCCGCACCAGCCGCCTGACCACCTCGACGCCGGCCGGATGCTTGAGGTTCGCCGTCACCGACTTCTTGTTGCGCGCCTGGACGTACCACCACAGGGAAGTCCCCTCGTAGAGCTTGCGCCACGACCGCAGCGGGTCGCCCGCGCCCGGCGCCTCGATCTTGACGACCTCGGCGCCGAACTCGGCGAGGATGCGCGTGCAGAACGGTCCGGCGATCAGGGTGCCGAGCTCGACGACGCGGACGCCCGCCAGCGGTTTGTCCGGAATTGTTTTCATGGTGTGTCCAATGTCGAAACCGGCTTGTCAGCGGCAGTCGGCGGGAAAACCGTCGGCGCCCTGCCGGTGCAGCGTGAAGCCGCGGCATCCCGCCATGTCGGCGACTTCGCCGACGATGTTCTCGCGGTTGACCCAGCCGGACAGGCGCAACGGAGTCGTTTGCCCCACGCGCCAAAGCCAGGCCTGCGGCGCTATCTCCAGATGGGTGCGGTCCGGGTTGTACGACCAGCGCGCCGTATAGCATCCCGGCGACTGCGGCGCCGCCGCCGAGCCGGAATGGAAATGCACCAGAGCCCGCTTGCCGGTGATCTTCAGGGCGATATGGATGTCGGCGGCGTTCGGGCAGGTATGCACACCCACCCAGGTTCCCTGGACGATCGCGGCGGCATCGTCCGGCGCAGAACCGCCAACCGGCCGCGGCGCGGCCTCGTCTTCCGGGACGGCCACCTCTTTTTTCGCCTCCCCGCGTGGAACGGCCGCGGGCGCCGCTTCGGACCCGGCAGCAACCGATGCGGCCCGTGCGGCCTCCCTGGCTTCGCGCTTGCGTTCGGCCTTGCTCTTGCGACGCGGTTTCGGCTCCGCGACGGCCGTGGCGACCGGCGCCGGCTCCAGCACCGGGGTCGCCGGCGGCAGTTGCGGCGCGCGCGCATCGAATGTCGCGACAACCGCGACCTCGACCATCAGCACCAAGGGAATGAATCCCCAGGCCCACTTCCCCGCCAGGCGTTGCGCCGGTGCCGGATCGTTCATCGTCCCCCTCCCCTTGCCGCCACTTTACCCGGACAGGCGATGCGCGGACAACGGAAAACAGCGGGAAACGCGGCTCAGTAATCGCGCCGTTCGATCAGCGCCTGCGCCACCGTCGCGGCGTCGGAGTATTCGATCTCGCCGCCGACCGGCAGACCGCGCGCGATGCGGCTGACCTTGAGGCCGCGCGCATGGAGGACTTCCGAAAGGTAATGGGCGGTGGCCTCGCCCTCGTTGGTGAAGTTGGTGGCGAGGATCACCTCTTTCACCAGGCCGTCGGTGGCACGCGCCAGCAGGCGCTCGAAACCGAGTTCCTTCGGCCCGATGCCGTCGAGCGGCGAAAGCCGGCCCATCAGCACATAGTAGAGCCCGTTGAAGGCATGGGTCTGCTCCATGGTGTTGAGATCGACGGGCATCTCGACGATGCACAGCAGCGCCGGATCGCGCCGCGCCGACTGGCAGCGGTCGCAGACCTCTTCTTCGGTGAAGGTGTTGCAGCGGTTGCAATGCCGCAGCGTCTTCAGCGCATGGTCGAGGGACTGCGCCAAGCGCTCGGCGCCGCGCGGATTGCGTTGCAGCAGATGGTAGGCCATGCGCTGCGCCGACTTGGGGCCGACTCCCGGCAGGCAGCGCAACGCCTCGATCAGGTCGTCCAGCGACGACACTGATGCCATCAGAACGGCAGCTTCAAGCCGGGCGGCAGGTTGAGGCCCGCCGTGAAGCCGGACATCTTTTCCTGCGTGGTCTGCTCCGCACGGCGATTGGCATCGTTGACGGCGGCGGCGATCAGGTCTTCCAGCATTTCCTTGTCGTCCATGACCGAAGCGTCGATGGCGACGCGCTTGACGTCATGCTTGCAGGTCATGGTCACTTTCACCATGCCGGCGCCGGACTGGCCTTCCACTTCGACGGAGCCCAGCTGCTCCTGCGCCTTCTGCATGTTTTCCTGCATCTGCTGGGCCTGCTTCATCAGGTTGGCAATGCCGCCCTTGTTGAACATTGTCTGACTCCTTCAAACGGGTTTGATGGTGGATTCGTCAATGCTGGCGTCGAACAGATCGATCGCGGCCTGGACGAAAGGATCCTGCTCGATGGCGGCGACGGCCTTGTCCTGGCGCTCGCGCCGCTCATTGCGGCTGCGTTCGGCCGGCGTGACGCCCGCCGCCTCGGCCACTTCGATGACGAGTTTCAGCGGCCGGCCGTAGTGGTTCTGCAATTCGGCCTGGAGCTTGTCCTGCTGCACCTTGCCTTGCAGGTGCTTGTGATTCGGCGGCAGGCGCAAGGTGACCTGATGATTGTCCAGCTCGGCCAGTTCGCAATGCTGCGCCAGTTGCTTGACCATGCCGACCAGCGGCAGGCGGGCGACCAGCGCGTGCCAGTCGGAATCGTCGGCGGTCGCGGCCGCGGGCGCCGCTGTCGGAGTCGCCACGGGAGCGGCCGACATAGCCGCCGGGGCGGCAGGCGCGGCGACCGGAGCGGCCCGCGTCGGCGCCGGCCTG
>CAZWFC010000201.1:0-4553 GCA_964632965.1 uncultured Rhodocyclaceae bacterium
GGCGACGGCGGACCGGGCGCGGGCGAGGGCCGCAGCCGCGGGCGCCGGCCAGCCACCGCTCGCGCCGGCCGAGGCATCGCCCTGTTGCCAGGCGTTCCAGGTGTCGGCGGAAAAATAGTCGACGCCATCGGCGGCCAGCCCGTTGTCCGCCGGCCAGGGCAGCAGTTCGAGGACGCCGGGAAAGTCCTTCACCGTGTCGAGGAACCCCCGCATGTCATAGCGCAGATCGAACCAGCGTTCGATCATCTGCACGAAGTCGTCCCGGCCGAGCAGCACCCCGGCGATGGCGTGGGAGCCGTTGTTGGGCGTGCCCAGCTGGAGCAGGCGGCTACCGGGCAGCGCCTTGAAGGCGGACCAGCGCTCCTTGAGGGCGAGCCGGGCCACCAGGCCGCCCATCGAGTGGGCGACGATGTGCACGGGCTTGCCGCGCTGCCGGGCATCGGCCAGCGCCTGGTCGAGCACGGTGCCGAAGCGTTGCGCCTCCTTGAGCATCGAAATGCGCCAGTCGTAGGCGAAGGGTCGCACCTCGTGGGTTGCTGAGAGGTGCTGGGCGAGGTCTTCGTAGCAGCGGTCCAGCCAGCCGTCGGGCGTCACGCCGGCGGCGCCGATGTTGAGTTTGGCGATGCCGCCGGTCCACAGGCTCAGCGGCTCGAACCACACGCGGTTGCGGCCGACCTGGAGCTGGCTGCCCATGATGCCCGGCAGGAGCAGGGCGATGGGCGCGTCCTGACGCGGCAGGGGCTTGCGGCCGCCGCGGCTGATCGTCGCCCGGGACGGGCCGGCAAGGGCCTGGAAGCGGTCGGAGCGCCCGGCGAGGGCATCCAGCATCGCCGCCGCACTTTCCCGGCGCTCGAAATAGCTGAAGTGGGTGACCTCGGGGCCGCGCACCGGCAACTGCCAGATGCCGCCGCTGCGCCGGGCGCCGCCGGCCATCGAGGGCGTGTTCACCACGAGGTCGGTCGCGCTGCCGTAGAAGGACTCCGACAGCCAGTCGCCGAGGCGCGCCAGCAGGCCGCCGCCTGCGTAATCGCCGGCGACCACATGCAGGCTGCCCTCGATCTCGACGGCGGGGCCGTTGAGCAGCGACACCAGGGGGGAGTCCGGCATCATCGCTTCGAGGCCGGGCAGCAGCCGGGCGTCGGTGCGCTCCTTGACCACGGCGAGCAGGAAGGAAGTCAGCAGCTCGGTGCCCTTGGCGATGACGGTTCCGCCGGGCAGGGCGGCGGTCGCCAGTCCGACGCCCTTGCCGACGAGGTTCAGCATCACCGTGGCCCAGCGGTCGAGCTTGCCCGAGGCCAGCGTTGTGCCGCGGATCGGGCCGGCGACGCGGACGAAGCGTTCGACGCGGATGCGCCGCGTCGCCAGCTCGCGGCTCAGTTCGCGCAATTCTGCGGCAGCGGCGGCACAGCTCTCGCGCCCGGTGCGTTCGGCATAGGCGAGGAAGGCGGCGATCTCGTCGTCGGTGAAGGGCTCGGCCTGGCGCCGGTTCGCCCGCGCCAGTAGCTCGCCGACCATGCCGCCGCGGGAGTGGGTGACGAGGTGGAGCACGGCATCCGCCGGCAAGGTCTTGACCAGCGCCAGGGCGTTGGCGATGGGGCTCTCGGTGAGGCTGCGGTGCTCGAAGGCGTAGACCCGGTCGCCGTAGTCGGCGGCGATTTGCCGGCGGAAATCGTCCTGCCAGAGGCCGGCGAAGCTGCCGTGGGTGGAGGAGGCCGTGCCGTGGATGAACAGCAGGATCGCCTTTCCTGCCGGCACGGCCGCCGCCGGGCTCAGGCCCCAGGTGTCGGTGGCGCAGCGGTAGAGGCCGCGCCGGTTTTCGAGCTGGCTGTCCTGGTAGGCGCCCGCCGCCGCCAGCGCCGTCATCGCCGCCGGGCCGTCGCGGAAGACGCGCAGGCTGCTGACGATCCAGGCGCCCAGGCCGTCGCGGCTGGCGCCCAGCCGCAGCGCCGGGTCGGGGCGCAGGCTCTGGCCGACGCGGATGAATTCGGCATGGTCGGCGCCGCGCTCCGGCGCGCCGAGGTAGCGCCCGGCGTCGGCGGCCGCCACCAGCAGGCGCGTGCCGTCGGCGAGAGTCAATTCCAGCACGGCATCGGCGGGCAGTTCCAGCGGCGTCGTCGCGGCATCCGCGCCGCGGGCGGCGGCGATCGGGTAGGTCTGCGCCGACCAGCCCGGAGCCGCCGGCTCCTGCTTCGGCACGCCGGCATCCGTGGCGACGGCGAGGCGGACCGTTGCATCGGCCGTCATGAGCTGGCGCAACAGCACGGCGGCGCCGATCTGCTTCGATACGGCCGTCGCCGACCATTTGCCGTCGGCGACGAACTTGCCCGCTGTGTAGTGGCGCGAACCGGCCCAGAGATAGGGCGTCAGCACCTCGGGATGGCGTAGCCGGTAGCCCCAGCCGTTGTAGCCTTCCAACTGGTAGAGCGTTCCCGCCACGCTCCAGTCCTGCCAGGCGGCCATGCCGTCGAACGCCAGGGCGTCCGCGGCGCTCGCTTCCCAGGTGAAGGGCGGCTGGCCGGCTACGGGCCGGCCCGCGGGCACCTGAACGGTACGGGCGGTAAGCGGGTCGCCGTTGTGCAGGTGCCGGTCGAAGCGGCCGCCGCATTCCATCATGTGGATCGTTGCGATCACGGGCCAGGGCACGCCGGTTTTTTCGGCCACCGCCCGGTAGCGGGCGCTGTTCGCCATCAGGCGCTGCGCCGCGCGATCGGCCTCTGCCTGCCGCGCCGGCTGGGCGGCGCAGGTATCGAAAAGTTTTTCGTACTCGGCGCGGAGGCTGTCGGTCAGCGCGACTTTGGGCATGGCGTCACTCCCTGGTGATGGATTGCGCGAACGTGCTGTCTTGCCGGCGCCCGGCACCGGCTCAGACGGCGAACGGCGTCTGCCGGATGAAGCCCGCTGCGGCGCCGAGCGTGAACAAGTTGGGCGTCTGGCCTGCCGGCATGCCGGCGACGATGGCGGCGTGGAATTTCGCGTAGTTGCCGACGAAGCGGCCATGATTCCAGACGCGCAGCAACTGCTCGGTAAAGGCGCCGTTGTGGTCGCCGTCCAGCGAGGTCTGGTTGTCCTGGCAGCCCGAGATCAGGATCGTGGCCGGGCCGAACCGCGTCGCCAGCGCGGTCAACCGGGGGCTGACCGCGATGCCGGCGAGGACAGTGTCCGGGTCGATGGCCGCGGCCTTGCCGGCGGCTTTGGCGACGTCGCGCTGCAACTTGTCGTAGTACTCCTGGTGCTCGCGGTAGGTGCGCATGGCCACGGCCGGCGGCATCAGCTTGGAGCGGCCGGCGGCAGACGGCGGCGGTGCGGCGGCGCGCGTCACGGTGCCGCTGTGGCAGCTGTCGGACAGCACCAGGATGCGCACGCCGGCGGCGAAGCGGCCGAGTTCGAGGTAAAGCTCGTCGTCGATCAGCTGGCCGTCGTAGAGGCACCAGGTTTCGTCCTTCTTGTCGGCTTCCTCGCCGGTGACGTCGGGCACCTGGCCGCCGTGGCCGGAGTAGGTGAGGAAGAACAGGTCGTCGCGCTTCAGTTGCTTGGCCGCCGCGCGGATGGCCGCCAGCGCCTTGGCGCGGGTGCCGTTGGCCGTCAGCAGCAGGGTGGATTTCATGCCGCGGGACTTGGCGATTGCCGCCATGTCCTTGGCGTCGAACTCGCAGGCGGCGAGGTCGCCGCTCCAGCCGCCGTAGTGGGCGGGACTGACGGCATTGAGGCCGATGTGCAAGGACATCGCCTTGGCCTTGCTGGGGGAGGCGCTACCGGTTTTCGCCATGTTTCTCTCCTCGGGTGGAGGGCCGCGGGGATCGCGGCCGAACTGCGTCGGCGCGGCACCCGCCACGCGGGCGCGGCGCGAACTTCCGGCGGCTCAGGGGCCGAGATCCGGAAGCTTTCTTACGTAGTCGCGGGAATGCGCGACGAGCTTGGCCTTGAGGTCGGCGCGCAGTTCGTCGAGTACGGCGGTGTCTATCGTCACCTTGCCGGAGCAATGGCGCAGCGTCGCCTCGTTCGCCGTCATCCTGAAGAACAGCACCTGGGTGATGGTCGAACTGGCTTCGAGGCCGAAGGCCATCAGGGTGACGAAGAACTGCCCGTCCGCCGCCTGTTCGGCCAGGGTGATCTGGAAGTGGGCGGTCCTGGCGTTCTGGCTCTCGCGGTTGAACAGCGTGATCCAGGGCTTGTCGGCGTTCATCGAGTGCAGGGCGTCGAGCGTGGTCTTGACCAGCGCCAGGGCCGTCGGCGCGGCGCCGAGCAGCGTCGTGGCGACGGCCAGCACGGCTTCGTGCGCCTCGAAGTTCTGGCTGGCCTGGCGGTATTCGGCGAAGTCCTTTTGCTGCACGACCCAGCCGATGTTGGCGAGCACGTCGAAGTAGGCGTCGTACCAGGCATAGATGTCGGTCGAATTGCCGACCGTCTTCCTGGCGACCAGTTGGGCCAGCAGCGAGGAATTGACGATGGCCTCGCGCCGCTCCGCCGTGACGCCGCTGACGAAGGAGATGGCGTCCGAACCGACGACGACCGCCTCGTTCTTCGCCGTCTCGAAACCGGCGGCGACGGTTTCC
>CAZWFC010000202.1:0-4525 GCA_964632965.1 uncultured Rhodocyclaceae bacterium
CATAGCTCAGTTGGTAGAGCAACCGCCTTGTAAGCGGTAGGTCCCCAGTTCGAATCCGGGTGTCGGCACCAGCAATTTCCCCATGGCATCGACGTCCTCGGGACGTCTCAAGCAGAAGCCCGCCAGGGTTTGCCGCATCCTCCGGCGGCAGTTGTTGCCGCCTCGCGGCAAGCATTTCCCGGAAATCGCGATCCGATCGACTCCGAATTGCCGCATTCACCCGTCTGGGCGGCCGTACCGACCTGCGCGGGCCAATCCATCGGCATGGAACGGCGCTTGCTGTACTTGTCTTGACGGCGCACCCGGGTATTCCACGCGGACCGGCGCCCGAGCAACGTACTGCATGGGAGATATCATGGCCACACCCTGTTCTGCCGAACCGACCAGCATCGGTCTCGATGACGAGTCCTGGAAAGCGCTGTCGTGTACCGAGGTCACTTCCCTGTTGCGCATGCTGTCGTTCGCCGGCGTCGAAGACCGGACCTATTCGAACGTCGCGGTCTTTCCTCCTGCCGACGGCCGGTTCCTCTACGTGAAGCCCCACTGATCCGGGGAAGCTCCTTGCCCGGCCAGCCGGCCGGGAACTACGGAATCGCCCGTCCGCCGGAAAGCGGCGGCATTCCGTTCGCCTTGCGGCAACGATCGATGTCGCAGGCGGTGGGCAGCGAATTCCGGTACTCGACGCCGGCCGCGACAGGCGCGCCATCGCGCGTGAAGCACTTGTCCCCCTTGCCGTTGTGATAGTAGGACAGCACGTCGACGCAGCGGCGCGAATGCGCCATGAGGCCGAAGAGGTGCCCCATCTCGTGGGAAATCACCATCTGCAGGGTCTCGCCGGCGTCGTGGGCGGGATTCCGCGTCCGCAACAGTTCGAAAGCCTTGGGTCCCAGCGATAGCGTGCCGCGGCTGACATTGGCCAGGCCGAAATTGCCGCCGCTGTCCTTTTCGCTCCACTGCACCGTCACCAGCCCCTGGCGCAATTCCGCCTTGCCGGTCCAGGGGACCATGCGAACCGGTATGCCGCACTGGGACCACGCATTCGCGGCCCGGGCCACCTGATTGGCCACCAGTACGTCGGCAAACCAGGGCGGTGCGCCAGCCGGGTTGTAGGTGAACGAGAGCACGGTCGCATAGGCCCTGCGGTCGACGCCGTCTCCCCACGTCACGATCTCGCCGCTGCGGCATTCGTTGATCTCTTGTGTGCGGACCGACTCGAACGACAGCGCGCAAGGACTGGACAAGCCGGTCGCCGCCAGCAGCGCGGCGATAGCGCGGTATCGCGTCGCTCCGGTTCGTCTTGCCGTCGGCATCAGTCGCCCCCCCCGAGCGCCTTGTAGAGCTGGGCGGAGGCGCTCAGCTGGGCGCGGCGTACCTGCACGGTCGACTGCTGCGCGGCGAAGTGTTCGCGCTGGGCGTCGAGTACGTCGAGGTAGCCGGTCTGGCCACCCTTGAAAAGAGCCTGAGCGACCTTGAGGCGCTCATCCTGCACCTTCAGGTTGGCTTCCGCCGACCGTCGCTGTTCGGTCATCGTCGTGCGCGCGGCGAGCAGGTCGGCCACCTCGCGGAATGCCTGCTGTACCGTCTTTTCGTAATCGGCGACGGCGATGATCTTGCGCGCCTCTGCAAGGTCGATGTTCCCGGCATTGCGGCCACCGTCGAACAAGGGCATGTTGAGGGAGGGCTGGAAGGCCCAGCTGTTGTGGCCGGGTGCGAACAGGGTGGCGAGCGCACGGCTGGCCACTCCGACGCTGGCGGTGAGCAGAATCTTCGGCCAGAAGGCGGCGCGAGCCACGCCGATGTTGGCGTGGGCCGCTATCAGACGTTGTTCCGCCGCGATGACATCGGGGCGCGCGACGAGCACCTCGGCCGGCAATCCGGCGGCGAGGTCGGCGTCGACGTCCTGTGTTGCGAGCGTCCGGCCGGCCGGCAGGGATTCCGGGAAGCCGCCGACGAGGAATTGCAGCAGGTTGGCGGCGGCGGCGCGTTCGCGGTCGAGGATCGCGACTTCCGCGCGAGCCGCTTCGAGCGCGCTCTCGGCTTGCAGGTAGTCGAGGGCCGAAGCGAAGCCGGCCTCGCGCCCGCGGGCGACCAGGGCAAGCGCTTTTTCGCGCGATCCCACTCCGGCGCGGGCGAGTTGCGTGCGCTCGCTCATTTCAAGCAAGGTGAAGTAGGCATTGGCGACGTCGGCGATCAGCGACAGGCGCATGGCCCGGCGCGCTTCCTCGCTGGACAGGTAGCTTGCGCGCGCCGATTCGGAAAGGCCGTTGACGCGGCCCCAGAAGTCGACTTCATAGGAGACCGTGCTGAGCGTGAAGTCGTAGCGCTGCCCGGAAATCGAGGTGTTGGTGCCGCCAACGGCCTCGCCCGGCGTCATGGCGGCATTGCGGCCGAAATTGGCATTCACCGTCGGCAAGCGGTCGGCGCGGGTGATGCCGTATTGCGCGCGGGCTTCCTCGATGCGCGCGACGGCCATGCGCATGTCGCGGTTGCGTTCGAGCGCGGCTGCGATCAGGGCTTGCAAGCGCGGATCGGGGAAGAACGTGCGCCACTCCGTCTGTGCGGCGACGCGCTTGCCGCCGGGCGCCGCCGCATCGGGCCAGGATTCGGCGACCGGCGCGGCCGGTCGCTTGTAGTCGCCGATCTGCGAACATCCCGCCAGCAAGGCGGCAACGAGCAGGAATGACAGCCTGAGCGCGTACCGGGTAGCGGAGATGTTGAGCCAGATGATCGGCACTTGCCTTTCCCGAGAATGATGAATGACGGCTGGAGACAGTACCAGCCAGCTTAGATGCACATTGTGCGCGACGGCCGGGGATGCCTTAATGCGGAGTACAGCCGCTGAGTCCGGCCAATTCGGCGGGAACGGAAAACAGTTATGTTGTCATGAATGCTTGCTATGGATTGAAGAAGGCTATATACTTCCATTTCTCTGACGCGGGGTGGAGCAGTCTGGCAGCTCGTCGGGCTCATAACCCGAAGGTCGCAGGTTCAAATCCTGCCCCCGCAACCATCGGATTCAGGCGTTAGGCCCAACTCACAAGGTTGGGCCTTTTGCTTTCCGGCGCCTGCAAGGCATTCCATCGGCACATTCCTGACTGACTGCCATGAATCAGTTTCCGGCCGACGACGGCGAAAAGATTCGCGTCCATGTTTCCGGCAATGGCGCTCCGCTGGTCATGTTGCACGGCTGGACGGCCGACCATCGGGAATGGAGTTCCTTTCTCGACGCGCTGAAGCCTCGCCGCACGATATACGCTTGGGATGCGCGCGGCCACGGCGGGCACCGGTTGGCGACGACGACCGTGCCGAGCGTCGCGCGCATGGCGCGCGACCTGCACAACCTGATCGAACACTACGGCCTCGATGCCGTCACCGTGGTCGGCCATTCGATGGGCGCGCTGACGCTGTGGCAGTACATCCGTGATTTCGGTACGCGGCGGCTTGCCGGGGTGTGCATCATCGACCAGTCGCCGAAGCTGGTGACCGACGATGGCTGGCCGCACGGCATCTACGGCGATTTCGGCGCGGACAAGGCGGCTGCCCTGCTCGGCATGTTGTGGGACGATTTTGCCGAGGGCGTGCTGCAAATGACCGCCTTCGGCTTGAACCTGCGTGCGCGGCAGAAATATCTGGAAAACACGGTCGGCTGGCAACGAGCCCGCGCCGGTCTGCAAGCTTTGGACCCTGTTCCCCTGATTGCCTGCTGGGAGAGCCTTACCGCCGCCGACTATCGCGACGTGCTGGGATCCATCGACGTTCCGGCCCTGCTGGTGTATGGCGCGGAAAGCAACTTCTACCGCACCGAAACCGCCCACTACGTGGCCAGCCGCATCCCGGCTTCGACCCTGCATATTTACGCCGGTGCCGACCACTCGCCGCACCTCGCGCAGCGCGACCGCTTCGTTGCCGACTTGCTGGAATTCTGCGGCGGGTAGCCGCTACATCCGCCGTCGTCCGGCTAGGCGGCCAGCTTTTTCTGAGCCGCCGCTGCCGCTTCGCGCGAGCGCTTGGCTTCGTCGAGCAGGTAGCGCTGGTAGTCGTCGAGGTCCCCTTCGAACGGTTCGACGCCGCCGTGCGAGACCAGCCAGAACTCGTCGCATACGGCGCGCAGCAGGGCGCGGTCGTGGCTGACGAGCATGACGGTGCCTTCGAATTCGTTGAGCGCCACGCCGAGCGCTTCGCGCGTGGCGAGGTCGAGGTGGTTGGTCGGTTCGTCGAGCAGCAGCAGGTTGGGGCGTTGCCAGACGATCATGCACAGCACGAGGCGCGCTTTTTCGCCGCCGCTCATGGTGCCGACCAGCTGCTTGACCATGTCGCCGCTGAAGTTGAAGGTGCCGAGGAAGTTGCGCAGGTCCTGCTCGCGCGTGCCCTGGCCGCTGCCGCGCAAGGCCGCGGAGGTTTCCTTGACCAGGCGCACCATGTGTTCGAGCGGGTTGTCCTGCGGCCGCAGGACATCGAGTTCCTGCTGGGCGAAATAGCCGATGTTCAGCCCGCGGCCTTCGGTGATGTCGCCGCTGATCGGCGT
>CAZWFC010000203.1:0-4519 GCA_964632965.1 uncultured Rhodocyclaceae bacterium
TCGAAGGCCCCGGCCATGTGCCCATGCACATGATCAAGGAGAACATGGACCTGCAGTTGAAGTGGTGCCACGAGGCGCCCTTCTACACGCTGGGCCCCCTGACCACCGACATCGCCCCCGGCTACGACCACATCACCAGCGCCATCGGCGCGGCGATGATCGGCTGGTACGGCACGGCGATGCTCTGCTACGTCACGCCGAAGGAACACCTCGGCCTGCCGGACAAGAACGACGTCAAGGACGGCATCATGGCCTACAAGATCGCCGCCCACGCCGCCGACCTCGCCAAGGGGCACCCCGGCGCGCAGATACGCGACAACGCGCTGTCCAAGGCGCGCTTCGAGTTCCGCTGGGAAGACCAGTTCAACCTCGGCCTCGACCCCGACAAGGCGCGCGAATTCCACGACGAGACGCTGCCGGCGCACGGCGCCAAGCTCGCGCATTTCTGCTCCATGTGCGGCCCCAACTTCTGCTCGATGAAAATCACCCAGGACGTGCGCGACTACGCCGCCAGCCAGGGCGTCAGCGAGCAGGAGGCGCTGGAAAAGGGCATGGAGTCGAAGGTGGTGGAATTCGTCAAGGCCGGCGCGGAGCTCTACAGCAAGACATGACGCGCAAGAGGTTGCTCCTGCCGCTCTGCCTCGCGCTCGCCGCCGGCGCTGCCTGCGCGCAGGCCTACAAGTGGCGCGATGCGGACGGCAAGGTGCATTTCTCCGACACGCCGCCGCCCGGCGGCAAGGCCGACAAGCTGACCATCAAGCCGGCGGTGCCGGAGGATCCGGCCGCCGCCGCGCGGAGCCGCGACTGGCAGACGCAGTTGCAGGAATCCGGCACGCGCCGGCTCGAAGCGCAGCAGAAGCAGGACCGTGCCGAGCATGCCGCCAAGGCGGCCGAATACGACTGCCAGACGGCCCGGCGCGATCTCGATGTGCTGAACCGCCAGCGCCCCGTCTATCGCACCGGCAAGGACGGCCAGAAGGAATATCTCGACGACAAGGACCGTCCGGCCGCCCAGAAACGGGCGCAGGACAAGGTGGACCGGTATTGCCGCTGATGTCCGTGCCGAGTTGCCGCCCCGGCTGCGGCGCCTGCTGCATCGCGCCGTCGATCAGCACGCTGGCCAAGCCGGCCGGCGTGCCCTGCCCTCATCTGCTGCCCGACTTGCGCTGTGAAATCTTCGGCCGCCCCGAGCGGCCGGCCTGCTGCGGCGGCCTGCAGCCGTCGCTTGAAATGTGCGGCGCGTCGCGCGCGGAGGCGCTGGCGTGGCTGGCCGACCTCGAAGCGCAGACGGCCGCTACATGAACCGGCCGATATCCAGGTTCCACTTCTCCGGCGTTTCGTGGCCGGCGATCTTGTCGGCGCCGCCCTGGCCCATGGGCTTGGAGAGGTCCAGCTCCTGCGGTTCGAGATACTGGTTGCGCTTGCTGTCGTAGAAGACCTTGACCAGCGGTTGCAGCAGGCTGGTTTCCGCCTGTTCCAGCACGATGGCGAGGCGGCCCGATTCGAGCATCACCAGCGTGCCGACGGGATAGATGCCGATGGCGCGCATGAACTGCTGCACCAGCAGCGGGTCGAAGTGGAACTTGCTCCACTCGAAGATCTTGCGCAGCGCTTCGTGCGGCGCCATGCCCTTGTGGTAGACGCGGTTCGACGTGATGGCGTCGTAGACGTCGCAGATGGCCGCCATGCGGCCCATTTTCGAAATGGCTTCGCCCTTGAGTCCCTGCGCATAGCCTGAGCCGTCGTAGCGCTCGTGGTGCTCGTGGGCCACCTGGATGGAGATTTCGCTGATGCCGTCGGTCTCGTCGAGGATGTTGCGGCTCTCGACGACGTGGCGCTTCATGATGGCGAATTCGTCCTCGGTGAACTGCCCCGGCTTGTTGAGTATCTTGTCCGGAACCCGCACCTTGCCGATGTCGTGCAGCAGGCCGCCGACGCCGGCGAGGTGGATGGTTTTGGCGTCGAGGCCGGCGGCGCGGCAGAAGGCCACCAGCAGGGCGCACACCGAGACCGAGTGCTGGAAGGTGTAGTCGTCCTTGTTCTTGACGCGGCACAGCGACAGCAGGGCGCCGGCATTGCGCAGTATCGACTCGGTCATCTGCTCGACCAGCGGTTCGACCGCTTCGACCTGCACCTGCTTGCCGAGGCGCACGTCGTTCATGATGTTGTGGATGATCTTGTTGGCCTCGCCATGCACCTTCCTGGCGCGGCCCAGTTCCTCGCGGGTGGTCACCTTGTGGATGGGGGTGACGTCGGTGGCGACGCGGATCATCTCGGCTTCGAGTTCTTCGCGCACTTCGTGCTCGGTCGGCGCATCGGCGACGTCGAGACCCTTGGCCGGGTCGATATAGACCTCGTGGATGCCCGACTCGACGATTTTGCGGATCGTCGCTTCGTCCTTGACGGCGAAGCTGTTGCGCAGGAAAGGATGCGCCATCCAGTCGGAACCGAGGTCCGCGACGTACATGCCCGGCTTGAGTTGCTGGACGGAGATTTTTTTCGTCATGCTAAACTCGCCCGCCATTTCGACGGGCAACTCCCACCATTACCGATGGATCTCACCCTCCTGTTTCACGCGCTGGTTCTTGGCATCGTCGAGGGGCTGACGGAGTTCCTGCCCGTCTCCAGCACCGGACACCTGATACTCGCCGGCGATTTGCTGCATTTTAACGATGAAAAGGGCAAGTTGTTCGAGATTGTCATACAGTCCGGCGCCATTCTCGCCGTCTGCTGGGAGTATCGCGCCCGGATTTTCGCCGTGCTGGCGGGTTTGCCGCGCGACATCAAGGCGCAGCGTCTGGTGCTCAACCTCTTCATCGCCTTCCTGCCGCTCGCCGTGCTCGGCCTGCTGTTCCACAAGACCATCAAGGCGCACCTGTTCCAGCCGGTGCCGGTGGCGCTCGCCTTCATCCTCGGCGGCGTCTTCATCCTCTGGGCCGAGAAGCGCCAGCACCGCATCCGCGTCGACAGCGTCGACGAGCTGGACGTCATCGACGCCTTCAAGCTCGGACTGGCGCAGGCCTGCGCGCTGATCCCCGGCACCTCGCGCTCCGGCGCCACCATCATCGGCGGCCTGTTCTTCGGCCTGTCGCGCAAGGCCGCCACCGAGTTCTCCTTTTTCCTCGCCATCCCGACGCTGTTCACCGCGACCGCCTACCAGCTCTACAAGGAGCGCGCGCTGCTCAATGCCGACGACATCGGCATGTGGGCGGTCGGCTTCGTCTCGGCCTTCGTCTCGGCCTTTCTCTGCGTGCGCTGGCTGCTGCGCTACATCAGCAGCCACGATTTCACCGTCTTCGCGTGGTACCGCATCGCCTTCGGGCTGGTGGTGCTCGCCACCGCCCACTACGGCTGGGTCGACTGGTCGCAGCCTTGAGCGGCACGCTGCTCTACCTGCACGGCTTCACCAGCGGCCCCGCTTCGCACAAGGCGCAGGCGCTCAAGGCGCGCGTGGCGCAGCGCGGCGGCGCTACCGTTTTCGTTTGTCCGCAGCTGTCGCATTCGCCGCGTGCCGCCGTCGACCTGGCGGAAGACCTCATCGCCGCCGGCGCGCCGCCGGTGACGCTGGTCGGTTCGTCGCTCGGCGGCTATTACGCCACCTGGCTGGCGCAGCGGCATCCGGACGCCGTGCGTGGCGTCGTGCTGGTCAATCCGGCGGTGGTGGCGCACCTGTCGCTGCACGAGTTCATCGGCCCGCAGACCAATCTCTATACCGGCGAACGCTTCGACTTCACCAGTGCGCACGTCGACGAACTGCGCGCGCTGGAAGTCCCGGCACTGGCTCACCCCGAGCGCTTCTGGCTGCTGGCCGAGAAGGGCGACGCGCTGCTCGACTACCGTCAGGCTGTGGCGAAATACCAGGGTGCGCGCCAGACCGTGCTCGACGGCGGCGACCACAGCTTCACGCGCTGGGACGAATTTCTCGATGCCATCGCCGCCTTTGCCGGCGGCTGAAGTCGCGATTGACAAGGCCGGGAGGGCGCGCAACAATCGCCGCGGATATTCCCCTGTATTGCCACCCACGGAGACGCCCCAATGAACGCACCCCAGACCCAAGGGCGGGCACCAATGCCCGTCAAAGTCCTGACCCTGTCGCTGATCGCCGCGCTGTCCATGATGGGTTGCGGCAAGGAGGCCCCGCCGCCCCCGCCGCCGGTGCAGGCGCCCCCGCCGCCGCCGCCCGCGCTGACGGTCAAGATCGGCCATGTCGCGCCGCTCACCGGCCCGCAGGCGCATCTGGGCAAGGACAACGAGAACGGCGCCGTGCTCGCCATCGAGGACGCCAACGCCATGAAGCTGAAGGTCGACGGCCGCGACGTGAAGTTCGAACTGATGAACGAGGACGACCAGGCCGATCCCAAGCAGGGCACGCTGGTGGCGCAGAAGTTCGTCGACGCCAAGGTGAATGCCGTCGTCGGCCACCTGAATTCCGGCACCACCATCCCGGCTTCGAAGATCTATTCCGACGCAGGCCTGCCGCAGGTGAGCCCGTCCGCCACCAACCCGACCTACACCAAGC